>NZ_JBHMIN010000201.1:0-201 GCF_048060215.1 Micromonospora sp. LOL_021 | reverse complement strand
GCGAGGCTCCCGGTCGGGGCATCGGATCTTGGTCGACTGCTGTCTTACCTGGAGCCTCGCCCTCATCGCTCTCCGGGCTCGCTGCGCCCGCTCTGACCTGCAAGATCAGGTTGGAAAAGGCTCTGTGGTGTCCCTGGCGCGGCTACGGTCGGCCGTCGAGGAACATCCGCAGTCGGGTCAGGGTCTGCTTGTCGTCGCCGG
>NZ_JBHMIN010000200.1:0-201 GCF_048060215.1 Micromonospora sp. LOL_021 | reverse complement strand
GGGGTGGGGTGGAAGCGGTACCTGAACGCCCGCTTCACGGTCCGGGACACAGTCCACAGTCTAGCGATTCGGTCGTGAGCCATGGGGTCGCGTGTGGGGTGGACGCCGGTCCGCCCTGGCGGCGGATCGGCTTTCCCTGCCCTGCTCCGCAGGGGTTCCGTTTCCTCCCCGGCCGCAACGCCGACGTATCCACGGAAGGAC
>NZ_JBHMIN010000199.1:0-204 GCF_048060215.1 Micromonospora sp. LOL_021 | reverse complement strand
CGGTCCAGTTGCCGAGCACCTCGGCGATCTGCTCGTCGTCGACCTCACTGACCACGTCGAGATCGCCGGCCTTCCACTCCTTCTCCCGCTGCGCCTTCTGGCCGAGGAGCTGGTTCTCCTTGTCCCGCAGCTGCGCGGCCCGCTCGAAGTCACGCAGGTCCGGCGGCGCGGTCATCCGGCGAATCCGCATCCGGGCACCGGCCT
>NZ_JBHMIN010000198.1:0-217 GCF_048060215.1 Micromonospora sp. LOL_021 | reverse complement strand
GACACGAACCAGCGGCCCGCCGGGTCCTGCGACACCGTCACCGTCGACGGCGCCGCACCCTGCGGGAGCGGTCGGGACCACACGATGTCCAACGGTGCGTACATCTTCGCCAGGGTGAGGCGGCCGTCGCGCCACCGAAGCTCGGCCGCCTGCTCCGGGGTGGGGTGGAAGCGGTACCTGAACGCCCGCTTCACGGTCCGGGACACAGTCCACAGTC
>NZ_JBHMIN010000197.1:0-218 GCF_048060215.1 Micromonospora sp. LOL_021 | reverse complement strand
CGTCAAAGGCGAAACGATCGACGCCTGGTACTCCGGAAAGCACCGCGACTTCGGCGCGAACATCCAGGCGGTCGCCCGCCCGGACGGACTGCCGATCTGGACCTCACCGGCGATGCCCGGACACCTGCACGACCTGACCTGCGCCCAGACCCTCGGTGTCACCGCCGCCCTGAACTGGGCCGCCACCGAACTGGACCTGCCCACCCTGGCCGACTCCG
>NZ_JBHMIN010000196.1:0-219 GCF_048060215.1 Micromonospora sp. LOL_021 | reverse complement strand
CGCGCCACCGGGCAGTTGATGGTGGCGCTGCTACTCAACTGCGCGTACCGGGTGAACGAGTCCGACATGTTCTGCCGGGCGAACGGCTTCTTCCAGGAAATGACCATGCAGTTCATGGGCCAGGGAACCACCGGCAAGACCGTCGGCCTCTACGGCTTCGGCAAGGTCGCCAAACAGGCCGCCCGCCTGCTCTCCGCGATGGACATGGAGGTGCTCTAC
>NZ_JBHMIN010000195.1:0-227 GCF_048060215.1 Micromonospora sp. LOL_021 | reverse complement strand
CTGACGATTGTACCAGAATTCGATGTAGGCAGTAACGTCCCGGCGTGCCGCCTCACGCGTGAGATACTTCACACGCGACACGCGTTCGTTCTTCAGCGCACCAAAAAACGATTCCGCCATCGCATTGTCGAAACAAATTCCGGTCCGGCCAGTAGATCGCCGCAACCTCAGATCCCGAAGCGTTCTGCCGTAGTCGTCCGACATGTAGTTGCTGCCCCGGTCCGAAT
>NZ_JBHMIN010000194.1:0-236 GCF_048060215.1 Micromonospora sp. LOL_021 | reverse complement strand
TCGGGGACCCAGAAGGGGTGTCCGTCGGTGGCGGTGATCTGGGCGACACCGGGGTCGCTGTGGCCGTTGGTGGTGTCTGGGTCGCCGCCCTCGTCGCCGTGTTGGCCGTCGGTGTCGATGGTGATCTTCACCAGGTGTTTGACGCCGTCGCCGGTGATGGTGGCGGTGACGGTCTCGACGCTGGTGGTGCCGGTTTCGGGGTCGGTAGCGATCACGGTGTCACCGGGCTTGACCTG
>NZ_JBHMIN010000193.1:0-246 GCF_048060215.1 Micromonospora sp. LOL_021 | reverse complement strand
CGGATGTCGCCGCCCGGGTCGACGCCTACCGGCAGGTCCTCGACCCGCAAACGCAGATCGGTATCCACGCCCACCACAACCTCTCGTTGGGGGTGGCGAACAGCGTCGTCGCCGTGCGGCACGGCACCACCCGGGTCGACGCCTCCCTGGCCGGGATGGGCGCCGGGGCCGGCAACGCCCCGCTCGAGGTCTTCACCGCCGTCGCGGACCTGCACGGCTGGAAACACGGCTGCGACACGTTCGCGC
>NZ_JBHMIN010000192.1:0-246 GCF_048060215.1 Micromonospora sp. LOL_021 | reverse complement strand
CCGGTTGGTCCGTTGAATTTGGCGCCGTTGGAGGATGTGGGTTTTCAGGCTGATCTTGAGGCGGTGTTGTGGTCGGGTGGTGGGTTTGTGGTGGGTGCGGATCCGTCGTCGCATCCGTTTGGTGGGTTGGTGAATGATGGTGGTCCGGGGCGGTCTGGTCGGGGCAACAATTGTATGGATTGTTCGTTGGCGGGGTTGTCGACGTTTCTTGGTCGGCCGATGGTGTCGTTGCCGCGCTGGCCGGAC
>NZ_JBHMIN010000191.1:0-250 GCF_048060215.1 Micromonospora sp. LOL_021 | reverse complement strand
CGCAGGCTGGTACGCAGGGTACGGGTGATGATCGTGGTCATGGGGGGTCCACCTTCCGTTTTGCCGAGGGGGCACACCGCACCGGTCACGGGCGGGCGGGTGCGCGGTAAACGGTCATCCGGGTGGTACGGGTCAGACGTGCGATGTCGGCTCGCGGGCGGCTCCGGCACGCCCCGAAGGGGGCGCGGTGCGCTGCTGCGCGCCGTGACCATGTACAACCACGCCGGCCCGTCGACGATTCCCGACCGGG
>NZ_JBHMIN010000190.1:0-257 GCF_048060215.1 Micromonospora sp. LOL_021 | reverse complement strand
GTGCGTTTGTCCAGGGCGACCGCCCGCCGCCCCGCCGCGGTCTTCGGGTCGCCCTCGACGACGTGGTAGCCGGCGGTCGTACGGTTACGTTCGACCGTCAGGACGCCCTGGTCGAGGTCGACGTCGACCCAGCGTAGGCCACACATCTCACCACGCCGTAGGCCCCGCAGCGCGGTCAGCCACCAGAACGCGAACAGCGAGTCGTCGGTCACCTCGCCCAGGAAGGTGGCGAGTTGGTCGGCGGTCCAGACCGCCAC
>NZ_JBHMIN010000189.1:0-258 GCF_048060215.1 Micromonospora sp. LOL_021 | reverse complement strand
CGGTGGCCGCGCCGGCCAGGAAGATCCAGCCGGCCCTCAGGGCCGGGCCGTGCCGGTCGGCCAGGGCGATGCCGGCGGCGAGGGCCCGTCTGGGGTCGCCGAGGATGGCCGCCGTCGACCCGGTCTGCACCGTGCGTCCGTCGATGTCGAGGAGTACGCCGAGGTTGTCGACGTTGTTGGGGACCGGCTGCCAGGGTCCGACGACGTACAGGGCGGCGGAGGTGTTGTCGGCGATCACGTCGGGCAGCGAGAAGGTGA
>NZ_JBHMIN010000188.1:0-260 GCF_048060215.1 Micromonospora sp. LOL_021 | reverse complement strand
GCCGCCATCTTCTCGGCCAACCACGCCACCATCGTGCGCACCGTCCGCGCCCGAACCAACTCCTCCAACTCCGACTCGTCACCATCCACCGACAACCGCAACCGGGTCGCCACCTCACCAGCAACCTCAGCCCGCTTGATCGAATCAATACTCAGATCCGCCTCAAGATCCAGATCCAACTCGATCAAGTCCACCGGATACCCGGTCCGCTCACTCAACACCTCCAGGATCGCCTCCTGGAACTGCGCCACCCCCACCGA
>NZ_JBHMIN010000187.1:0-260 GCF_048060215.1 Micromonospora sp. LOL_021 | reverse complement strand
ACCGCCGTCGACCGGCACGGGCGGGAGTCGGCGCCGACCGACCCGGTGACCGGCCGCTCCTGGCTCTCCGGGGTCAACCCGGAGTGTCTGTCGACCCCGACCCTGCCGATCACCGTCACCGCCGTCACCGCGTCGGCGGTCTCGCTCTCCTGGCCCCGGCACCCGCTCGGCGGCGAGCTGGAACTGCGGGTGGACGGCGTCAGCCTGGGCTGGACGTCGCTGACCAGCGCCCGGGTCGGCGGTCTGGCGCCCGCCACCGA
>NZ_JBHMIN010000186.1:0-262 GCF_048060215.1 Micromonospora sp. LOL_021 | reverse complement strand
AGGCTGTCGAGGCCGGCGTCGACCCCCACCACGGCACCCGACGCCGGGGCCGGCTCGACCCGGTCGTCGCAGAGCGGGGATACGAACCAGCGGCCCGCCGGGTCCTGCGACACGGTCACCGTCGACGGCGTCGCGCCCTCCGGGAGTGGTCGGGACCAGACGATGTTCAGCGGTTCGGTCATCTTCGCCGGGGTGAGGCGGCCGTCGCGCCACCGGAACGCGCTGGCGGTGTACTCCGCCGACCGCCGCGACCGCTTCCTCG
>NZ_JBHMIN010000185.1:0-264 GCF_048060215.1 Micromonospora sp. LOL_021 | reverse complement strand
CGGTCCAGTTGCCGAGCACCTCGGCGATCTGCTCGTCGTCGACCTCACTGACCACGTCGAGGTCGCCGGCCTTCCACTCCTTCTCCCGCTGCGCCTTCTGCCCGAGCAGCTGCTTCTCCTTGTCGCGCAGCTGCGCGGCCCGCTCGAAGTCCTGCGCGTCGATCGCGGACTCCTTGTCCCGGCGCACCTGGGCGATCCGCTCGTCGAAGTCACGCAGGTCCGGCGGCGCGGTCATCCGGCGAATCCGCATCCGGGCACCGGCCT
>NZ_JBHMIN010000184.1:0-265 GCF_048060215.1 Micromonospora sp. LOL_021 | reverse complement strand
GTTGGCGGGGTTGTCGACGTTTCTTGGTCGGCCGATGGTGTCGTTGCCGCGCTGGCCGGACGTCCTGCCGGACGGCGCCGTCGACCGGCAGACCGGCGAGGCGGCCGGTGTCGACCGCGCCGAGGAATGGTTGGGCGGGGAGTGGGTCGCGCCGCCGGCGGACATGCCCGGTGGGCCGCAGAAGCGGGCGGTGGCGGTCGCCCGGCAGTACGCGCAGTTGCAGGAGCGGGTGGCGGCGGCCGGGCCGGGTAGTGCCGCCCTGGTC
>NZ_JBHMIN010000183.1:0-272 GCF_048060215.1 Micromonospora sp. LOL_021 | reverse complement strand
GTCGGCGTCGATGAGCCGATCCTCGGCCAGCTCACCGACACCACGCAGGTGCCCGACGGCGGCAACGTCGACATCTGCGGGCTGATCCACCCCCGGGTCGAGCCGGAGATCGCCTTCCTCCTCGACCGGCCGCCGACACCCGGGACGCCGTTCACCGACGCGGTCCGCGCCGTCGCCCCCGCGCTGGAGGTCATCGACTCCCGGTACGCCAACTTCACCTTCTCGCTGCCCGACGTGATCGCCGACAACACCTCCGCCGCCCTGTACGTCGT
>NZ_JBHMIN010000182.1:0-279 GCF_048060215.1 Micromonospora sp. LOL_021 | reverse complement strand
TGAGCTGATCTCAGCGACTTGCCGTCAGGTATTTGTATTCGAAGTGGGTCAGGTGGAGTGCTGCGGTGACGATGTCGCCGATTCTGCGTGGGCTGGCGGTGGTGTGACGGAGTGTCTTCCAGCGTCCGATCAGGATGGCGAAGCCGCGTTCGCCCTGCCACCGCAGGCCGCGTAGCAGCCGGTTGTAGAAGCGGTTGTCGGGGGCGAGTCGGCTGCCGTCGGTGGGTTGCTTGACCGGGGTCTTGATGCCCTGGCCTGCGCCTTCGTAGCCGGAGTCGG
>NZ_JBHMIN010000181.1:0-279 GCF_048060215.1 Micromonospora sp. LOL_021 | reverse complement strand
ACCCGGTCCGCTCACTCAACACCTCCAGGATCGCCTCCTGGAACTGCGCCACCCCCACCGAAACAGCCGCCGACCCGGCAGCCGAAGACGTCGCGGACACCGCAGGCGGAGACGCGGCCGGCGCGGTTGTAGTGGTCGTCGTGGCGGCAGGGGCAGAGTTCGGCGCGGTCACCGACGCGGCCGGTTCGGCAGTCGCGGGGGCGGCAGTCGCGGGGGCGGCCGCCATCTTCTCGGCCAACCACGCCACCATCGTGCGCACCGTCCGCGCCCGAACCAACT
>NZ_JBHMIN010000180.1:0-287 GCF_048060215.1 Micromonospora sp. LOL_021 | reverse complement strand
CGGCAAGGTCGCCAAACAGGCCGCCCGCCTGCTCTCCGCGATGGACATGGAGGTGCTCTACACCAAACGCACCCGACTGACCCCCGAAGAGGAGACAAAATGGGGCGTCACCTGGTGCGCCGACCCGGACGACCTCATCGCCCAATCCGACTACGTCTGCCTGCTCGTCGACTTCGACGACAGCAAGCTGAAGATGTTCGGTGAACGCGAGTTCAAACTGATGAAGCCGACCGCGTACTTCATCAACGTCGCCCGGGGCCGCCTCGTCGACGAGCCGGCACTCATCG
>NZ_JBHMIN010000179.1:0-292 GCF_048060215.1 Micromonospora sp. LOL_021 | reverse complement strand
CGAGGTCGAGGGCGACGTCGGTGATCATGTCCTCCTGGCCGCCGACCATCCTGCGGCGGCCGAGTTCGACCAGGATGGACCGCACGTCCAGGTTGTAGCGGTCGGCGGCGCGTTCGGCGTGGCGCAGGAAGCTGGAGTAGACGCCGGCGTAGCCGAGTGACAGGGTTTCCCGGTCGACCCGCACCGGCCGGTCCTGCAGCGGGCGGACCAGGTCCTCGGCGGCGTCCATCAGCGCGAACGTGTCGCAGCCGTGTTTCCAGCCGTGCAGGTCCGCGACGGCGGTGAAGACCTC
>NZ_JBHMIN010000178.1:0-294 GCF_048060215.1 Micromonospora sp. LOL_021 | reverse complement strand
ACCGGTCACCGCATCCCTGAAAACCAGATAACCAACTCTCCATCAAACCCGGGGCTTGACAGCCTACAAGGCGTGCGTTGTGGAGTTTCAATCCGGTGCGGTTTTCGTGTGCCCGGGGACCGTGTCCGAAATGTCGGGCTGTCTGAGCTGGGCAAACATGGTGCTTTGAGGGCAACCTCATGATCATAATGATCTTGGTAACGACTCAGATGATCTCTGTGAGGCGGGTTTTCGCAGCTCGGGCGTACTTTGGGATCTTTCCGCCAACCTCCCCCGGATCCCGGGCGTGTCGGA
>NZ_JBHMIN010000177.1:0-297 GCF_048060215.1 Micromonospora sp. LOL_021 | reverse complement strand
GTGCCGATGTAGTTGTGGCCGAGCTGCAGCGCCTCCCGCAGCGACAGCTCCAACACCTTCTTGGCCCGCGGCGTGAACGGGATGTGCCCGCTCGGCGCCTGCTGGCCCTGGCCGATCACCTCCTCGACCTGTTGACGCACACCTTCCAGCGAGATGCCCAGACTCTCCAGGGCCTTCGCCGCCACGCCCTCACCCTCGTGGATGAGGCCGAGCAGGATGTGCTCCGTGCCGATGTAGTTGTGGTTGAGCATCCGGGCTTCTTCCTGAGCCAGGACGACAACCCGTCGCGCTCGGTCG
>NZ_JBHMIN010000176.1:0-298 GCF_048060215.1 Micromonospora sp. LOL_021 | reverse complement strand
ACGGTGGGGCGGGACATGCCGCACGGCACCGGGGTGGAGTCGACGATCCAGTGGTTGTCGAGCCAGAAGTCGCTGTCGCGGGCCAGGTTCCGGATCGTCTTGCGGATCAGCGGGAGGGCGGCGCGGAGCCGTTTGTTGTAGCCGGGCCGTTGTGGCAGGTAGGGGAACATGCCGGCCAGGTGGACACGGGCGTAGCGGATCCAGTGGGCTTCGGATCGGGCGCCGAGCAGGACCTGCGCCACGGCCAGGCAGACCAGTTCGGAGTCGGTCAGCAGTGGTGGTCTGCCGCGCCACCGGG
>NZ_JBHMIN010000175.1:0-298 GCF_048060215.1 Micromonospora sp. LOL_021 | reverse complement strand
TCCCCGTCGTCGGTGCGGCTGGGCTGGACCTTCGACGCCACCGCCACCTCGTACACCGTCTGGGACGGTGACACGGCGGTCGCCACCTCCCGATACCCGGACACGGTCGTCTCCGGGCTGCCGTCGGCGTCCCGGCACGTCTACCGGGTCAGCGCGACCCTCCCTCAGTCCTGCGGCGAGACCCCACGCTCCGCCCAGGCGCGGGTCACCACCGCGCCGGGTCCTGCCGCCCGGCCGGCGGCACCGGCGTCGCTCGAGGTGACCGGCAACGCCCCCGGCAACTGGCCCACCGACGCTC
>NZ_JBHMIN010000174.1:0-302 GCF_048060215.1 Micromonospora sp. LOL_021 | reverse complement strand
CGGACGAGTTGCCACTGCTGGTTGGCGCCGCCCCAGTCGTCGTACTGGACGATGTTGCCGCCGTCGGCGGTCGAGGCGCCCTGTACCTCGAGGGCCTTGTTGCTGTGCCGGCTGATCAGCCGGATGTGACCGCCGTCGGAGTCGGCGAGGCGCCACTGCTGGTTGGTGCCGTTGTGGTCGCTCCACTGCACGATGGCCGCGCCGTTGGCGGTGGACCACTCGTAGACGTCGAGGACCTTGCCGGACAGGCGGGACTTGAGCCGGTAGTAGCCGCCGCCGGAGTCGACGAACTGCCACTGCTG
>NZ_JBHMIN010000173.1:0-308 GCF_048060215.1 Micromonospora sp. LOL_021 | reverse complement strand
TCGGTGCCGACTTCGCGGGCGACCCGGGTGACTTCGTCGGCGAAGGAGGAGAGCTGGTCGACCATGGTGTTGACGGTCGATTTGAGTTCCAGGATCTCGCCCTGTGCGTCGACGGTGATCTTTTGGGAGAGGTCGCCCTTGGCGACGGCGGTGGTGACCGAGGCGATGTTGCGGACCTGGCTGGTGAGGTTGGAGGCCATCGAGTTGACGTTGTCGGTGAGGTCGCGCCAGGTGCCGGAGACTCCCTTGACCTGGGCCTGGCCGCCGAGTTTGCCTTCGGTGCCGACTTCGCGGGCGACCCGGGTGAC
>NZ_JBHMIN010000172.1:0-312 GCF_048060215.1 Micromonospora sp. LOL_021 | reverse complement strand
CAGCGGCCGGGGTCAGGTCGACCACCGTCCGCCCGTGCGCCTGCAGGATCTCGTTGTTGCGTCGGTGCGCGCCCGCCGACGTGGCGTCGAACACCAACCCGACGTCGACGAACTCGGGCATCCCGACCAGGCCGTCGACCCCATCGGCGGTGGTGGCCACACCCAACCGGCGGGCGCGGGCCAGCCCGTCCGACCCGGGGTCGATGCCGACCATCGCCACCATCCGCAGCGACTCCGACAGCCGCAGCACCTTGATCATCAGATCGGTGCCGATGTTGCCCGACCCGATCACCGCCACCCCGACACCCACTA
>NZ_JBHMIN010000171.1:0-319 GCF_048060215.1 Micromonospora sp. LOL_021 | reverse complement strand
TCCGTCCGCCGTGTTGTTCCAGGTCGAGTTGGCCTTTGAGGGTGTCGTTGACCGACTCGATGAGCTGGCGGACCTTCTTGAGCATCGGTTCGCCGTGGCGGGTCTTCTCCTTCTTGCGTGACGGGCGCAGCAGGGTGATGCCCTGGTCGGCGAGGTCCCGCTCGAATGGTCCGGACGCGAAGCCCATGTCGCTGATCAGCAGGATGCCGTCGTGTTCGGCGACGACATCGGCCTCGACCTGCAGCATCGCGGCGAGGGCCTCCCGCTCGCCGATCTTCGGGTTGGCCAGGGCCCACAGGATCGGCATCCCGGTCGGGGT
>NZ_JBHMIN010000170.1:0-320 GCF_048060215.1 Micromonospora sp. LOL_021 | reverse complement strand
CGACGCTGGTGGTGCCGGTTTCGGGGTCGGTAGCGATCACGGTGTCACCGGGCTTGACCTGTTCGATGGGTTTGGTGGTGCCGTCGGCCATCAGGACGTTGGTGCCGGGGGCGAAGCTGTTGCCAGGGTCCTCGCAGGAGTTGCCGCCGCTGGATCCGCCGTTGGAGCGGGTGCTGGCGCCGGTGTTGCCGCCGGGTTTGGAGCTCGCCTTACCGCTCCCGCCTCCTCCTGCGCTGGCCCGGCCGCCGCCTCCGCTGCTGCTGGCGGTGGAGGCTTTGGGGTTGGTTTTGGCCTGGGCCTGTTTCTGGACGGGGTTGCCG
>NZ_JBHMIN010000169.1:0-322 GCF_048060215.1 Micromonospora sp. LOL_021 | reverse complement strand
CGATCATCCGCGAGAATCAAGCGGTGTACGTCGAGGACCTGTGTGTCGTCGGTCTCGGCCGCACGAGGCTCGCCAAGAGCGTCCACGACGCCGGATGGTCGTCGTTCGTCGCCATGCTGGAGTACAAGGCCGCGAGATACGGACGCACGTTCGCCCGGGTGGACCGGTGGCTCCCATCCACCCGGATGTGCTCGGACTGCGGCCGGATCAACGAGCGGATGGCGCTGGACGTCCGGTCGTGGGTCTGTCCGTGCGGCAGCGACCACGACCGGGACGTCAACGCCGCGATCAACATCAAGGCCGCCGGGCAGGCGGACTTCAA
>NZ_JBHMIN010000168.1:0-323 GCF_048060215.1 Micromonospora sp. LOL_021 | reverse complement strand
CGACGCTGGTGGTGCCGGTTTCGGGGTCGGTAGCGATCACGGTGTCACCGGGCTTGACCTGCTCGATCGGCGTGGTGGTGCCGTCGGCCATCAGGACCCTGGTGCCGGGGGTGAAGCTGTTGTTCAGCGGGCAGCTGTCGGCGGGTTTGTCTCCGCCGCCGCTGGATCCTGCGTTGGAGCGGGTGCTGGCGCCGGTGTTGCCGCCGGGTTTCGAGGTGGCTTTGCCCCCGCTCCCGCCTCCTCCTGCGCTGGCCCGGCCGCCGCTGGCGGTGGAGGCTTTGGGGTTGGTTTTGGCCTGGGCCTGTTTCTGGACGGGGTTGCCG
>NZ_JBHMIN010000167.1:0-336 GCF_048060215.1 Micromonospora sp. LOL_021 | reverse complement strand
CCCGCTCGATTTCCTTCTCCCGGCCGATCACCGGGTCGAGCTTGCCCTCCCGGGCCGCCTGAGTCAGGTTGCGACCGAACTGGTCCAGGATGACGCTGTTGGACGCGAGCCCCTCGACCTCCCGGCCGGCGGCGTAGTTGGACGGCCTTCCCCGCTGGTCCGGCATCAGGCCGAGCACTTGCTGACGGAGCCGATCAAGGTCTCCGCAGAGTTTGACCAGCACTTCAACGGAGATGCCCTCGCCCTCGCGGATCAGGCCGAGCAGGATGTGCTCGGTGCCGATGTAGTTGTGGCCGAGCTGCAGCGCCTCCCGCAGCGACAGCTCCAACACCTTCT
>NZ_JBHMIN010000166.1:0-336 GCF_048060215.1 Micromonospora sp. LOL_021 | reverse complement strand
CCCGCTCGATTTCCTTCTCCCGGCCGATCACCGGGTCGAGCTTGCCCTCCCGGGCCGCCTGGGTCAGGTTACGGCCGAACTGGTCCAGCACCAGGCTGGTCGACGGGGCGGCCTCGCCCGCCGCCGCGCCCGCCGCCGCCGGCTCCTTGCCCTGGTAGCCCGACAGCAACTGGATCACCTGCTGGCGGACCCGGTTGAGGTCGGCGCCGAGCTTCACCAGCACCTGGGCGGCAACGCCCTCGCCCTCGCGGATCAGGCCGAGCAGGATGTGCTCCGTGCCGATGTAGTTGTGGCCGAGCTGCAGCGCCTCCCGCAGCGACAGCTCCAACACCTTCT
>NZ_JBHMIN010000165.1:0-339 GCF_048060215.1 Micromonospora sp. LOL_021 | reverse complement strand
AGTAGACGGTGTCGCGCATCAGCAGCGGCGGGTCCGCCGGGTTCAGCACGATGATCGCCTTGCCCATGCCGGCACCGCCGACGACTTCGAGGGCGCGGGCGGTGGTCTGGGTGAACTCGTCGATGTTGGCCCGGGTGCCCGGACCGGCCGAGCGGGACGCGATCGAGGCGACGATCTCCGCGTACGCGACCGGGGCCACCGCCGCGACGGCGGCGACGACCGGCACGGTCGCCTGCCCACCACAGGTGACCATGTTGACGTTCGGCTCGGCCAGGTGCGCGTCCAGGTTGACCGGTGGTACCACGTACGGGCCGACAGCGGCCGGGGTCAGGTCGACCA
>NZ_JBHMIN010000164.1:0-342 GCF_048060215.1 Micromonospora sp. LOL_021 | reverse complement strand
CCTGCGTGGTGTCGGTGAGCTGGCCGAGGATCGGCTCATCGACGCCGACCTGCGCCATCTTGGCCTGGCTGGTCAGCCCCATCTTGGCGCCGACGAGCCGTTCGCCCCGGCCGGTGCGGCGGGCGATCAGCGCCTGCTGCACCGCGTAGGCGGCGTCGACGTCGACCCGGTGGGCGGCGGCGAGCTGCGGAATCGGGGTGCCGGTGACGGCCGCGTCGTCGAGCCGGGCGGCCAGGTCGGCGGGGTCGATGCTGGTGGCGGTCACGGGCGCTCTCCGTTGACGAGGTCGAGGGCGACGTCGGTGATCATGTCCTCCTGGCCGCCGACCATCCTGCGGCGGCC
>NZ_JBHMIN010000163.1:0-346 GCF_048060215.1 Micromonospora sp. LOL_021 | reverse complement strand
TAGTGCCGCGTCAGGCAACGTTGGCCCTGTTGACTACCTCGCGTAGGCGTTCGTCGGCGGCGTGCTTGTTCCGCCAGATGATGTAGCGGCGGATCATGCTGCCCTGCTCGGCGTGGCTGGTGTGGTCGGTGCCGTCGAGGGTGAAGTAGCGCAGGGCGGTGAACTGGGCCTCGTCGGGTAGCCCCGGCGCATTGCTGCGCCGGGGCCCCCTCAGAACCGGCCATGCCCGCTTTCCGGGCAACCGGCTCAAGCAAGCCCTGGAGGCTCGCGGGTGGGCGGAAGTGCTGGGCTGCCGTTGCTGGTGGTCCGGCGGTGGCAGTGGGTGTGTATGAGGCGGTTGGCGACG
>NZ_JBHMIN010000162.1:0-353 GCF_048060215.1 Micromonospora sp. LOL_021 | reverse complement strand
GCGCGCCCGAAGGGACTCGAACCCCTAACCTTCTGATCCGTAGTCCAAAGCGGACAATCAAGTCCATCCTACTTCGACTCTACTCGCGGGCTGGTCCGACGGCAACCAGCTCAGTCCGGCCCGATCCTGGTGTGTCTCCCCAGGTCCCGGCCATGCGGGGTTTCGCCATCGACATGTGTGAACGAACTCGGCGGCTCGTGGAAGCCACGAACTCCGGCCGGGTCCTGGTGCGTCCGGGCCGGTTCTCCGACCTTCGAGCACCCATGGAGCACCACACCCCGCTGCTGCAGTCGCAATGGGCCGAGGTCTCACAGGCGGTCGTCGTTCCGCCGGTGTGGTGGGTCGGCGGGGGG
>NZ_JBHMIN010000161.1:0-374 GCF_048060215.1 Micromonospora sp. LOL_021 | reverse complement strand
GCCGTCTCATTTATCGGGGGGTCCACTGTGGGTTATCGGGGCCCTGCTGAATAAGCCTCATTACAAACATTAACATTTTCGATGCGCTCTTGACGGGATCCGGAAGGACTTGTAACGTCGACAATCATCATTAGGCGACCCAAGGAGCAGGATGTTCAACTGGCAGAACCGGCTACTAACCGCATCATTGGCTTCGGTATTCGTAGCAAGCGTAGCGACACCAGCGCAAGCAGCAAATCCCGACGGAGACGCCGCGCCCCTCGCATGCGTCGAGGAACATTCTTATTCAAATTTGTCAAACCAGGGTGAGGTTCATTGAGCTGATCTCAGCGACTTGCCGTCAGGTATTTGTATTCGAAGTGGGTCAGGTGGAG
>NZ_JBHMIN010000160.1:0-384 GCF_048060215.1 Micromonospora sp. LOL_021 | reverse complement strand
GGGTCGAGCCGGCCCCGGCGTCGGGTGCCGTGGTGGGGGTCGACGCCGGCCTCGACAGCCTGTTCACCCTCTCCACCGGGGAGAAGATCCCCAACCCGAGGCACGAACGCCGCGACCGCGATCGGCTGGCCCGCGCCCAGCGGAACCTCACGCGCAAGGCCAAAGGCTCCGCGAACCGGGCCAAGGCCCGGTTGGCGGTGGCCCGGATTCATGCCCGGATCGCCGACCGCCGCCGCGACCACCTGCACAAGCTGACCACTCGACCCGTTCGTGAAACCCAAACGATCGTGATCGAGGACCTGACCGTCCGCACCATGACGGCCAACCACAGTCTGGCCCGCGCCATCTCGGACGCGGCCTGGCGGCAGTTCCGCACCATGCTGG
>NZ_JBHMIN010000159.1:0-400 GCF_048060215.1 Micromonospora sp. LOL_021 | reverse complement strand
CGACGAGGTTGCGGACGTGTTTGATGCACCTGGCGGAGGTGACCTGCCCGGTGAGGGTCTGGACGGCCTGGTCGCCGAGGGCGAGTGCCTTGTCCAGTTCGGGTTGGTCCTGCCGGACGTAGGTGGTGGCGAGCAGGGCGTTGCGTAGTGCTCCTTCGCGGCTGTACTCGTCGTTTTGGAGTCGTAGCGCGGCTCGGAGGTGTTCGCGGGCGCGGGTCCAGTCTTCGAGTTTGACGTAGCAGTAGCCGGCCTGGGCGTGGGCCTGCGCTTCGTTGATCCAGTACGCCCAGCCGGGGTCGCCGTGTTCCGGACGTTCGTCGGTGAGCCGGTCGAAGGCGCTGTCGAGCGCACGGCGGGTGTCGGTGACGGCGTGGTTGTTGGCGTACGCCTCGGCGGCGCG
>NZ_JBHMIN010000158.1:0-408 GCF_048060215.1 Micromonospora sp. LOL_021 | reverse complement strand
TCATGACTGTGGGTGTGGATGTCGGGGCGGCTGTCGCGGCGTTGGCCGGGGCGTACGACACCGGGGTGCCGTGTGCGCCGTTGCGGGACCGGCTGCTGCCGGCGGGTGACGTGGATACGGCGTACGGGGTGCAGCGGGAGTTGGCGGCAGGCTGGTCGGGGGCCGGGCGGCGGCGGGTCGGGGCGAAGATCGGTTTGACGTCGCCGGCGGTGCAGGCCGCGTTCGGTGTGTTCCAGCCCGATTTCGGGGTGCTGTTCGCCGACATGGCGGTGCCGGATGGTGACGAGGTGGATCTGTCCGGGTTGATCCAACCTCGGGTGGAGGCCGAGGTGGCGTTCGTGCTGTCGGCGGATCTGCCGGACGGGCCGGCGACGGTGGTGGATGTGCTGCGGGCCACCGACTTTCTGC
>NZ_JBHMIN010000157.1:0-408 GCF_048060215.1 Micromonospora sp. LOL_021 | reverse complement strand
GCAGAAAGTCGGTGGCCCGCAGCACATCCACCACCGTCGCCGGCCCGTCCGGCAGATCCGCGCCGAGCACGAACGCCACCTCCGCCTCCACCCTGGGCTGGATCAACCCGCCCAGATCCACCTCGTCACCATCCGCCACCGCCATGTCCGCGAACAACACCCCGAAATCCGGCTGGAACACGCCGAACGCGGCCTGCACCGCCGGCGACGTCAACCCGATCTTCGCCCCCACCCGACGCCGCCCGGCCCCTGTCCAACCGGCCACCAACTCCCGCTGCACCGCGTACGCCGTATCCACGTCACCGGCGGGCAGCAGCCGGTCCCGCAACGGCGCACACGGGACCCCCGTGTCGTACGCCCCGGCCAACGCCGCGACAGCCGCCCCGACATCCACACCCACAGTCATGA
>NZ_JBHMIN010000156.1:0-445 GCF_048060215.1 Micromonospora sp. LOL_021 | reverse complement strand
GTGCCGTCGTTCGGTGACGCCCGCGACGGCGGCGCGTATGTGGAGCCGACGGTGTTGACGGGGTTGGGGCAGTCGGCGCGGTTGTTGCGGGAGGAGGTGTTCGGTCCGGTCTGCCACGTCGCGCCGTTCGATTCGGAGGAGGAGGCGTTCGCGTTGGCGAATGACTCCGACTACGGGTTGGCGGCGACGGTGTGGACCCGTGATGTGGGGCGGGCGCACCGGGCGGGTGCGCGGTTGGACGCCGGCATCGTCTGGGTGAACACCTGGTTCCTGCGGGATCTGCGTACCCCGTTCGGTGGGGTGAAGGCGTCGGGGGTGGGCCGGGAGGGTGGCGTGCACTCGTTGGACTTCTACTCCGAGTTGACCAACGTCTGTGTGGACTTGTCATGACTGTGGGTGTGGATGTCGGGGCGGCTGTCGCGGCGTTGGCCGGGGCGTACGACAC
>NZ_JBHMIN010000155.1:0-452 GCF_048060215.1 Micromonospora sp. LOL_021 | reverse complement strand
ATCTGCTCGACGGTGCCCCAGCCGGAGGAGGGGCGCTGCTGGAACAGGCCCTGCGAGTCGTGGTCGTTGCGGTCACCGAGGTGGCCGAGGTTCTCCAGCTTGGACTCCTGCAGGGCGGTGGCGATGGCGACCACGGCGGCCCGCTCGTCCATGCCGGCCTTCTTGGTGGCGGCGATGATGCCCTTGACGTTGTCGGTCTGCTCGGCGGACAGGGTGATCCGGGACTGTTCGCCCTGCACGCCGTGCGGGGTCAGCTTGTCGGTGTCGACGCCGCTGCCGGCGGCGGCGGACACGGGTGCGGCCAGGGCGGTGGGGGCGTGGTCGGCGGCCAGGGCGGGCGCGGCGACCGCGCCGCCGGCGAGGGTCAGACCGGCGATGCCGAGGGCGGTGTTACGCAGGCTGGTACGCAGGGTACGGGTGATGATCGTGGTCATGGGGGGTCCACCTTCCGT
>NZ_JBHMIN010000154.1:0-467 GCF_048060215.1 Micromonospora sp. LOL_021 | reverse complement strand
CGGATTCTGATGCTGTCCTGGGAGTACCCGCCGGTGCTGGTGGGCGGACTGGGCCGGCACGTGCACGCCCTCTCCGTCGCCCTGGCCAACGCCGGCCACGAGGTCACCGTCGTCACCCGCCACGCCCCCGGCGCACCCCTCGAGGAATACGCCGACGGCGTCCGCATCATCCGCGCCGCCGAGGACCCACCCCTGTTCCCCCTGGCCACCCCCAGCCTCCTCGCCTGGACCATGGCCTTCAACCACACCCTCACCCGCGCCGCCCTGCGCGCCACCCAGACCGCCGAATACGACGTCATCCACGCCCACGACTGGCTCGTCACCCACACCGCCATCACCCTCACCGAACACCTCGACATCCCCCTCGTCGCCACCATCCACGCCACCGAAGCCGGCCGCCACCAGGGCTGGCTCCCCGACGAGATGAACAAGTCCATCCACTCCATCGAACACTGGCTCGGCCACGA
>NZ_JBHMIN010000153.1:0-475 GCF_048060215.1 Micromonospora sp. LOL_021 | reverse complement strand
GGTCCGGTGTGGTCGAAGTGTTCGGCCCAGACCTGGTTGTAGCCGCCGAAGTCGTTCATGTTGACCAGGTAGGTGGTGACCGAGACCAGGTCGGTCAGGTTGGCGCCGGCGGCGGTGAGCAGGTCGGCGATGTTGGCGATGACGGCGCGGGTCTGTGCGCGGATGTCGAGTTGGGTGGTGCCGTATTCGTCGACGGTGGCGCCGGCGATGGTGTTGTCGGGGCGGCGGCTGGAGGTGCCGGAGACGAAGATGAACCCGCCAGCTGTTTTGACGTGCGGGAACTTGCCGCGTGGGGTGGCTTTGCCGGCGACCAGGTGTGCGGTCATCGCGTACTCCCGGTGGTGGTGAAGGCGGCGGTGCCGAGCCCTTGCACGGTGGCCCGCACGTGCGCGCCGGGGGTGAGGGGAACGGCGGCGGTGGCCGCGCCGGCCAGGAAGATCCAGCCGGCCCTCAGGGCCGGGCCGTGCCGGTCGGC
>NZ_JBHMIN010000152.1:0-493 GCF_048060215.1 Micromonospora sp. LOL_021 | reverse complement strand
TGAGCTGATCTCAGCAACGCAAAAGGTTTGATTGGTGCGACACGGGCGAATCCGGTGAAGCCGGACAGTGCTGGAGGAGGGCGTGGGGCCCTCGGTAGGTAGTTCTCACCACAAGATCACCCACCGGTGAGGACCCCACGTGATCGCATATCGTGCCATGGTCGACGTCCCCAGGGAACTCGTGCAGTACGTCAGCCGGCTGCTCGCCGCGGAACGCCGGACGCGGGGAACCCGTACCGGCACCCGTGCCCTGACCTGCTTCCGCCAGGCGCTGATGGTGCTCGTCTGGTTTCGCGAGGGCGAGGACGTCGCGCTGCTCGGCGCCGGCTTCGGCGTCTCCCGGGCGACCGCCTACCGGTACCTCGCCGAGGGCATCACGGTCCTCGCCGCGCAGGCCGAGGATCTCCACGCCGCCCTGCGCCGGGTCGCCGCCGACGGTTGGTCCCACGTCATCCTCGACGGCAAACTGTTCGACTGCGACCGGCTCACCGAG
>NZ_JBHMIN010000151.1:0-505 GCF_048060215.1 Micromonospora sp. LOL_021 | reverse complement strand
CCATTAGGGCTGTGACCAGGTAGGACGCGTTGGCAGGGTGGTGCGACGTAGACGCAGCCGCCTGTTGATCATGTGTTTGTGAGGACAACAAGATCGAAGGCGGCTGCTGCTGCCAGGGTAGCGGCCGCCCGCGCTGAGCGCGCACGGGCCGAACTGTTGGAGCGAACGCGGTCCTGTTTCGTCCAGGTGCGGACGTGGCTGCACGCGGGCCGGTACGTGTCGGCGCTGGTCAGCAGGATGCCGAAACGCAACGGGTGGACCATCGCCGAGCATGTCGGGGATGCCACGCCGGACCGGACTCAGCGGTTGTTGAACCGGGCGGTGTGGGACGCCGAGGGTGTGGCGAGCCAGGTGCGGCGGTACGCGGCGGCCGGGTTGGACACGGCGGCCGGCCGGCGGCGTGGGTTGGTGGTGGGGGCGTTGGACGAGACCGGGCAGCCGAAGCAGGGCACCTAATGCCGAAGTCGGCATTAGGTGCCTTATGACGAGCCCGCGATTATGCCGC
>NZ_JBHMIN010000150.1:0-528 GCF_048060215.1 Micromonospora sp. LOL_021 | reverse complement strand
AGACGGTGTACGAGGTGGCGGTGGCGTCGAAGGTCCAGCCCAGCCGCACCGACGACGGGGAGAGCGCGGTCGCCGTCAGCCCGACCGGCCGGGGCGGGCTGCTCAGGCAGGTCTCGGTACCGGCTGACACCGCTGGGCTGTGCGCCGACTCGTTGCCGGCGGAATCGAGCGTGGCGATGGTGAAGCGGTGCCAGGTGGCGTGGAAGAGCCGCTGGACGGTGGCCGTGGTGCCGACTGTGACGGCGACCCGGGTGCCGCCCTCGTAGACCGCGTACCGGTCCGGCGGCGATCCGGCCGGCGCGGTCCAGGCCAGGCTGATGGTGGTGTCGGTGCGCCCGGTGACAGTGAGGCCGGTAGGCGGGCCGTGCCGCGCGGAATCGCCGGCGGCGGTCGTGGCGCTGGTCGAGCCGACCAGTTCGGTCGATCCGGGACCGCATGGGTTGAGCCGGTAGAGCCGGATCTGGTGATCGGTGGCGGGCGCCAGACCGCCGACCCGGGCGCTGGTCAGCGACGTCCAGCCCAGGCTGA
>NZ_JBHMIN010000149.1:0-528 GCF_048060215.1 Micromonospora sp. LOL_021 | reverse complement strand
TCAGCCTGGGCTGGACGTCGCTGACCAGCGCCCGGGTCGGCGGTCTGGCGCCCGCCACCGACCACGAGATCCAGCTCTACCGGCACAACCAATGCGGTCCCGGATCCGCCGAACTGGTCGGCTCGACCAGCGCCACGACCACCGCCGGCGATCCCGCGCGGCCCGCCGCGCCTACCGGCCTCACTGTCACCGGGCGCACCGACACCACAATCAGCCTGGCCTGGACCGCGCCGGCCGGACCGCCGCCGGACCGGTACGCGGTCTACGAGGGCAGCACCCGGGTCGCCGTCAGCGTCGACACCACCGTCACCGTCCAGCGGCTCTTCCACGCCACCTGGCACCGCTTCACCATCGCCGCGCTCGATTCCGCCGGCAACGAGTCGACGCACAGCCCAGCGGTGTCGGCCGGGACCGAGACCTGCCTGAGCAGCCCGCCCCGGCCGGTCGGGCTGACGGCGACCGCGCTTTCCCCGTCGTCGGTGCGGCTGGGCTGGACCTTCGACGCCACCGCCACCTCGTACACCGTCT
>NZ_JBHMIN010000148.1:0-549 GCF_048060215.1 Micromonospora sp. LOL_021 | reverse complement strand
CGCCGCGGTGCAGCTCGACCTGGCCGACGACGTCGACGACCTGCTCGCCCTCGGCGTGCCCGACCGGCGGCTGGCCACCCTGCCGCAGGCGTACGCACGGATCATCGACGCCGTCGGCGCCGAGCGACGGTTCCGCGACGCGGCACCGATGGTGGCCGACCTGTGCGCCGAGCTCGCGCAGTACGGGCTGCCGGAGCTGCTGCAGCACGACGACCTGCACGACGCGCAGGTCTTCGTCCGCGACGGCCGCCACCTCATCATGGACTGGGGCGACGCCTGCGTGTCGCACCCGTTCCTCACCCTGTCGGTCACCCTCGACGGTGGGCTGGCGTGGGGGCTCGACGACGTGCGGGACTCGGTCGACACCGCGCCGTTCCGGGACGCCTACCTGGCGCCGTACGCCGAACGGTTCACCGGCGACCTGGTGGCCGCGACCCGGGTGGCGCTGCGCCTGGGCTGGGTGTGCCGCGCGGTCAACGGGCACCTGCCCGGCGACGACAAGCAGACCCTGACCCGACTGCGGATGTTCCTCGACGGCCGACCGTAGCC
>NZ_JBHMIN010000147.1:0-550 GCF_048060215.1 Micromonospora sp. LOL_021 | reverse complement strand
TTGATCATCAGATCGGTGCCGATGTTGCCCGACCCGATCACCGCCACCCCGACACCCACTACGACCCCTCCCCTGACTCGCCACCGGCCGACCGGTCGGCCGGTTTCGCGCTGAATCTGGTCCGTACCGCGCCGAGCCCGGCGATGCGTGCCTCGTATGCCGCCCCCGGCATGACCGGCACCATGGGGCCGAGCGCACCGGAGAGCACGATGTCGCCGGCCCGCAGCGGATCCCCGGCCGCGGCCATGGTCGACGCCAGCCAGGCAACGGCGTGCACCGGGTTGCCGAGACAGGCCGCACCGGCACCGACCGACACCGGCACACCGGCCGACTCCAGCACCATGCCGCACCCCCGCAGATCCACCGCTGCTGGCGGCACCGGCCGGTCACCGAGCACGAACAACCCCGACGAGGCGTTGTCCGCCACCGTGTCCACGATCGAGATGTCCCAACCGGTGATCCGCGAGTCGACGATCTCGACCGCCGGCAGCAGAAAGTCGGTGGCCCGCAGCACATCCACCACCGTCGCCGGCCCGTCCGGCAGATCCGC
>NZ_JBHMIN010000146.1:0-561 GCF_048060215.1 Micromonospora sp. LOL_021 | reverse complement strand
GCCGCCGCCCGGTTCGCCGCCGCGCTGCGGGACTCACTCGCCCACCTCGACGTCGTCGACTTCGCCGACACCACGCTGTCCGCCACCGACCGCCCGTCGCTGCGTACCCGGGTATGGGGTGACCCCGGCCCCGACCCGGCCGGCGGCCACCCGGTCAGCGACCGCACCGCGCCGGCCGATGACTGACCCCGTCCCCCGCCACGTTGAGATCGACCACCTGACCGCGCTGGTCGACCGGCACCCACCGCGCGCCGACGACTGCGCCTGCGGCGACCCGCTCACCGCCACCGGCCGCTGCTGGCGGGCCGACGTCGCACTCACCCGACTGCACGACCTCGGCGTCCACATCGTCGCCGTCGCCGACCAACCGGAGAACGCCGGATGAGCCTGCACGTCCCCGAGCGCCCCAGCTGGGTCTGCGCCGGCTGCGGGCACGCCTGGCCGTGCCTGGACAGCCGACAACAGCTCAAGATTGAGTACGCCGACGCCCGCGTCTCCCTGTCGGTCTACCTCGCCACCAACATGGTCGAGGCGATGACCGACCTGCCGGCCGGGCACGGC
>NZ_JBHMIN010000145.1:0-671 GCF_048060215.1 Micromonospora sp. LOL_021 | reverse complement strand
TGCTCAGGCTGTTGTCTGGTGGTGACGGAGCTGATGGTCGGGAGTGGTGGCGATGTCGTTGTGCCCGCGTGCGGATGATGGGATCCCCGCGCAGACCGTGCGGGTGGCCAGGGCGGCGTTCCCGAAGACGACGTTCTGCATGCGGCTACGTGACGTGCTCGGCCCGCTGTTCAGTGACGAAGCGTTCGCGAGCCTGTTTCCCGCACGTGGACGGCCGGCCGCCTCGCCGGCGACGCTGGCGATCGTCAGCGTCCTGCAGTTCACCGAAGGACTCTCCGACGCCCAGGCGGCCGACGCGGTCCGTGGCCGGCTCGACTGGAAGTACCTTCTGGGACTGGATCTGACCGACCAGGGGTTCGACGCCTCGGTCCTGTCGGAGTTCCGTGGCCGCCTGGTCGAGTCCGGATCCGCCGAGGCGCTGGTGTTCGAGGCGGTGCTCGATCGGCTCAGAGCGGCGGATCTGCTGGCGGCGGGCGGACGAACGCGAACCGATTCAACCCATGTCCTCGGTGCGATCCGTAATCTGGAACGCCTGGAACTGGTCGGCGAGACGCTACGCGCGGCGCTTGAGGCCATCGCCGCGACCGCCCCGGACTGGCTGCGTGACAACGCACCCGTCGACTGGTTCACACGCTACGGTCCCCGCGTCGACGCCTACCGACTACCGAAAG
>NZ_JBHMIN010000144.1:0-690 GCF_048060215.1 Micromonospora sp. LOL_021 | reverse complement strand
TGCAGGAGCGGGTGGCGGCGGCCGGGCCGGGTAGTGCCGCCCTGGTCGTCGCCGACTGGCTCAGTGTGGACGAGCGTACCGGGCAGGTGCAGGTCGACGCCGACGGCAACGCCCTGGCTGATGGCTCGCACGCGTTCCTGATCGTCTACCCGTACGGTGCCGACAGGCCGGTGTGGTGGGATCCGCAGGACGGCCAGACGTGGACGATGCCGCCGACGCATGTCGTCACCGCCACCCACACGTTGTGGTCGATGGACGCGCCGGCAGCAGGTGGAGGGACCAACAGTGACTCGGGACGAAGCGCAGGAGCTGATCCAGCGGCTGGTCGGGACGCCGAACCGGATGGCGCTGCACGAGTTCGAGTTCGGCTGGCTGGCGCAGGAGATGCTGAGTCCGCAGGAACGCGGCACGGGGATGCGGATCGGCCTGGGGAGCTACATCATCGACCGGGACGGGACGGTGACGGTGCACGGGAGTCTGCCCGTACCGGTGACGATCAGCCGGTACGCGGCGGAGCGTCGGCAGGGGCGGATCTCGGGCCGGCAGGTGTGGCCGGAGACGGAGTCGCCGGAGTAACGGACGGAGGCTCCGGTGCAGTCGCCGACACCGATGAATTGTCGGGGCCGCGGCCGGTTGGTCCGTTGAATTTGGCGCCGTTGGAGGATGTGGGTTTTCAGGCTGATCTTGAGG
>NZ_JBHMIN010000143.1:0-737 GCF_048060215.1 Micromonospora sp. LOL_021 | reverse complement strand
TCGAAGTCACGCAGGTCCGGCGGCGCGGTCATCCGGCGAATCCGCATCCGGGCACCGGCCTCGTCGATCAGGTCGATCGCCTTGTCCGGCAGGAACCGGTCGGAGATGTACCGGTCGGCCAGCGTCGCGGCGGCGACCAGCGCGGCATCGGTGATGCTCACCCGGTGGTGCGCCTCGTACCGGTCCCGCAGACCCTTGAGGATCTCGATGGTGTGGGCCAGCGACGGCTCGCCGACCTGGATCGGCTGGAACCGGCGCTCCAGCGCGGCGTCCTTCTCCAGGTGCTTGCGGTACTCGTCGAGGGTGGTCGCCCCGATGGTCTGCAGCTCGCCGCGGGCCAGCATCGGCTTGAGGATGCTCGCCGCGTCGATCGCGCCCTCGGCCGCACCCGCACCGACCAGGGTGTGGATCTCGTCGATGAACAGGATGATGTCGCCCCGGGTACGGATCTCCTTGAGTACCTTCTTCAGGCGCTCCTCGAAGTCACCGCGGTAGCGGGAGCCGGCGACCAGCGCACCGAGGTCGAGGGTGTAGAGCTGCTTGTCCTTCAGCGTCTCGGGCACCTCGCCCTTGATGATCTTCTGGGACAGGCCCTCCACCACGGCCGTCTTGCCGACGCCGGGCTCGCCGATCAGCACCGGGTTGTTCTTGGTACGGCGGGACAGCACCTGCATGACCCGCTCGATTTCCTTCTCCCGGCCGATCACCGGGTCGAGCTTGCCCTCCCGGGCCGCCTG
>NZ_JBHMIN010000142.1:0-739 GCF_048060215.1 Micromonospora sp. LOL_021 | reverse complement strand
GCCTCGTCGACGAGCCGGCACTCATCGCCGCGCTCACGGACGGGACCATCGCCGGCGCCGGTCTTGAGGTCTTCTGGACCGAACCACCGAACGTCGTTGACCCCTATGTCGACGAGAGGTTGCGCAAAATGGACAACGTCGTTCTCACCCCACACAACGGCGGCGCCACCTACGCCTCACGCGGCGCTCAGACGCTGCGGATCGCCGAAGCGCTGGTCGAGGAGATCAAGGCCAACTGGACGGGCTGACGCCCAACCACCACGCCGTCAACGTCGACGTCGCGTGCCGGCGAGATCAGCCACTTTCGGAAAGGAGTCCCCGATGCGTCCCAGGATCTTCGTCACCCAGCCGATTCCCAAACCCGCGCTGGAACTGATGCGCGAGTACGGCGACGTCGAGGTCTTCCCATGGACCAATCGTGATGTCAGTCTCGACGAACTGGAGAGTGCCTCCAAACGCTCGCACTACCTGTTCTGCATGCACGAGACACCGATCCGTGCGTCCCTGTTCGGCCCTGGCTCGCAACTGGTGGGCATCGGATATTCGGGCCCGGACCCGGAGCTGCACGACCTCGACGCGATCGCCTCCTCCGAGGTGCGGATGCTCGCCACTGTGCGCCCTTCGCCACCCGAGAACGATCCGGACGGCTTCTCCTGGGACGGTTACGGGCTCAACCCGCGCGCCACCGGGCAGTTGATGGTGGCGCTGCTACTCAACTGCGCGTACCGGGTGAACGAGT
>NZ_JBHMIN010000141.1:0-743 GCF_048060215.1 Micromonospora sp. LOL_021 | reverse complement strand
TCGTCGAGGGCGACCCGAAGACCGCGGCGGGGCGGCGGGCGGTCGCCCTGGACAAACGCACCGTCCAGGTCCTGCGCGCGCACCGACGCCGTCAACTCGACCAGAGGACCGGGACCACCGCCGACGGCAGGCCCTGGACCGACACCGGGTACGTGTTCACCCGCCCCGACGGGCTGCCGATCAACCCGAACTACGCCACCACCCGGTTCCGCAAACTGGTCCACCGGGTCGGGCTGCCGCCGGTACGGCTGCATGACCTGCGTCATGGCGCGGCGTCTCTGGCGCACCACGCCGGCGCCGACCTGAAGACCCTGCAGGATCTGCTCGGGCATTCCAGCGTCGTGGTCACCGCCGACACCTACACCAGTGTCCTGCCCGAGGCGCAGCGGCGCTGCGCCGACGCCACCGCCAACCTCGTCCTCGCTGCTGCCCGCCGCACCCGCAGGAAGATCAGGAACAAGGCCCGGAACAACCGGCCGACCCGCCGGCCGAAACCAGGTGCCCCGACCCCCGCCGCCCCGGCCGTGGCGGCGAAGCCGCAGGTCACCAGGCCGGGAGGCTCGGGAAACCGCCGACGGGCGTGGCACCCACGTCGCACCCACGTGACACCCACCGTCCACACCATCCGGACAGCAAGAAAGGCCCAAGCCGCATTCCCACAGCTCGGACCCCTGATGATCTTGCGCGCCCGAAGGGACTCGAACCCCTAACCTTCTGATCCGTAGTCCAAAGCGGACAATCAA
>NZ_JBHMIN010000140.1:0-786 GCF_048060215.1 Micromonospora sp. LOL_021 | reverse complement strand
CGGTGGCCGCGCCGGCCAGGAAGATCCAGCCGGCCCTCAGGGCCGGGCCGTGCCGGTCGGCGAGAGCGATGCCGGCGGCGAGGGCCCGGCGGGGGTCGCCGAGGATCGCGGCGGTGGATCCGGTCTGCACCGTGCGTCCGTCCACCTCGAGCAGTACGCCGAGGTTGTCGACGCCGTCCGGGACCGGCTGCCAGGGGCCGACGACGTACAGGGCGGCGGAGGTGTTGTCGGCGATCACGTCGGGCAGCGAGAAGGTGAAGTCGCGGTAGCGGGAGTCGATGACCTCCAGCGCGGGGGCGACGGCGCGGACCGCGTCGGTGAACGGCATCCCGGATGTCGGCGGCCGGTCGAGGAGGAAGGCGATCTCCGGTTCGACGCGGGGGTGGATCAGCCCGGCGATGTCCACGGCGGCGCCGTCGGGCACCTGCGTGGTGTCGGTGAGCTGGCCGAGGATCGGCTCATCGACGCCGACCTGCGCCATCTTCGCCCGGCTGGTCAGCCCCATCTTGACGCCGACGAGGCGTTCGCCCCGGCCGGTGCGGCGGGCGAGAAGGGCCTGCTGCACCGCGTACGCGGCGTCGACGTCGATGCCGTGGGCGGCGGCGAGCTGCGGAATCGGGGTGCCGGTGACGGCCGCCTCGTCGAGCCGGGCGGCCAACCCGGCGAGGTCGACGTCTGCGCTGGTGGTCACTGCGCACCTCCGTGGGCGGTGTTGGTGGCGGCGGCGAGGTCGAGGGCGACGTCGGTGATCATGTCCTCCTGGCCGCCGACCATCCTGCGGCGGCC
>NZ_JBHMIN010000139.1:0-844 GCF_048060215.1 Micromonospora sp. LOL_021 | reverse complement strand
GCCGCCGGAGTCGGTGACGTAGACGCAGTGCGCCCCGTACGACTCCATCAGCTTGGCCTGCGCTGCGAGCCCGGCCGGGTCGTTCATGTGCGCCATCATCAGGAAGCCGGCGACGTCCATGCCGTTTTCGCGGGCCCAGGCGATGTGCTGGGCGGCGATGTCGGCCTCGGTGCAGTGGGTGGCGATCCGGACGCTGGTGACGCCGAGGTCGCGGGCCGCGCGCAGGTCGTCGATGGTGCCGATGCCGGGCAGCAGCAGCGTGGTCAACGTCGCCCGGCTGATCGACTCCGCGGCAGCACGGATCCAGTCGGCGTCCGACGCCGCACCGTGGCCGTACGTGACGGACGAGCCGGCCAGCCCGTCGCCGTGGGCGACCTCGATCGCGTCCACACCGGCCGCGTCCAACGCGGCGGCGATCGCCCGGACCTCCTCGACGGTGTACCGGTGCCCGATGGCGTGCATGCCGTCGCGCAACGTCACGTCCTGCACGTACAGGCGGGTCATGACCGTGCCCCCTCTCGGACAGCGACCAGTCGTTCGGCGGTACGCAGCGCGGCCGAGGTCATGATGTCCAGATTCCCGGCATAGGCGGGCAGGTAGTGCCCGGCACCGGAGACTTCGAGGAAGACCGACACCTGGGTGCCGGTGAAGTGGCTGCCCAGCGCCGGCACGTACGTGTCGACCGGGTCGAACTGCACGGCCTGTTTGAGGCGGTAGCCGGGCACGTACTCGGCGACCGACGCGACCATCGTCTCCACCGAGTCGGCAACCCGGTCGGTGTCGACGCCGGCCGGGATCAGGCAGTAGACGGTGTCGCGCATCAGCAGCGGCGGGTCCGCCGGGT
>NZ_JBHMIN010000138.1:0-885 GCF_048060215.1 Micromonospora sp. LOL_021 | reverse complement strand
GAGGTCTATTCACAGGCGATCCTGTAGAAGTGCAGCCCGATGACACAGGAGATCGTTTCCGTAAAGGTCGCGAGCGGTCTGCGGTAGTCGGTGTGTAGGATTCTCCAGGTCTTCAGGTTCGCGATGACCTGTTCGACGACCCAGCGGATCTTGTTGACCTGCCTGTTGTATTCCTTCTGCCACTCTGTGAGCTCGCCGCCCTTGGGCTTTTTGTACGGGGTGATCATGCCGTTGCCGACGTAGCCCTTGTCGCCGATCCAGTCTCCGGGATTCAGGCTGACGAGGACCTCGGTGTCGTTGATCGCGTACGAGTCGTGGTGGTTGCCGGTGACGGGATCGGAGATCCAGGCGAGCGCGCCGTCGAGGGTGCAGGCGACCTGGACGCTCATGCCCGTGGTCTTGTGCTTGCCGGAGTACAGACAGCGGTCCGTGCGCCATGACCAGCAGGGGAACAGGGTGCCGTCGACGATGTACTGGACGGTCGGGTCGAGCTCGTCGGCGGTCGGCGCGAACCCCGCCAGCACGCGGTCGAGGACCGGGGTGATGCCGGTGACCGCCCGTGAGATCGTCGACTGGGAGACGCCGTGCGCCTCGGCGATCTCCGCTTGGACGCGGTTGCGCCGCATGTAGGTCAACGTGACCACGAGGGCACGGTAGAGGCCGAGGATCGGTGGCCACGGTTCCGTGCCCAGGTTCCGGCATTCGGCGCGGACCAGCACGCAGAGGTCGCGGATCTGATCGGTCGTGAAGCCGGTGGTATGATACATGTTCGGCGGTCCGCTTTTCTTTGGTTGTTGTGTGGTAACTCCATCCTATGGGAGGGCGGGCCGTCTCATTTATCGGGGGGTCCACTGTGGGTTATCGGGGCCCTGCTGAATAAGCCTC
>NZ_JBHMIN010000137.1:0-934 GCF_048060215.1 Micromonospora sp. LOL_021 | reverse complement strand
AGTGAGTGTTTGCGATAGGTGTGTCGGACGGCGTGTCCGTTGGTGGGGATGGGGTTGGGTCGATGTACCTGGTGTGGCGCGAACCCCTACCTACCCCTCGGACCTGACCGACGCCCAGTGGGAGATCATCGAGCCGATGCTCCCGTTGATCAAGGAGCCCGGTCGCCCGCCGAAGCATCCGCGTCGGGACATCGTCGACGCGATCCTGTACGTGGTGCGGACCGGCTGCTCGTGGCGGCAGTTGCCGGCGGACTTCCCGCCGTGGGAGACGGTGTACGGGCAGTACCGCAAGTGGGAACAGCGGCGGGTGACCGAGCGGATCGTCGACCGGCTGCGCGAGGAGGTCCGCCTCCAGGCCGGGCGTGATCCGGACCCGTCGGCGGGGATCATCGACTCGCAGAGTGTGAAGGGCGCGGACACCGTCGGGTCCGACAGCCGTGGGTACGACGCGGGGAAGAAGATCAACGGTCGGAAGCGGTTTGTGGTGACCGACACGATGGGGCTGCTGGTGACGGTGTGGGTCCTGGCGGCGTCGTGGCAGGACCGCGATGGTGGTCGGGGTGCGCTGGTCGCGGCGGTGGCGGCGGTGCCGTCGATGCGGTACGTGTTCGCTGATCAGGGCTTCGCCGGCGGGTTCGTGGAGTGGGCGCGGCGGGTGGTGTCGACCACGGTGGACATTGTGCGTAAGCCTGCCGGGCAGCGGGGATTCGTGGTGCATCCGCGCAGGTGGGTGGTCGAGCGCAGTCTGGCGTGGTTGACGGCGCATCGCCGGTTGGCGCGGGACTACGAGCGTGATCCGGCGGTGTCGGAGGCGATGGTCCGGTGGGCGGCGATCAACCAGATGCTGCGCCGGTTGACCCGCGGCGGCCCGGCCCGCCGACAACAACGCCGCGCCTACGACTGGCCCGACTGACACCTATCGCAAACACCCTCT
>NZ_JBHMIN010000136.1:0-970 GCF_048060215.1 Micromonospora sp. LOL_021 | reverse complement strand
CGTGGCGGGCCCGGCGTGGATGCCGGGCCCGCCGTCTTGTCATGTGTGGTGTGGTTGTGGGTCAGCGTTGCAGGGTGAGGATGCCGGGGCGGTAGGGCAGGAGGCCGTAGTCGCCGCCGGAGTTGGGGTCGCGTCCCTGGTAGAGGAATTGGAGGTTGCAGGGGTCGATGGTCATGGTCTGGTCGGCGTTGGTGCGGATGAGTTCGCCGTGGCTGATGTCGTTGGTCCAGGTGGCGCCGCTGTTGGCTTTGCCGGCGAAGGGGTTGTTTTCGCTGGTGGCTTGGGGGGTCCAGGTGCCGCCGAGGTTGGTGGCGGTGAAGGAGCGGAAGTAGCGGCCCTGGGAGCCGATGGCTTCGACGATCATGAGGTAGCGCTGTTGGCCTTGGAGTTTGTAGACCTGGACGCCTTCGAAGAGGTTGTTGGTGGTGTCGGTCATGATGGTGGTGTAGTTGGAGCCGAAGCTGCCGGGGAAGTTGCCGATGGGCATGTTGGCGCGGTAGATGCGGCCGTTGTCGCCGGCGAAGAAGAGGTACATGTTCTGGTCGTCGCCGATGAGTGCTTGGTCGATGGGTCCGGTGCCGGAGTTGCTGATGCTGCCGGTGAAGAGGGTCTGGTGGGCGGACCAGCTGTTGACGTCGGTGGGGTTGGTGGAGGTGCGGTAGGAGAAGGCGGGGCCGCCCCATTGGTAGGCGAGGACCCAGATGTTGCGGGGGGCGAAGTAGAACAGGCTGGGTGCGACGGCGGCGAAGGGCATGGCGTTCTGGCTGGCGGAGCCCATCTGGTTCCAGTTGTTGAAGAGGCCGAAGTTCATGGAGCCCCAGCTGGTGCCGTAGTCGTGGTTGGTGGCGTAGACGAGGTGTTGGCCGTTGTAGGGGGCGTGGGTGAAGTCCTTGAGGGATACCCAGCCGGATCGGGGTTGGGCCAGCGGTCCCGTCGAGGTCCAGCGGTACGTCGACGGCAGATCGCAGGT
>NZ_JBHMIN010000135.1:0-988 GCF_048060215.1 Micromonospora sp. LOL_021 | reverse complement strand
GGAGGACTTCCCAATAGGCTTCGAGCCGATTGGCACCGAGGTTCGTCGATGTTACGTGGGGTGACGGTCTGTGGTGTGACCAAGTTGGGCGTGTCGCTTGTGGAAACGGCGGCCGGCGACGTCTAGATCATCTGGGTTGTGTGGACTCAAACGATCGACGGCCGGCCGCCGCGCTGCCAGCGTATGACCGGACTGGATTCCGATCAACTGGACTGGCTGTACGAGCAGGTGGACGCGCTGGTCGACTGGGACCTGCCGGTGGGGCGCCCTCGGGCGTTGCCGCTGTACACGGCGTTGGTGCTGGTGTTGTTCGGGCTGCGGCACAATCTGGCGCCGGACGTGATCGGTGAGGTTTTCGGCTGCGGTTCGACGACCGTGGAGCGGTATCAGGAGGAGCTGGAGCCGCTGGTGGACGTGGTGTTGACCCCGCTGTACGAGCGGGTCCGTGACCGGGCCCGCCGGGACGCGGTCCTGGTCGATGGTCTGGTCGCGCCGGTCGGGGAACGCGACGGCGTCGACGGGTTGTTCTCTGAGAAGAAGGGCTTCTGTGGGCAGAACGTGCAGGTGGTGGCCAACCTCGCCGGGCGGGTGGTCGATGTGGGTGATCCGTGTCCGGGTGGCATGCACGACCGGAAGGCGTTCGACGTGTCCGGGATCGCCGCCCGTTGGGCCGGCCACCACGCCCCCGGCGGGCCCGGGATGATCGGTGACAAGGGGTACCAGGGTGCCGGCATCGTGAGTCCGTACAAGAAGCCTCGGGGTCGGGAGTTGACCGAGGTCCGACGCGCGTGCAACACCGCACTCAACCGGCTTCGCGCCGCCGTTGAACGCGCTGTCGCCCACCTGAAGTGTTGGAAGGTCCTCAAGACCGGGTTCCGCAGATCGTTGGAACACTTTCCTGCCACATTACGTACGGTAACGAAGTTGGAGATCTTTCGCATTTACGGATTACGTTGAGAAGCCCGGTAATAGTTTCGGGAAGTCCTCC
>NZ_JBHMIN010000134.1:0-1014 GCF_048060215.1 Micromonospora sp. LOL_021 | reverse complement strand
TTGAGGTGCCCCGAGGATTCCGGACAGGGAGCCAATAAGGTTACCCTGTAAGGAAAGTCGAGGGAAGAAGCGCGATGGCACGCATAAGCTCATACACCCCAGAGTTCCGTGAAGAAGCGGTGCAACTCGTTCTACAGTCGAACAAGCCAGTGTCGCAGGTTGCCCGGGAGATCGACGTTCACCCGGCGACGCTGCGTTCCTGGGTCCGCCAGTACCGGCGGGAAAACAGCGGCGCCCAGGACAGCCCACAGATCGGCGTCGACGAGCGCGCTCGACTGAAGGAACTCGAACGTCGCAACCGGGAACTCGAAATGGAGAACAGCTTCCTGAAAAAAGCCGCGGCGTACTTCGCGAAGGACCCTCGGTAACGAGCTTGTACGAGTTCATCGAGACGATGCGACTCGACACCGCGGAGTACGCCTACCCCGTCGACTTCATGTGCGAACAACTCGGCGTGTCCAGGTCCGGATACTACGAATGGCGAACCCGCCCCGACTCCGCGACCGCCACCCGCCGCGCCCACCTTCGGTCGGCCATCGAGGAGGTGTTCGCCGCGTCCGACGGCACCTACGGGCACCGACGCGTCCACGCGCAACTGCGGCGCCAAGGCGTGTCCGCCGGGCCGGAACTCGTCCGCCAGCTGATGCGCGAGCTCGGGCTCGTGCCGTGCCAGCCCCGCCCGAGGCGGTGGGGTCTCACCCAGTCGTCGTCCGGCACGGTGCCTGACCTCGTCGGCCGGGAGTTCACCGCCGACGCGCCTGGCGAGAAGCTCGTCGGCGACATCACGTACATCCCGACCGGCGAGGGGTGGCTGTATCTGGCGACCGCCATCGACTGCTACACGAAGGAAGTCATCGGATACGCGATGGACGACCACTACCAGACGCCGTTGATCTCCCGCGCCATCCGTAACGCCGCCCGGAATCGCGAACTCAGAAAGAACGCCATCTTTCATTCGGACCGGGGCAGCAACTACATGTCGGACGACTACGGCAGAACGCTTCGGGATCTGAG
>NZ_JBHMIN010000133.1:0-1037 GCF_048060215.1 Micromonospora sp. LOL_021 | reverse complement strand
ACGAGCTTGGACTTGTCGATGTCGTCCGGGTCGCCCTCGCAGTCGATGACCACGATCTGACCCGGCTTGAGCTCGTTGAACAGGATCCGCTCCGACAGGTTGTCCTCGATGTCACGCTGGATGGTCCGGCGCAGCGGCCGGGCCCCCAGCACCGGGTCGAAGCCCTTGTTCGCCAGGTACTTCTTGGCGTTGTCGGTGAGCTCCATGCTCATGTCCTTGTTCCGCAGCTGCGTCTCGATCCGGGAGATCATGATGTCCACGATCGACAGGATCTCGGTCGGGTTCAGCTGGTGGAACACGATGGTGTCATCGATCCGGTTCAGGAACTCCGGCCGGAAGTGCTGCTTCAGCTCGTCGTTGACCTTCTGCTTCATCCGGTCGTAGTTGGAGTCGTTGTCCTCCGAGGCCTGGAAGCCCAGCGACACCGCCTTGGCCACGTCCCGGGTACCCAGGTTCGTGGTCAGGATGATCACCGTGTTCTTGAAGTCGACGATCCGACCCTGACCGTCGGTGAGCCGCCCGTCCTCCAGGATCTGCAGCAACGTGTTGAACACGTCCGGGTGGGCCTTCTCGATCTCGTCGAACAGCACCACCGAGAACGGCCGACGCCGCACCTTCTCGGTCAGCTGCCCGCCCTCGTCGTAGCCAACGTACCCGGGCGGGGCACCGACCAGCCGGGACACCGTGTACCGGTCGTGGAACTCGGACATGTCCAGCTGGATCAGCGCGTCCTCGCTGCCGAACAGGAACTCGGCGAGCGCCTTCGACAGCTCGGTCTTACCGACACCCGACGGGCCGGCGAAGATGAACGACCCCGACGGCCGCTTCGGGTCCTTCAGACCGGCCCGGGTCCGCCGGATCGCCTTGGACACCGCCCGGACCGCGTCGGACTGGCCGACGACCCGCTTGTGCAGCTCGTCCTCCATGCGCAGCAGCCGGGAGGTCTCCTCCTCGGTCAGCTTGTAGACCGGGATACCGGTCCAGTTGCCGAGCACCTCGGCGATCTGCTCGTCGTCGACCTCACTGACCACGTCGAG
>NZ_JBHMIN010000132.1:0-1063 GCF_048060215.1 Micromonospora sp. LOL_021 | reverse complement strand
CATGGTGGCTGTTTCGTTGGCGGAGATCGTTCGGGCGCCGAAGGTGCTGCTGCATGACCATCTGGATGGTGGGTTGCGGCCGGCGACGGTGGTGGAGTTGGCGGACGAGGTGGGTCATGTGTTGCCGGTGACGGATCCGTCGGAGTTGGGTCGGTGGTTCGTGTCGGCGGCGGATTCGGGGTCGTTGGAGCGGTATCTGGAGACGTTCGCGCACACGGTGGCGGTGATGCAGACGGAGGCGGGGCTGTTCCGGGTGGCGGCGGAGTGTGCGGTGGATCTGGCGGCGGACGGGGTGGTGTACGCGGAGGTGCGGTTCGCGCCGGAGCAGCATCTGTCGCGGGGGTTGGGGTTGGGTCAGGTGGTGGAGGCGGTGTTGGCGGGGTTCGCGGCGGGGTGTGCGGAGGCGGCGCGGGCGGGTCGGGTGATCCGGGTGGGGACGTTGTTGACGGCGATGCGGCATGCGGCGCGGTCGCAGGAGATCGCGGAGTTGGCGGTGCGGTACCGGGATGTGGGGGTGGTGGGGTTCGATATCGCGGGTGCGGAGGCGGGTTTTCCGCCGACGCGGCACCTGGATGCTTTCGAGTTTCTGCAGCGGGAGAATTTTCATTTCACGATCCATGCGGGTGAGGCGTTCGGGTTGCCGTCGATCTGGCAGGCGATTCAGTGGTGTGGTGCGGATCGGTTGGGGCATGGGGTGCGGATCGTGGATGACATCGAGGTGGGTGGGGGTGGGGTGCGGTTGGGGCGGTTGGCGTCGTATGTGCGGGACAAGCGGATTCCGTTGGAGTTGTGTCCGTCGTCGAACGTGCAGACGGGTGCGGTGGGTTCGATCGGGGAGCATCCGGTGGGGTTGTTGCGTGATCTGCGGTTCCGGGTGACGGTGAACACGGACAACCGGTTGATGAGTGGGACGTCGATGTCGCGGGAGATGTGGTTGTTGGTGGAGGCGTTCGGGTGGGGGTGGTCGGAGTTGCGGTGGTTGACGGTGAACGCGATGAAGAGTGCGTTCATCCCGTTCGACGAGCGGCTGGCGGTCATCGACGACGTCATCAAGCCCGCGTAC
>NZ_JBHMIN010000131.1:0-1077 GCF_048060215.1 Micromonospora sp. LOL_021 | reverse complement strand
CTAGTACGGCAGCCGCCATTTGCTAGTTGACCAGGGCGTATTCGCGGTTGAGTCGGGTGCGTTGGTGGAACCAGCGGGCGCGGGCCTGGTGGCGTCGGCGCCAGGTGAGCCAGTTGAGGGCGTGGTCGGGTGGTTGTGGGTGGTGGAGGGCGTCGGCGAGGAGTCGTCCTATCTCGGGCACGGTCAGTGGGATCAGTCCGGGCTCGGTCGGTGGCGGCTGGTCGGGTGTGGTCGGTGGGGGTGCCTGGGTGTCGGTGCGGTGGCGTAGCCGCGCGGCGGTGACCGCGCAGACGGCGAGGGCGGCCATGACCAGCACGGTGTGCCGGGCGATCGCCCCGTGCAGGCGGGCCTGGCACTGGTCCAGGCCGAAGTGGTCCTTGCCGAACTCGAAGCATTCCTCGACCGGCCACCGCAGGCCGGCGGCGCGGACCAGCCGCGACACGACCACCGGCTGCCCCTCGGGCACGAAGCAGTAGTGAAACGCCAGTTCACCGGTGGCCAGGTGACGACGCACGAGGAGATGGTGGCGGGGTGAGGCGGTGGCGATCCACGCCCACGCGTACCAGCGGTGTCCCTTCGACCCGGCACCGGCCGAGCGGACCTGCCAGCCACGACCGCGCCTGCCGGCGAGTTCCGTGACGGCCTGCGCGCAGGCCAGCCTGTCACCGGACGGCATCTGGATCATGAACGTGGAGGCGACCCGCAGCACGTACGCCTGCCCACGTTGTTCGAGGAACTCCCTCAGTTCGGTACAGCCGCCGTACACCTCGTCACCGCAGATCACGTCGAAGGTCAAGCCGTCGGCGTACGCGTGGGTGCACAGGTCGATCGCGAGTTGGCCCTTCGTGCGGAACTGCGTGTCCGTCGGCAGCCCCGTCCGCGCGGCGGTGTCCGGGTCGGTGATCTGCTCGGCGGGGATCCACTGCCGGGCGGCGACCAGGGCGTGCCCGGTCCGTTCCCGCACATAGGCCAGGTGGACCGTGTTGATGCCGTTGGCGACCCGACCGGCGCATCCCATGTACTGCCGTTTCACCCCGGCCGTCCCGGTGCCTTATGACGAGCCCGCGATTATGCCGC
>NZ_JBHMIN010000130.1:0-1132 GCF_048060215.1 Micromonospora sp. LOL_021 | reverse complement strand
GTCCGGGCGGTGGGGTGCCGCCAGGCTGTCCGGGTGGGAGAGCGAGTACGCGTCCGTGAGATCGACGACGACGAGGGCCAGCGCCTGTTGCGGATCATCCGTAGAGGCACCGGCTCGGTGGTGACCTGGCGACGGGCTCAGATGGTGTTGCTGTCCGCGCAGGGCATGCCAGTGGGGAAGATCGCGGAGGTGACGTTCACCAGCGCGGACCGGGTCCGCGACGTGATCCACAACTTCAACGCTGACGGCTTCGACTCGCTCTACCCGAAGTACAAGGGTGGTCGGCCCCGGACGTTCACCCTGCCGGAACGGCGTGAGATCAAGAAGATCGCCAAGTCCAAGCCGGCCGAGCACGGTCTGCCGTTCTCGACCTGGAGTCTGGCCAAGCTGGCCGACTTCCTGGTCGCTGAGGGGGTGGTCGACGACATCAGCCACGAGGGCCTACGGGTCCTGCTCCGCGAGGAGGGCGTGTCCTTTCAACGGGTGAAGACCTGGAAGACCTCCCGCGACCCCGACTACGCCGCCAAGAAGGCCCGCGTCGAGCACCTCTACGCGATCGCCGACGACGAGGTCGTACCCGAGGCCGGTGAGCCCGACGTCATCTTCTGCCTGGACGAGTTCGGCCCGTTGAATCTGCAGCCCCACCCTGGACGGCAGTGGGCCGAACGCGGCGGACGGCACAAGGACCCCGAGCGTGGGCCCAGGCCCCGCCGACGGGCGACATACAACCGCCCACACGGCGTCCGCCACCTGTTCGCCGCCTACGACCTGGGCGCGGACAAGCTCTACGGCCACATCAAGCCGACGAAGCACCGGACACGGTTCCTGGAGTTCTGCCGCTACCTGCGCGGCCTGCACCCGCCGTGGACCCGAATCGCGATCGTCCTCGACAACTACTCCCCGCACCTGAGCACGAAGAAGGACACCCGTGTCGGCGACTGGGCCGCCGCGAACAACGTCGAGTTCGCCTACACGCCGACCAACAGTTCCTGGCTCAACCGCATCGTGCGACACGCAAGTCGCATGAGTACAGCGACACTCATCGAAGGGGGTGCGGCGTGACGTCGCGGATGTAGTGTCCGGTCCCGTGCGCAAGGACCGTCCCCGCCTCGGCGTGCGTCGCGGGTAACCG
>NZ_JBHMIN010000129.1:0-1193 GCF_048060215.1 Micromonospora sp. LOL_021 | reverse complement strand
GGCCGAGACCGACGACACACAGGTCCTCGACGTACACCGCTTGATTCTCGCGGATGATCGTTGTGGACAGCTTGTGCTGCCAGTCCCGCCGGGTGTCGGCCATCCGGGCGTGCGCCCTGGCGACCTTCACGACGGCCTTCCTGCGGCGGTTGCTGCTCCGCCGTTTGCGGGACAGTGCCTGTTGCAGCCGTTTGAGCCTGCGGGCCGCGCGGCGCAGGAACCTGGGTGCGGCGACCTTCGTGCCGTCGGACATGACGGCGAAGTGCGTCAGGCCCAGGTCGATGCCGACCTCGGCGTCCACCTCGGGCAGCGGCTCGTCCTCGCTGGTCTGCACGACGAACGAGGCGAAGTACCTTCCGGCGGCGTCCCGGATGACCGTCACGGACGACGGGTCCGACGGCAGTGTCCGGGACCAGCGGACCGTGAGGTCGCCGATCTTCGGCAGCCGCAGACGGCCGTTGTCCAGGACCGTGAACCGGGAGTTGCGGGTGAAGCGGATGGCCTGCCGGTTGTCCTTACGGGGACCGGAACCTCGGCGGGGCCACCGTGCGGCCTTTACGCCTGCCCGACACGGAGTGGAAGAAGTTGCGGTACGCGGTGTTGAGGTCCGCGAGGGTCTGCTGCAACATCACCGCCGGACACCTCGCCGAGCCACGCCCGTTCCGGTGTCGTCTTGGCCCGCGTGATGACCCGCTTCGACAGTTCGGCGTCCGACACGTACGGCAGGCCCTGCTCGTGGGCGGTCTGCCGTGCGCGCAGCCCGTCGTTGAACACCGCCCGGGCGCATCCGAACGCCCGGGCCAGCGCGATCTGCTGGCCGGGTGTCGGGTAGACCCGGAACTGGTACCGGAGCTGCACGAACCACACGATATCATATTGGTCTATGGCATAAGTTGAGGATGTCCGTACCGGCAGGCACTGTGTCTTCGCGATGCATGTTCACTTGGTCTTCGTGACGAAGTTCCGGCACGCGGTGTTCGCCGACCGGCACCTGTCCCGCATGGAGGCGATCATGCGGGACGTATGCACGGACTTCGAGGCCGAGCTGGTCGAGTTCAACGGCGGCCACAGCCACGTCCACCTGCTGGTCGACCATCCACCCAAAGTCGCCGTTTCCCGCCTGGTCAACTCACTCAAGGGCGTCTCGTCGCGCCGCCTGCGGCAGGAGTTCCCCGACCTCGCACGCCACTACT
>NZ_JBHMIN010000128.1:0-1246 GCF_048060215.1 Micromonospora sp. LOL_021 | reverse complement strand
CGGGCCCTGGACGAACTCGGCCCGCCCGCCACCGACGTCACCACCGACATCCCTGCCGACCTGCCTGCCGCCACCGCCGACCCGGGCCTGCTCGAACGGGTCCTGGTCAACCTCGTGGCCAACGCCCTGCGCCACAGCCCACCCGGGCGACCACCCGCCATCACCGCCAGCGCCCACGCCGGCCAGGTCGAACTCCGCGTCATCGACACCGGCCCCGGCATCCCCGAAGACCAGTGGGACCACGTCTTCCTGCCGTTCCAACGGCTCGGCGACCGCGACAACACCACCGGCGTCGGACTCGGTCTCGCCCTGTCCCGTGGCCTCGCCGAAGCGATGGGCGGCAGCATCACTCCGGAGACCACGCCCGGCGGCGGACTCACCATGGTGCTGCGGCTGCCCGCCGCCACAGCCGCCGAACCCACGGAGGGGCCACAGGAATGAGTCGGATCCTCGTCGTCGACGACGAACCACAGATCCTCCGCGCGCTGCGCATCAACCTGCGCGCCCGCGGCTACGACGTCGATGTCGCCGCCACCGGCACCGCCGCGCTCAGGACCGCCGCCAGCCACCCACCCGACCTCGTCGTGCTCGACCTCGGTCTGCCCGACCTCGACGGGGTCGACGTCATCCGAGGACTCCGCGGCTGGACCACCGTTCCGATCATTGTGCTCTCCGGCCGCGCCGGCAGCGACGACAAGGTCACCGCCCTCGACGCCGGCGCGGACGACTACGTCACCAAACCCTTCGGCGTCGACGAACTCCTCGCCCGGATCCGCGCCGTCACCCGCCGACACACGTCGGGCACCGACCCGACCGGCCCCACCGCACGACTCGGCCACCACACCGTCGACCTCGCCGCCCACACCGTCACCGCCGACGACGGCACCGAGGTCAAACTGACCCCCACCCAGTGGCGGGTCCTCGAGACACTGCTGCGCAACCCCGGCAAGCTGATCACCCAGCGCCAGCTCCTGCACGACGTCTGGGGCCCGGGTTACGAGACCGAAACCAGCTACCTACGCCAATACCTGGCCCAGCTACGCCGCAAACTCGAACCCAACCCCGCCCGGCCACGCCATCTGCTCACCGAACCCGGCATGGGCTACCGATACCAGCCATGAACGGAGAACCACCGTGGACATCCTCGGCTACCTCGCGCTGATCGTCCTCGCCGTCGGAGCGATCTTCCTCGCCGTGGCCGCCGGCGCGGGCCTTTTGAATCGGACGCCGATACGCCGTCCTCCCC
>NZ_JBHMIN010000127.1:0-1299 GCF_048060215.1 Micromonospora sp. LOL_021 | reverse complement strand
GACGACTGGTGTGTCCAGCCGGACGGGGACACGGCCGGGTCGGCGGTCCAGCTGCGTGCGTGTGACGGCACCGCGGCGCAGCGGTTGGCCCGTACGGCGGTCGGGCAGTTGCGGCACACCGGGTCCGGTCTGTGTCTGGCGGTCGATGGTGGTGCGACCGTGAACTCGACGCCGGTCGTGTTGGCCGTGTGTGATCCTGCCGCGACCGGTCAGGTGTGGTCGGCGCAGGACGAGACCCGGCACGTCTACGGTCCGGACGGGGCGCGGTTGCTGACCGTGCAGGACCGGCGGGCGACGCTGCACCTGGCCGACGCGGTGGTCACGGTGGCCGCTGGTGGGGTGAACGTCAACAGTCAGCGCAGCTACGCGGTGCCGGGTGGCGGCATGCTGCGGTACGCCTACGGGTCGGCGTCGGTCCAGTTGGCGGCGGTCGCGGCCGATCATCAGGGCAGCCCGTACGCGGAGGTCGGTTCGACCCTGGCGGGGATGCCGGTACGGATCCTGAAGCGGGATCCGTTCGGTAACCCCCGCGCGGTCGACGTGCTGGCCACGAATCTGAAGACCCGGGCCGGGTTCCTGGGCGCGACCCCGGATGAGGCGTCCGGCTACACCCCGTTGGGCGCCCGCCTGTACGACCCGGTGGTGGGCCGGTTCCTGTCCGCCGACCCGGTCCTCGATGTGGCGGACCCGTTGCAGTCCAACGGGTACGCGTACGCGCACAACAACCCGGTCACCCACGCCGACCCGTCGGGTCTGTCGATCAGCCTGACCGCGTCGGAGCGGGCGGCGGCGTTGGCCGGTGCGGGTCTGTCCACCGCGCAGGTCGCCCAGGCCCAGTCGGCCGCGGGCCGGTCGATGACGTCGGTCATCCTGTCGGTGGCCTGGGACGTGTTGAAGGAGTTCATCGGCCTCAACGCCGCGCTGGGCTGCTTCGGCGGCGACGTGTGGTCCTGTGTCGACCTGGTCACCGAGTTCGTGCCCGCCATCAAACTGTTCAAAGCGTTCGGCCGGATCGTCAAGGCCGTCGAACGTACCTTCTCCGCGATCAGGGCCTGGCAGAAAGCGAAAACGGCAGCCCAGGCGGTGCTGCGGGCGGCCCGAGCCGCCGAGACCGTGGCGTTGAACGCGAAGAAGGCGGCGGCCGAGCGGGCGAAACGCGCCGCGCAGGCCGCCGCGAAGAAAGCCGCTGACAAGGCCAACACCACCAGCAACAAAGCTGTCAACGCGTCGAAGAAGACCGGCAACCCCGTCCAGAAACAGGCCCAGGCCAAAACCAACCCCAAAGCCTCCACCGCCAGC
>NZ_JBHMIN010000126.1:0-1316 GCF_048060215.1 Micromonospora sp. LOL_021 | reverse complement strand
TGGGGTTGACCCGGTTTGACGGACAGGGTCGGTAAGTTGATCTCACGCTACCTTGCTGGCTGGCCTGCGGGTATAGGCCGTCGCCTCATACTCGGCCGGACTCATGTAGTCCAGGGTGGAATGGCGACGGCGGGTGTTGTACCACCCCTCGATCCACTCGAAGATCGCCGCACGGGCGGCGGCCCGGGTCGGCCACGCCCTCCGGTCGAGCAGTTCGGTCTTGATCGTGGCGAAGAACGACTCCGCGACGGCGTTGTCCCAGCACTGACCCCGCCCACCGACCGACAACCGCACCCCGTTGCGGTCGGCGAGCCGGGCGTACTGCGCACTCGTGTACTGGCAACCCCTGTCGCTGTGGAAGATCACCGGCCCGGTCGGGCGTCGGACGGCGATCGCGTTGGACAATGCCTGAGCGGGCAGATCGGTCCGTAGGTGGTCGGCGGTAGCCCAGCCCACCACCCGGCGTGACGCGATGTCGATGACGGTGGCGAGGTACAGCCAGCCCTCCCACGTGTGGATGTAGGTGATGTCGCCGCACCAGCGGGTGTCGACCCGGCCGGCGGCGACGTCGAAGTCCCGACGGATCAGGTCCGCCGACAACGCCGCACCCGGGTCGGGCACGGTCGTGGTCCGCCACCGCTTCGGCATCCGACCACACAACCCGGCGTCCCGCATCAGCCGGGCGACCCGCTTGCCGGAGTGCCGCCGCCCCTGGGCGGCGAGTTCGGCCCGGACCCGGGGCGCGCCGTAGGTGCCGGCCGAGTCGGCGTGGATATCCGCGATGCGGGCGGTCAGGTCGACGTCGTCGCGTTCCCGCCGCGACGGCCCGGCACGGTGCTGGTAGTAGGCGGACCGGGAGACCTCCAGCAGCTCACAGGAACGCTTCACGTTCCCGTCTCGCCGCGCCTTCTCCGCCTCGATGAACGGGTACACGTTCACCGGGTCTCCCTCACGAAGAAAGCCGTGGCCCGTTTGAGGATGTCGACGTCCTCGCGGAGCCGGCGGTTCTCCCGCCGCAGCCGCGCCAGCTCGTCGCGCTCGTCGCTGGTCAACCCGTCCGACCGGGTGCCGGCGTCGACGTCGGCCTGTTTGACCCACTCACGGACCGCGGTCTCGGTCAGGTCGAAGTCCCTCGCGACCTGCGCCACCGATCGGTCACCCCGCCGGCACACCTCGACGATCTCCGCCTTGAACTCCGGCGTGAACGCTCTGCGCGGCCGGCGTGGTTTCTTGCCCATGCCTTCCATGATGAACATCCTCCCGAGGAGCACACAGCCCCTCTGAGCTGGGATGTCCGTCAAACCGGGTCAGGCCCA
>NZ_JBHMIN010000125.1:0-1317 GCF_048060215.1 Micromonospora sp. LOL_021 | reverse complement strand
TGTCCCGCACCGGGTTTGATGGATACATCGAAACCTGGAAGGAACACCAGCGATGCCCGCACCGAAGAAGTACTCCGATGAGCTGCGTGAGCGTGCGACCCGGTTGGCCCTCGACGCGCGCCGGGACCCGGCGTCCGCTGTCGGCGCGATCCGGCGGATCGCCGACCAGCTCGGCGTGCACCCCGAGGCGCTGCGGGTCTGGGTGAGGCAGGCCGAGACCGACGCCGGCGACCGTCCGGGCACCACCAGCGGCGACGCCGACCGCATCGCCGCGCTGGAACGGGAGGTCCGTGAGCTGCGGCGGGCGAACCAGATCCTGAAATCCGCCGCGAGTTTCTTCGCGGCGGAGCTGGACCGTCCGTCGCGATGAGAGTGGAGTTCGTCGACTCCCAGAAGGCCGAACACGGTGTCCAGCCGGTCCTGCGGGCGCTGCACGACACGCCCGCCGGGATCGCACCATCGACCTACTACGCCGCCAAGGCCCGCCCCGCCTCGGCCCGATCGAGGCGCGACGAAGAGCTGACCGCGATGATCGCACAGGTCCACGCTGCCAACTACGGCGTCTACGGAGCCCGCAAGATCTGGCACGAGCTGCACCGGCAGGGCGTCAACGTGGCCCGGTGCACGGTCGAGCGGCTGATGCGTGAGTCCGGACTGCGTGGGCTGCTGCGCGACAGGTCACCGCGCACGACCCGGCCCGCCGCCGAGACCAGCCGGCCCGCTGACCTGGTCGAACGCGACTTCACCGCGGCGGGCCCGAATCGGCTGTGGGTCGCCGACCTGACCTACGTGCGTACCGCCGTGGGTTGGGTGTACGCGGCGTTCGTCCTCGACGTGTACTCCCGGGTGATCGTCGGCTGGCAGGTGGCCACCAGCCTGTACACGGATCTGGCGCTCGACGCGCTGAAGATGGCGATCTGGCGCCGCGAGAATCAGGGCGCTGACCTGGGCGGACTCGTGCACCACTCCGACCGGGGAGTCCAATATCGGGCGATTCGCTACAGCCAACGGCTCGCCGAAGCCGGCGCCGTCGCCTCGGTCGGCTCCCGGGGCGACTCGTACGACAACGCCATGGCCGAGGCGTTCAACTCCCTGTACAAGGCCGAACTCGTCCGCAACAGGGGTCCGTGGCGCGGTCTCGACGACCTGGAGATGGCCACCGTCGAGTACATCGACTGGTACAACAACCGCCGCCTGCACGGCGAGCTCGGCCACGTCCCGCCCGCCGAGTACGAAGCGCTACACGCGATGACCCGACCGGTCACCGCATCCCTGAAAACCAGATAACCAACTCTCCATCAAACCCGGGGCTTGACA
>NZ_JBHMIN010000124.1:0-1325 GCF_048060215.1 Micromonospora sp. LOL_021 | reverse complement strand
GCGCCGCCGACGACTGCCCCGCCGACCACGGCGCCGCCGACGACCGCCCCGCCGACCACGCCGCCGCCGGGTGGTCCGCGGGTGGACAACCCGTACGTGGGTGCGGATGTGTACGTGAACCCGATCTGGAGTGCTAACGCGGCGGCGGAGCCGGGTGGTAGCCGGATCGCGGACGAGCCGACGGGTGTGTGGCTGGACCGCACGAGTGCGATCTACGGCAACAACAGTCCGACGACCGGTGACATGGGTCTGGCCGATCACCTGGACGAGGCGGTGGCGCAGGACGCGGCGAACGGCAGCCGGCCGCTGGTGTTCCAGGTGGTGATCTACAACCTGCCGGGTCGTGACTGTGCGGCGTTGGCGTCGAATGGTGAGTTGGGTCCGGACGAGATCGACGCGTACCGGGACGACTACATCGATCCGATCGCGGAGATCGTGGGTCGGGCGGAGTACCGGAATCTGCGGATCGTGGCGGTGATCGAGATCGACTCGCTGCCGAACCTGGTGACGAATGTGGGTTCGCGGGCGACGGCGACGCCTGAGTGTGACGTGATGTTGGCGAACGGCAACTACGTGACGGGTGTCGGTTACGCGATCTCGCAGTTGGGTGCGGTGCCGAACGTGTACAACTACATCGACGCCGGGCACCACGGCTGGATCGGTTGGGAGGACAACTTCGGGCCGACCGCGGATCTGATCGCGGATGCGGCGAACGCGTCGGGTGCGTCGCCGTCGGATGTGCACGGGTTCATCACGAACACGGCGAACTACTCGGCGTTGGAGGAGCCGTACATCACGGTGGACAGCAACACCCGCCAGTCGTCGTGGATCGACTGGAACAACTACAACGACGAGTTGTCGTTCGCGCAGGCGTTCCGGCAGCGGCTTGTGCAGGCCGGGTTCCCGTCGAGCATCGGCATGCTGATCGACACGTCGCGTAACGGTTGGGGTGGTCCGGACCGTCCGACCGGTCCGAGCAGTGCCGGCGATGTGGACACCCGGGTGGACGAGTCGCGGATCGACCGGCGGTTCCAGAAGGGTAACTGGTGCAACCAGTCGGGTGCGGGTCTGGGTGAGCGTCCGACGGCGGCGCCGGCGAGCGGGATCGACGCGTATGTGTGGATCAAGCCGCCGGGTGAGTCGGATGGTTCGAGTTCGGAGATCCCGAACGACGAGGGTAAGGGTTTCGACCGGATGTGTGACCCGACGTACACGGGTAACCCGCGGAACAACAACAACATGAGTGGTGCTCTGCCGGACGCGCCGGTTTCCGGGCACTGGTTCTCGGCTCAGTTCCAGGAGCTGATGGCGAACGCGTACCCGCC
>NZ_JBHMIN010000123.1:0-1472 GCF_048060215.1 Micromonospora sp. LOL_021 | reverse complement strand
CACGGGCACGGCAAAGTCGGCCGGGTTGGTGTTTAGGCTGGTTGGAGCTGTAGGAGTTTGAGGATTCGGCTGTTGTTGCGGGCGTTGTAGCGCAGGGCGGCGGCGATGTTGGTGGTGTCGTGGATTCTCAGGAGGCTGACCGACACGTTTCGTAGGGTCGCCATGACGCGCGGCGCGTTGCCGGTACGGATCCGGGAAGCGTCCTCCCGGAAGGTCACATCCCTCACCCAGTGGAGGACCTCGATTCCCCAGTGCTGACGGACGTAGGCCAGCAGATCAGCGGCGTCGGCCTGTCCGGCGGTGAGGCTGGTGACATACAGCATCGCCTGGTAGCTGGTACGGCCCTTCACGGTGACGGCGCGCTCGATCAGGAACACCTGCGCGACGTGCGGAAAGTTCAGATCCGGCGGGGCGGGCATGACCTGGACGGTACGTACCTCGTGGCGGCCCCGGTCGTCATCCACACTGCGCCCGGTGACCGGCACCCCGGCCCAGTCCAGCGCGTCGAGCCGGTCGAACAGGGTCGGCTGGTTGTCGAGCACCGGGAACACGAAATGCGCCTCCTTGACCTCCCGCAGCCAGCGGGCATGCTTGCGCTGCGTCTGCATCGCGTCGGCGGTCACCACGTGATCAGCGAGGTCCAACGGCGTCAACAGCCCGGTGAACGCGGCGATCTCGTTGCTCCTGCCCGGGACCTGACACTGGGCGAGGACCACCCCGGCGCAGGTGAGCGCGGCCAGCAGATGCGGCGCCGCCCGGTCGCGGGTCCGCGCGCCCCGGCTGGTCTTGCCGTCCACCGCGACCTGCGGCAACCGTGGCCGGTGACGGTCCCGCGCGCTGGCGCGGCGGTGTCGCTGGCCAGCGGCCCTAACCCGGCGTCGGGCCTTTCGGTCCCGCGACGGCCGCACCCCGACCCGGGCTTTCGCCCGCGCCGCCGCGTCCGCGCGGCCCTGCAGCCACCGGCCCACGGCGGCGTCCAACGCGTCACCGTCGAGTCGGGCACACAACCCCCGCACCGTCTTCTCGTCCGGGCCGACGTACCGGCCGGTCACCGGGTCCACCCGGGCACCGAACGCCTTCAACGTCTTCTGCGAACATCCGGCGATCCACTGCCCGACCGCGTACACCGACGCACTTCCGGCCAGGACCGCGGCGAGGGCCAACCCGACCACCGTCGGAAGCCGATGCCGGACACCCCGCGCGTCTCGCGGATCGGGAACCCGCGACAACGCCGCCACCAGGCTTTCCTGCCCGTCACGGCCCAACAGGACAGGCCGTGTCCTCTGGTCCGACTGGCCTTGAACAGCGTTGATCAGCAATGATGCAGGCGCGGGCACGGTACTCCACAAGGTGATCCGAAGGCGTAGACAACCTCGAGATCACCGGAGCCGTGCCCGTTTCGTCAAATCCACTCCGGACCTCAACGCGGAGTCCTCAGCCGCACACTCTCCGACTTTGCCGTGCCCGTGCCT
>NZ_JBHMIN010000122.1:0-1482 GCF_048060215.1 Micromonospora sp. LOL_021 | reverse complement strand
CAGACCCTCACCGGGCAGGTCACCTCCGCCAGGTGCATCAAACACGTCCGCAACCTCGTCGCCGCACTCGGCCCCTACCGGCGCACCCCCGCCGTCCGCCGATTCTGCAACGACACCAAAAACCTCATCGCCACCTGATGAATGTCTTGTCTATCGACCGCGCACCTATTCCAATTCTCGCTGCCTCGAGATTGAGGACTGGCGGGCAGATAGCCGCAGTTCGCCCCACGGCATAAAGTCGATCGCCACTGCTTCGATCACGCTGCCAACCGGTGGAAAATCGGAGGGCGTCACCCGCATCCCCGCCTCGGCGAGCATGACAAAATCGATGAATGCGTGGAGTCCCGAGGGAGGAAATGTCAGAGGCCCGGCAGGCACCTCACCGAAACACCCACCCGGCACGCGCGTGAATCTTTCCGTTACTCATAAGAATCGCCGGTTCGCATTTCTCTGTTAAACAGTCTACCTACAAGTTCGTCACTCGACCGACAGCTTTCCGCGCCCGCCAGCACATCGACCGGCAGCAGATTTTCTATCGGTGCCGGAATTCCGCTTCCCCAGGCATCCCACCCGTCGAAGAAGAGATGGTCGTCGAGGTAGGCGCCAAACGGACCTGTTCGCCCCACACGCACCACTTCCGCATTAATTTCCTCGAGAAAACGTCCGAGGGAATGTGCCGTTTCCACCTTCCCCGTGCCACTACTCCAGCAGCCGACCCAACCGCTTCCGACCGTCGGATTGTCTGACACCAAGCAGACCCACAGCCGAGTGGTGGCAGCGGCTTCACCAGCAATAACTACAACAACGAACCGCTGCTCGCCACTGATCAGATATTTGAATGACATCATCATGGAGGTGAAATCACAAACTCGATTAAGGTATCTGGCGACATGACCCCTGCTCTTACCCTTCTCGCAATCTCGGCCGTTCGGTGGTGACCGCCTGTGATGTACACGCGAGACGCAGGATAACACCCACAGTCTCCTGGACCCCAATCACGTGCACCTCTGATTGGGTCGTTACCTTGCGGGCCACCCGGGATAATAAGCTCGTCGTTCGTGAGATTTCTGACACCGCCGTGCCCGGCAACCTCACCACCATTCATTTGGTGCGGATTCAGCGCGTGCGTTTCGAATCTATTGTTGACCAGCTCGCCAGCCCGAACGTTGAACTTATTGACATCGGGATGCACCGGAAGGTCTGATAGATGACTGTTCGTGCTGTCGCCGCAGTTGTGGACGAGGACTGTCGTGTTGCCGGCTACTACATGGTAGGTGTGGACGTGGCTGATGGTGAGGTTGTGGACGGTGGCGTGTGGGACGGTCCGGCGGTGGATGGCGGTGATTTGTATCCAGGTGCCGGAGCTGGTGTGGAGCCATTGGCCGGGTTGGAGGTGGGTGGCGTCGATCCACTCGCCCAGGTCGGGGACCCAGAAGGGGTGTCCGTCGGTGGCGGTGATCTGGGCGACACCGGGGTCGCTGT
>NZ_JBHMIN010000121.1:0-1503 GCF_048060215.1 Micromonospora sp. LOL_021 | reverse complement strand
TGGCCGCCAGCGGGGACAAATGCCGGCCGCCTACGGGGAGATCAGAAAGACCGTTGACAGTCGACAACGAGCGCTGGGCGGGGCCGCCGCGAGGCAAGGGTACGTACGGCGCCAAGCGAGCCACGAAGATGTGATCTCTGCCGCCTGGTTCAGTTCTTCTTCCGCCAGCGTGCGCTCGGTTTGCCTCGCCTCCCGGTCCTGGGTCGCCAGGCCTGTTGCCGGCGCTGGATTCGTTGCTGCCGCTGCCAGTCGCGTCGTCGGTGCTCGTGTCGTCGTTGGGCGACTAGGGAGTACCCGGCGAGCGCCATTGATACGAACAGGACGAGACCCACCACCCCGATCACACCTTGTACCTTGCCCCGATGTCCACTCAGCATCCCGAATTCGGTTACGAAGTCAATTGGATCGTCGGGATTATCCATATTCGCACGGAAGTGCCGGCAGGGTGGCAGACCTCCATGCAGGCGACCTCGACCCTTCGCTCCAATCCAGCGAATTCGTACCGGAGGTGCATCGTGGCTTTGCCGCGTCTATCGCGTACGAGCTGGTCGATGACGCCTTGGGTGGGCACACCGTCGGTTCGCAACCGATCCTGCCAGGCTTCGTTGTCGTGGTAGGTCTTGTACGGCGACCACATCATGACCAGTCCGACTACGACGCCGAGCAGATAGCCGGGGTAGCGCATCTGCCAACAGCGCCGCAAGATTTTCACCATGGCCATGGTCGCAGCAGCTGTCCACTGCCGATGTACGCGCAGCTCGCCGACATGTACCTGGTCAGCGTCTCCACGGCGCAAGCCGCCCTGCGGCTGCTGCGCGACCGTGGCCTGGTCGAAGGCCATCAGGGCAAGGGCACGTACGTCACTGACGGAGAGACCATAACCGCATGGCGTTTAAGAAGACGACAGTGCTGGTCGACGAAGATGACCTGCGGGTCATCAAGGAGGCCGCCGTGCGGGAGGGGCGTCCGGAGTCGGAGTACTTCCGGGAGGCGTTTCCGTATTGCCGCGCTGCGGGCGCGTCGTTGGTCAGGCGACTGGGACATCCCGGAGATTGGTTTCGGCGGGCCGGTGAGCGATGACGATGTACGGGCGGCGGTGGCAGATGCCGAGGACCGCAAGTACGGTTCGGTCGGCCACTCCGCATGATCCTTGTCGGGGACCTTACGGGCTGGTGGCCGCGTTCAGCACCGACGATCCCGAGCACGCCGCCGGCCGCAGGGCTCTCGCCGAGGCGTCGGCGATGGCGATCTCGCCCCTGGTGTTCGGGGAGATCGAGCACCCATCCGCCCGTTGAGCAGTCACGCGGCTTTCCGGATTCTGCCCGACGACCTGTGAAGCCCGGTGCCGGAGGAGTTCCGTGCGCCAGTTGAGGGCTGGGGTACGTAATTCCGCGAGAACTAGACGAGTAGTTCCGAAGTCAGGGGTCGATGTCCGGGCATGAGGAGAGGGCATCCAAGATCATGTTGTGACGCAAGACCTGGACACCCTCTTGACCGCACTGT
>NZ_JBHMIN010000120.1:0-1507 GCF_048060215.1 Micromonospora sp. LOL_021 | reverse complement strand
CAGAGGGCACTTTCTACATCCGGGGTCCTGCCGGTCCAACCTTCATCGGTGGATCGAGGCTAAGGCCGCCTTCGGGCGGCCTTAGCGTTATGAGGGAGAATCTTGCACCTCTGCTACCTCGATGAGTCGGGCGGCTGTGAGCCTCCCAACAGTAGCCTTCTGCCACTCCGAATCGCTCACCAGTCCGGATCACGTCTGTTTCGTCCTGCCTCCCCTGTGCCGTCGACCCGCACTCCTGCGGAGCAGGCTGCGGCTCTGCCCGCCACACCTTGACGGCGCATACGGACGGTGGCGGGTCGGGCGGTACTGCTTGATCCAGAAGATCGTGCATCTGGTCAGGTCCCCGGAGGTGTACTTCCATCACGAAGAAGAGCGGCACCGCGCTGATCAAGTTGTTTAGCGAATGAGGGTAGGCGCTGGCCAACGCCACCCAGACGCGCTCGCATGTTCTTCACGGCGGCACGCGCCCGGCCCGACTTGACGCCAGTCATCGCGTCCATGGCCATGTTCCAGTTCGCGGCTGCCTCGCCGAGACGGCCCTGCGCGCACTGCACGTCGCCCAGGTTGGCCAACGTCAGCGTGTGAATACGGCGGTAGACGCCAGACGGCCAATTCGACGGCTGACTACTTTGGCCAAATGGGAGGGTATGGCCACAAAGTGGACAGCCGACGAAGGGGCCGGGCGGTCTGACTGAAGTCTGGCATGGGGCTACGCGCCGATGTTCGGAGCCGCCGGCGATCACCCTTCGGTGTCGTGGAGGTCTGGTCGGTGCTGCTTGATCCATTGTTCGACATCATCGGTACGCCAGATCCGGCCGACGGACAACACTGCCACTGGGTCAGGGAACGACTTCGAGTTGGTGATCTGGTAAGCGCGGGTACGCGAGACGCCGAGCATCTCCTGTACCTCCTGGCTCGCCACCAGCCGAAGCTCTCCCATGCAGCCACGGTAGGAGCATGCGAACTGAACACATGTTCTCTGCGCAGATGTACTCTTCACGTGACCGCTAAGCGTGTAGACTCTTCGCCTGAGTAGTACCTGACGTGCAAGAGCCGAGGGGAGGAAGTCGTGGAGCAGCGGAGCAGGCGGGGACGGGTGGTGTCTCGGCAGGGCGTACTCGTCGAGCCGTGGCAGGTCAGGGCTATGCAGTTCGAAACCCGGTGGCGTGGGCTGGACCCGGCGGCGGTGTACGCGTACCTGCGCGACGTCGCCGACGAGCTGGACCGGCTCACCCGGCAGGCCGCCGTCGACCGGGCCGAGGTTGACCGATTCCGCGAAGGGCTGCGGCAGTGGCGGCAACGGCACGTCGGCTGCCGGTTCAACGACCCGTCCGCCGGCGTCTACCAGTCGGAGCACCAGCGCCAGACCGGCGGCAACGGAGGTCACTGGTGAGCGACGAACCGCGCTGGACCATCCACCTGCCGACCCGGCTCACCGACATCGAGGCCGCCGCCCGGTTCGCCGCCGCGCTGCGGGACTCACTCGCCCACCTCGACGTCGTCGACT
>NZ_JBHMIN010000119.1:0-1582 GCF_048060215.1 Micromonospora sp. LOL_021 | reverse complement strand
GCAATGGGCCGAGGTCTCACAGGCGGTCGTCGTTCCGCCGGTGTGGTGGGTCGGCGGGGGGTGTCCCTATGGGTTGTGTCAAGCGGCGAGGCGGGGTTCGTCCGCCGGTTTGGGCTGGTATGGGCGTTGGGTGCGGAGCATGGCGTGGAGGACGTCGACGCGGCGGCGGGCGAGGCAGATGAGGGCGGCGTTGTGCTTCTTGCCCTCAGCGCGTTTGCGGTCGTAGTAGGCGCGGCTGAGCGGGTCGGCGAGCGCGGCGAACGCGGACAGGAAGAACGCGCGTTTCAGCTGCTTGTTGCCGCCCTTGGGTGGGTGTTCACCCCGGATGCTGGTGCCGGAGCGGCGGGTGACCGGGGCCAGGCCAGCGTAGGCGGCCAGGTGGCCGGGGGTAGGGAACGAGGTGCCGTCGCCGCCTTCGAGCAGGATGCGGGCCGCGGTCCTGACGCCGATGCCGGGCATCGAGGTCAGGACCGGGGCAAGAGGGTGCGCATCAAGCATCCCTTCGACCTGTTCGGCGACCTGGTCGCGTTGGCGCAGCAGGTCACGCAGGCTGTCGGCGAGTCGGGGAAGGACGGTCTCGGCGGCGGTGGTGCCGGGGACCACGACGGTCTGCGCGTCGAGCGCGGTGAGGATCTGGTCGACCAGGCGGGCGCCCATGCGTGGCGCGCGGGCCTTGACGATCTCGGTGAGTTTCGCCCGTCCGGCCCTGCGCAGCCCGGTGGGTCCGCCGCACCGCGAGATGGCTTCCAGGACGGCGGGGTGCTGCAGTTTCGGGCCGAGGACGCGTTCCAGGGGTGGGTGGATCTGGGTGAGCAGGCCCCGGATGCGGTTGGCGACGCGGGTGACCTCGCCGGCGAGGTCGTCGTCGTAGCCGACCATCACCTCCAGTTCGGCCAGGGCGTCGTCGCCGGTGTCGACCCTGCGCAGGGTGTGGGGCAGGGTGCGGGCGGCGTCGGCGATGACGTACGCGTCGCGGGCGTCGGTCTTCGCGGTGCCGGGGTGCAGGTCGGCCAGCCGGCGCATGACCAGACCGGGCAGGTAGGCCACCTGGTGGCCGCAGGCGCGGGCGACCGCGACGGGCAACGCGCCGATCGAGGCGGGCTGGTCGACCACGGCCAGGATCCGGCCGTGCCGGCCCAGCTTGTCGAACAGTTTCCGCAGCCCGGCTTCGGTGTTGGGCAGGGTCGCGTCGTGCAGCCGCCTGCCGTCGCGGTTCAACGCGACCGCGTGGTGTCCTTCCTTGCCGACGTCGAGTCCGATGAAGACGCCGAACCCGTCGTGCACAGCTTGCCTCCTCACCGCGTTGGCGTGGCTCGGCCGCTGGTCACGGCGCGGACTGCCGGCATCCACGTTACGGAGAGACCTACCCCACGACGGGGTGGCCGGGTCCCTATCAGCGGTCCGCCGACGCCACCCGGCCCGGCGACAACACCCCCCGGATCATGCATACGACAGGGGCATTCAGTCATACCGAGCCGGGCGACCGAGCAGTCCCCGGCTGGGGACGATCAAAAAGGTAACGGGGAGGACGGCGTATCGGCGTCCGATTCAAAAGGCCCGCGCCGGCGGCCACGGCGAGGAA
>NZ_JBHMIN010000118.1:0-1648 GCF_048060215.1 Micromonospora sp. LOL_021 | reverse complement strand
GCGCTCGACGGTCGTTGAAGTCCGCCTGTCCGGCGGCCTTGATGTTGATGGCGGCGTTGATGTCCCGGTCGTGGTGACTGCCGCACGGGCAGTCCCACTCCCGGACGTTCAACGCGATCTTCTCGTTGATCCGGCCGCAGTCGCAGCACATCCGGGTGGACGGGAGCCACCGGTCCACCCGGGCGAACGCGCGTCCGTACCGCTCCGCCTTGTACTCCAGCATGCCGGTGAAGGCGGCCCAGCCCGCATCGTGCACGGACTTCGCCAGCCGAGTCCGGCCGAGACCAACAACGCACAGGTCCTCGACGTACACCGCTTGGTTGTCACGGATGATCGCCGTGGACAGCTTGTGCTGCCAGTCCCGCCGGGTGTCGGCCACCCCCGCGTGAGCGCGGGCCACCTCGATCACGGCTTTCTCGCGGCGGTTGCTGCCCCTCTGCTTGCGTGAGAGTGCCTGCTGCAACCGCTTGAGCTTGCGGGCCGCGCGGCGCAGGAACTTCGGTGCGGTCACCTTCGTGCCGTCGGACATGACCGCGAAGTGGGTCAGGCCCAGATCGATGCCGATCTCGGAGTCGACCGGCGGCAGCGTCTCGTCCTCGCCGATCCGCACGACGAACGAGGCGAAGTACCGGCCTGCTGTGTCCTTGATCACGGTGACCGAGGTGGGATCCGACGGCAGGCCGCGCGACCAGCGCACCGGAACGTCGCCGATCTTCGGCAGCCGCAGGCGGCCGTTGTCACAGACCTTGAACCGGGAGTTCTTCGTGAACCGGATCGCCTGCCGGTTGTCCTTACGGGACCGGTACCGGGGTGGGGCGACCTTGCGGCCCCGGCGTTTGCCGGACAGCGAGTTGAAGAAGTTGCGGTACGCGGTGTTCAGATCGGCGAGGGCCTGCTGCAACACCACGGCCGACACCTCACCCAGCCAGGCCCGGTCCTCGCTGGCCTTGGCCGCTGTGATGACCAACTTCGACAGGTCGCCGTCGGAAATGTACTTCTCGCCCGCCTCGCGGGCCTGCTGACGCAGCCTGAGTCCGTCGTTGAAAACCACCCGGGCACACCCGAACGCCTGCGCCAGCGCGGTGCGCTGGGCGGCGTCCGGGGTGATCCGGTAGTTGTAACGGAGCTGCACGGCCATCACCGTATCATGTTGGTTTATGGTCGAACTTCAAGGCATCCGCACCGGCAGGCACTGCACTTTCGCGATGCATGTCCACTTGGTTTTCGTGACGAAGTTCCGGCACAACGTGTTCGCCGACCGGCACCTGACCCGGATGGAGGCGATCATGCGAGACGTGTGCGCCGACTTCGAGGCCGAACTGGTCGAGTTCAACGGCGGACACAACCACGTCCACCTGCTGGTCGACTTCCCGCCCAAGGTCGCCGTGGCACGGCTGGTCAACAGCCTCAAAGGGGTCTCCTCCCGCCGCCTCCGGCAGGAGTTCCCCGACCTGGTGCGCCACTACTACCGGGCCAACAAACTCTGGTCCGGCTCGTACTTCGCCGGGTCTGTCGGCGGCGCACCGCTGAGCGTCATCAAGCAGTACATCGAGCAGCAGAACCGTCCCGGTCAAGGCACTGCTCGGGCCTGGCGGCCCTCCCAGCGCGGGCCTTCACCCCCGGCCTGAAGGCCGGAGCACTGGCCCGC
>NZ_JBHMIN010000117.1:0-1693 GCF_048060215.1 Micromonospora sp. LOL_021 | reverse complement strand
AGCCTCGATCCACCGACGCGGTTCGTCTTGAGCTCGGTTGAGTAGTTTCGGTATTGGGTGGTTTCGGGGCGTGGCTGAATCGCCGATTACGTGGTCGGCTTGCTCCGGGTGTTGTCGTTCGGGGTTGGGCGGGGGTTCGTGGCCTGTGGTCGGGCCGCCTGGTCGCGCGTCGGTGTTGCTGTGGTCAGCCGGGTGCCGGGCGGACGGCGGTGAACAGGTTGTCGAACGCGGCCTGCCAGGGCCAGTGCTCGGGTAGGTGCAGGTGGATGGTGCGGGCCCGGTGCGCGAGGCGGGCGGCGACGGTGATGATGCGGGTGCGGATGGTCGAGGTCCGGGCGGTGGTCCAGGTGCCGGCGGCGAGGTGCCCGACGGCGCGGGTGAGGTTGTGGGCGATGGCGGTGCAGGTCAGCCAGGCGTCGTTCGCTGAGAATCGGCCGGATGGCAGGTGCGCGAGGGGTCCGGCGATCAGATCCGCGTTGATCTGCTCGATGACCGCGTGCTGGCGGTGCTGGGCTTCGGCCTGCACGAGGGTGTACGGGCTGTCGGTGAGTACCGCGTGGTACCGGTAGGCGGGCAGGAGCTCTTCCTGGCCGGGAGCCTGGGTGGGGTCGTCGCGGCGGACGCGGCGCACGATCAGCCGGGCGGTCACCTGCTGCCGGGTGCCGGCGAACGCGGTGTATTCGGTTTCGGCGATCTGCGCGTCGGAGATCCACCGCTGTTCTTCCTCGTCCCAGACGGCCTGCGGATAGCGGATGTCGATCCACTGGTCGTCGCCGATGCTGTCGCATGCGGTGCGGACCTTGGCGTCGATCCGGGCGGTGACGGAGAACCGCACCTTGTGGCGTCGGCAGGTGGCGATGACCGCCTTGGAGTAGAAGGCGGAGTCGGCCCGGACCACGATCTCGCCGGTCGCGCCGCAGGATCGGGCGGTGGTGATCGTTTCGGCGATCATGCTCGCGGCGCCGCGGCTGGAGCCGGCGTTCCCGGCGCGTAGCCGGGTGGCCGCGACGACGGGCGCGGACAGTGGTGTCGCCACCGTCGCGACCAGGGGGTTGTAGCCGCGTAGCCGCACGTTGTAGCCGCCGATCTTGGTGTGGCCGAACCCGATGCCTTGTTTCTGTTTGCCGTAGACCCGGCGCAGCATCGAGTCGATGTCCACGAAGGTCAGCACGTCCGCGTCGGCCAGGATCGGCACCCGTGCGGCGAGACCGATCAGGGTGTCACGGGCGGCGGCGTGCAACTGCCGGACATGGCCGTGGGTGAACGTGCGTAGGAACGAGCCGAGTGTCGACGGCGCGTACACGCCGCCGAACAGTGAGCGCATGCCGCCGTGTCGGGCGATGTCGAGGTCGTCGATGCTGTCTGCGCCCGCGAGCATCCCGGCCACGATCGTGGCGACCTTCCCGGCCGGGTTGGCACCTTTGTCGGTCGGCAGGCTGACCCGGTCTGCGACCGCGTCGTGCAGGCCGGCCTGCTCGGCGAGGCGCATCACCGGGACAAGGCCGGCGCACGACACCAGATTCGGATCGTCGAACGTCGCGCGCACCACCGGCGCGTCATAGCGTAATCTCACCTGCGAGGTGCCCTCTCGAACCGAACGATAGAAGCGTCAGAACTCCTATCCTTCCAGTTCAGAGGGCACTTTCTACATCCGGGGTCCTGCCGGTCCAACCTTCATCGGTGGATCGAGGCT
>NZ_JBHMIN010000116.1:0-1700 GCF_048060215.1 Micromonospora sp. LOL_021 | reverse complement strand
GCGCGAACGTGTCGCAGCCGTGTTTCCAGCCGTGCAGGTCCGCGACGGCGGTGAAGACCTCCAGGGGGGCGTTGCCGGCCCCGGCGCCCATCCCGGCGAGGGAGGCGTCGACCCGGGTGGTGCCGTGCTGCACGGCGATCACACTGTTGGCCACGCCCAACGAGAGGTTGTGGTGGGCGTGGATGCCGATCTGCGTTTGCGGGTCGAGGACCTGCCGGTAGGCGTCGACCCGGGCGGCGACATCCGTCATCAGCAGCCGGCCGCCGGAGTCGGTGACGTAGACGCAGTGCGCCCCGTACGACTCCATCAGCTTGGCCTGCTGCGCGAGCCCTTCGGGGGTGTTCATGTGCGCCATCATCAAAAAGCCGGCGACGTCCATACCCTGGTCGCGGGCCCATGAGATGTGCTGGGCGGCGACGTCGGCCTCGGTGCAGTGGGTGGCGATCCGCACGCTGGTCACGCCCAGGTCGCGGGCCGCTTTCAGGTCGTCGATGGTGCCGATCCCGGGCAGCAGCAGAGTGGTCAACCGCGCCCGGCTGATCGACTCCGCGGCAGCACGGATCCAGTCGGCGTCCGACGCCGCCCCGTGGCCGTACGTCACCGACGAGCCGGCCAGCCCGTCGCCGTGGGCGACCTCGATCGCGTCCACACCGGCCGCGTCGAGCGCGGCGGCGATCGCCCTCACCTGGTCGACGGTGTAGCGGTGGCCGATGGCGTGCATGCCGTCGCGCAACGTGACGTCCTGGACGTACAGTCGGGTCATCACCGCACCCCTTCCTGCCGCTCGGCCCGGACAGCGACCAGACGTTCCGCGGTACGCAACGCGGCCGAGGTCATGATGTCGAGGTTGCCGGCGTACGCGGGCAGGTAGTGCCCGGCACCGGAGACCTCGAGAAACACCGACACCTGGATACCGGTGAACCAGCCGCCCAACGCCGGCACAAAGGTGTCGACCGGGTCGAACTGCACGGCCTGTTTGAGCCGGTAGCCGGGCACGTACCCGGCGACCGACCCGACCATCGCCTGCACCGAGGCGGTCACCCGGCCGGTGTCCACGCCGGCCGGGATCAGGCAGTAGACGGTGTCGCGCATCAGCAGCGGCGGGTCCGCCGGGTTCAGCACGATGATCGCCTTACCCCTACCCGCACCGCCGACGACCTCCAGGGCGCGGGCGGTGGTCTGGGTGAACTCGTCGATGTTCGCCCGAGTGCCCGGACCGGCCGAACGGGACGCGATCGACGCGACGATCTCCGCGTACGCGACCGGGGCCACCGCCGTGACGGCGGCGACGACCGGTACCGTCGCCTGCCCACCACAGGTGACCATGTTGACGTTCGGCTCGGCCAAATGGGCGTCCAGGTTGACCGGTGGTACCACGTACGGGCCGACAGCGGCCGGGGTCAGGTCGACCACCGTCCGCCCGTGCGCCTGCAGGATCTCGTTGTTGCGCCGGTGCGCACCGGCCGACGTGGCGTCGAACACCAACCCGACGTCGACGAACTCGGGCATCGCCACCAGGCCGTCGACCCCATCACTCGTGGTCGCCACACCCAACCGGCGGGCACGGGCCAGCCCATCGGATTCCGGGTCGATGCCGACCATCGCCACCATGTCCAGCGACCCGGACAGCCGCAGCACTTTGATCATCAGATCGGTGCCGATGTTGCCCGACCCGATCACCGCCACCCCGACACCCACTA
>NZ_JBHMIN010000115.1:0-1748 GCF_048060215.1 Micromonospora sp. LOL_021 | reverse complement strand
ACATCGAATTCTGGTACAATCGTCAGCGTCTGCATTCAGCGGTGGGCTACCGACCTCCCCGGGAAGTCCACGCAGAGTTCGAGAACCTTCAAATCGCGGCGTGAAAGAACCGGCCGAACCACTGTCCGGAAAACGCGAGGCCCCTCAGATGGCGTCGTGAGCAGTGATTTCGGATTCTGGAAGCATGGCACGGGTAACCCCGAGGAGATTTTTGACAAGCTCGCTGAGGGTGACGCTAGCGACCTCTCTTCGAGCTCGGACATAATGCGGTTCCGTGAAGAACTGCTAACGCGTTGGCCCGACATCGAAGATGTGCTGGAGCCTTCGGAGTTCGACCTGGAAGACAGTCCGGATGACGCAATGAAGTATGTGCTCTTGACTCTGTCTGTCCGACAGTTGGACTACTTGCCGGAAATCCTGTCCATGGCGAAGAGGGCCGGTCTCGTCGGATTCAGTGGCGTGGCGGGCGAGTCAATCTAGCCAATTCATCCTGCGCAGTGCTCCGGTTTCCGTGCGCAGCCGGGGCGCTGCCATTTGTGCTGGCGGCGGTGGCCGATGTTGCCGTCACGGTTGCCGTCAGGACGGAACTAGTATCCGTGATCATCGATGAAACCCGATTTGGCTCATTTAGTGTGTGCGGTGGATGGCGTTGAGTGCGGTGTGGAGGTCGTTGGGGATGGGGTCGGCTGCGGTGATGGTGTGGTCGCCGGCCCGGATCGTGACGGTGTGGTAGCGGCGGGCGGTGGTGACGAAGCGTCTGATGCTCCAGCCGGTGGTGTTCTCGATCCAGCGGGACACGGCTAGTGTCCTGCGCCGAAAATTCGCCTGATAAGTGGGTAGGGTGGAGGGATGCCGAGAACTGGTCGTCCTACCCCGCCGCTGACGCTGACCGACGAAGAGCGGGCGACGTTGACTCGCTGGTCACGACGGGCGAAGTCGTCACAGGTTCTGGCGATGCGTTCGCGGATCATCCTGGCGTGCGCTGAAGGGGCGTCGAACACTGACGTCGCGTCGAGTCTCGGCGTGCATTTGTCCACTGTGGGTAAGTGGCGGCGGCGTTTCCTGGAGCTACGCCTGGATGGCCTGGTGGACGAAGAACGGCCGGGCCGCCCGCCATCGATCAGCCTTGACCAGGTCGAGGATGTGGTGGTCGCGACCCTGGCACAGACTCCACGTAACGCCACCCACTGGTCCCGCAAGTCGATGGCGGACAGGTCCGGGTTGTCCAAGTCCACGATCGGGCGGATCTGGCGCGACTTCGGTCTCAAGCCCCACCGTGCCGACACGTTCAAGCTGTCCACCGACCCGCTGTTCATCGAGAAGGTCATCGACGTGGTCGGGCTGTACCACAACCCACCCGAGCGGGCCGTGGTGCTCTGCGTCGACGAGAAGAGCCAGGTCCAGGCCCTCGACAGATCCCAGCCAGTGCTGCCAATGATGCCCGGCATGCCGGAACGCCGCACCCACGACTACGCCCGCAACGGCGTCACCAGCCTGTTCGCGGCGTTCAACATCGCCGACGGCACCGTGATCAGCGAACTGCACCGCCAGCACCGCGCCGTCGAGTTCAGGAAGTTCCTGATCACGATCGACAAGACGGTGCCGGCAGAGCTGGACGTACACCTCGTCTGCGACAACTACGGCACCCACAAGACCCCCACCGTGCGAGCCTGGCTCGCGAAACATCCCTGTCCCGCACCGGGTTTGATGGATACATCGAAACCTGGAAGGAACACCAGCGATGCCCG
>NZ_JBHMIN010000114.1:0-2275 GCF_048060215.1 Micromonospora sp. LOL_021 | reverse complement strand
ACAGCGACCCCGGTGTCGCCCAGATCACCGCCACCGACGGACACCCCTTCTGGGTCCCCGAACTCGACGAGTGGATCGACGCCACCGACCTGCAACCCGGCCAGTGGCTCCAGACGAGCTCCGGCACCTGGGTCCAGGTCGCAGCCATCCAACGCTGGACCGTCCCGCACGCCACCGTCCACAACCTCACCATCAGCCGCGTCCACACCTACCATGTAGTAGCCGACGCAACCCCCGTACTCGTACACAACTGCGGTCTGGCAAAAATTGCGGCAGACCATCGGGTCAACGGGAATGGGGGACTGGGTGTTCGGGAAAGTAAGAACATTGCCGTTATGCGATCTCAGATCGATGGGCAAGCGTCGACAGTCGGTATCGCGACTAGCGGTCGACACGTCAACCCTGGGGAGGTGTCCATGCCTAGCGCAAGGCAGTTCACGCCGCCCAACCCGTCTAGAGCATATGACTCCGAAGTGTTTCTTCTTGAGGATCTCGCGATCGGTCTCAGCCCAACATCTACCGGAACTGTCCAGCTCTACTCGGAACGGATAGTTTGCCCTAGTTGCGAAGATGTGATTGGTCAGTTTAAAATGAGATTTCCTGGAATTAGCATCCGTATCTCGACGGGGCAGGACTGAATGATGTACGAAGTTGGAAGGTTGGCGGAGTTAATTCGCATCGAGGAGCCCGGCGGCGTACTTGGAATAACGGCAGAGCAAATATCAAAAATTCGGGAGGCATGGAACCTTTCGGAGCTTCCGTCAGCGTATGTAGAGTTTCTTTCCCACATGGGGGCGCGGGCGGGTCGGATACTCAGAGGAACGGACGCATTCTTTCCGACCATCCTCCGAATGAAGGAGTGGGCGGATGAGTTCTTCGATGAGAATTCCGGGACCAATTCTCTTCCCGATGGGGCGATCGTATTCGGGATGCATCAGGGCTATCTCGTGTATTGGATGTCGGACACGCTTACGCCTGACCCCGAAGTCGTACTTTGCGCGGAGGGTGATCCAAATCCATTGCGTACCTGGTCCTCCTTTACCGCATTCCTCAACTCGCACTACGCAGACGAGCCTGGGGTAAAATGAGCGGCGGAGTCAATCAGGTTTGCCGGTTCGGGCTGGTTTGATCTGGCGGGGTTGTTGGGCAGGATGTCCGGGCGCCCGACGTCCCTTCCATCGTGGAGCGGCTCGTGGCGTTGGAGAAGGCTGTCGCGCAGTGGGATGCCCGGATTGTAGTGCTAGAGGCGGAGAACGCCGAGTTGCGGCGTGGGTCAGACACCGAAAATTCGAATCTACCGCCGTCGGCGCAGGGGTTGGACAAGGTTCGACGAGGGTGATCGACTGCCAGAATTGGCCGAGGTCCGCTGCTTGGTAGGACATGAAGCCGAGGATGTTCGCGCCGAGGCCACGGTCACCGGCGGCGTGGGCCTGGTAGAGGCCCGCGATCCAGAACTGTTGCGCCTGGCTGTGGTTGCCGCCGTCGAACGACAGCCAACCCGCGAGGCGCATCAACTCACCGGCAGTGCCGTGTAGCCGCCGCCCCACCGAGTCGGTGTACCGGCGCTCGCGTAGCCCCTCGACCACGGTCGCCAGGTGCTGACAGACCAGGCCGAGCGTCTGGCCGCTGCCGAGGTGGTCGTCCATCCGCCGCAGACTCGCGGTAACGGTGTCCAAGTGGTCGACGACCTCACCGGACAGTGGCCGGCCGGTGGCGAAGGTGACGTCCGACGGCTGATAGGCGATGTTCCACTCGTCCGCCGACGACGTCAGCGCGAAACCAAGCAGAGTCAGGCAAATCCGTCGGCCCATCCCGCATCCCCGATTCGGTAACCATCATCGGGCCGTGACTGACGCAGTTGGTGCGCTCGTGGCGGCCCGTGTGGAGAGTCGCCACGAGCAGGGGGATTCAGGGGTTACGGGCGGGCGCTGTGGGTCTTGATGGTGGTGGTGAAGGTGGTCCAGGCGGCGGGGGCGAAGGTCAGCGTGCCGGCGGCGGGGGCTTTGGAGTCGCGTACGTCGATCTGGGTGCCCCGGTCGCGGACCTCGACGCGCTGGCCGTTGTTGCCGGACCGGCTCGACGTGCGCCAGGTGTTACGTTCCATGCTCGCTCCCTCGTCTGATGGCTGCTGGCCTAGTCACGTGGCGATGAGGTCTTTGGTGTCGTTGCAGAATCGGCGGACGGCGGGGGTGCGTCGGTAGGGGCCGAGTGCGCCGACGAGGTTGCGGACGTGTTTGATGCACCTGGCGGAGGTGACCTGCCCGGTGAGGGTCTG
>NZ_JBHMIN010000113.1:0-2365 GCF_048060215.1 Micromonospora sp. LOL_021 | reverse complement strand
TGTAGTGTCCGGTCCCGTGCGCAAGGACCGTCCCCGCCTCGGCGTGCGTCGCGGGTAACCGCGGGGTGCGAAGCCCGGGGAAGGGCCCAAGGACTCCTGTTCCATCCAGGGGTTACCGGCTGGGGAAGACCGGACGGGTGAACGCGAGTGAACCCTCGATGACGCCTCGTCATAGGCACTTCCGCTCGATGGGACGCGCCAGCGGGAGACAGGGGCCAGCCGTTGCAAGGCGGCAGGTGCCGCTCGGAGGAATCTAGCCGGGCGGGAGCGCACCACCGTCCCCGGGGTTCAGAGGGCGCCCTACCCGGTCGTATCTGTCTCATGCGGAACGTGACAACCCCGATGGGGTCCAGACGGACAGTGATTCGGCTGGTAGGCCGCCTGTGAGGGCGGACGATGTCCCAGCGGGCGCAGGACGACCCGAGAAGCGAATGCCGGTGGCCGAAAGGCAGCGGGAAACCGGCGGCGGTGATGCTGGCTCCTCCGCCAGCGGTCGCCGGATAACCGGCCGGATAAGGGCATGTGCCCTGGCCTGAAAGGGCGCTGACGCGGGTCGGGTGAGCCTGCGGAGCTACTGCTGACCACAGCTTCGGAACCGAAGGGCAAGTTAGACACGATGACAGCTCATGCCTTCGCGGTGGCGATGGCGGCTCTCGGCGTGAACGGACCGGAGGACGATCGTGCTGGCTGGGACGCCATCGATTGGCGGACCTGCGAGGACAACGTACGGCGGCTACGGCAGCGGATCTTCGCGGCGTCGCGGGACGGGGACCTGAAGAAGGTCCGGAACTTGCAGAAGTTGATGCTCCGCTCGCGCAGCAACGCCGTGGTGGCGGTGCGGCGGGTGACGGAGCGCAATGCTGGTCGCAGGACGGCCGGGGTGGACCGGCAGGTCGTGGTGACTGGGGAGCAGAAGGCCGAACTGGCCGACTGGATCCAGAACGACGCCAGGCCGTGGACTCCCCTGCCGGTCAAGCGCGTGTATGTGCCCAAGAGCAACGGCCGCCGTCGCGGCCTCGGGATTCCCGTGATCGCTGACCGGGCGCTGCAAGCCCTGACGGTGAACGCGCTGGAGCCCGAATGGGAGGCCCGGTTCGAGCCGAAATCCTACGGCTTCCGACCAGGTCGTGGCTGCCACGACGCCATCGTGGCCATCCACACGACGTCGAGCCGCACCGACGCCAAACGGCTGTGGGTGCTCGACGCCGACCTAGCGGCGGCGTTCGACCGGCTCGACCACGACCACATTCGCCGGTCGCTGGGCTGGTTCCCCGGACGGGGACTGGTCCGGCAGTGGCTGAAAGCGGGCGTGGTCGAGGACGGCCGGTTCACCCCCACCGAGGAGGGCGCTCCCCAGGGCGGGGTGATCAGTCCGTTGCTCATGAACGTTGCTCTGCACGGCATGGAGACCGCCGCCGGGGTCCGCTACCACGTCACCGGCACCCGTGCCGGGAAGACGATGGACGGTTGCCCGGTCGTGGTCCGCTACGCCGACGATCTGATCGCCTTGTGTCACTCCCGTGAGCAGGCCGAACAGGTCAAGGCGGCACTGGCCGGATGGCTGGCGCCCAGGGGTCTGGTCTTCAACGAGGACAAGACCCGGATCACGCACCTGACCGAGGGCGTGGACTTCCTGGGGTTCAACATCCGCCGCTACCCCAACGGCAAGCTGCTGACCAAGCCGAGTAACGACGCGGTGCGACGGATCCGCAGACGCCTGTCCGTGGAGGTGCGGGCCCTGCGCGGGTCCAACGCCGACGCGATGATCGGCAAGCTCAACCCGATCATCAACGGATGGTGCGCCTACTACCGGATCGGGGTGTCCAAACGCGTGTTCAACGCGCTGGACGCCCACGCGTGGAAACTGGTCTACAAGTGGGCCAGGTTCACCCACGCGAACAAGCCGAGACGCTGGGTGGTAGCCCGGTACTTCGGCGAGTTCAACTCGTCCCGGCGCGACAGGTGGGTATTCGGGAGCCGGGAAACCGGCTACTACCTGCGCAAGTTCGCCTGGACTCCGATTGTCCGGCACCGGATGGTCGCAGGGACGGCATCACCCGACGACCCGACCCTGACCGACTACTGGACCCTGCGGCGTCGCCGCAGCAATCTCCCGGTGGACATCACCACGCAACGGCTCCTGCGAGCCCAGCACGGCCGGTGTCCGATCTGCCGAGACCTGCTGCTGCACGCCGACCACGAGCCGCGAAGCCCACGTGAGTGGGAACAATGGCTCACCGCCACCCGCAGAGCGGTCCGCAGACACGCGGTCACCGTCTGGGGAGCGGGAACACCGGACGAACGCGTCGCCAACCGCCTCATACACACCCACTGCCACCGCCGGACCACCAGCAACGGCAGCCCA
>NZ_JBHMIN010000112.1:0-2524 GCF_048060215.1 Micromonospora sp. LOL_021 | reverse complement strand
ATCTTCACGTACAGTGCGGTCAAGAGGGTGTCCAGGTCTTGCGTCACAACATGATCTTGGACGCCCTCTCCTCATGCCCGGACATCGACCCCTCACTTCGGAACTACTCGTCTAGTTTCTGTAGTCGCAGCCAGACCAGATGGAGTCCTCCGGTTGTCCTCCCGGTCCGGCCGTCCGTGACTGATTTCGAAGGCACGAAACGCAACCGCCGGCCGCACCGCTTCGCAGTCTCGGTCGACACGCACTTCTCCGGCCGAAGGCGATTTCCGACGGTCCTCCCCGCGAAGGAGAGAAGCTTGAACAGGAACCAGGTTCCCGACAACAGGTGCCAGCGGACCCGACAGCCCATGGTCAACGCGGGTCCGACGCCGGACCGGCCGCCGTTGCCGCGACGGACGCCGGGGCAGACGGACATCGGGCGTGATCCGCGTTTCCGGTTGCTGGCCGCGCGTGGAGTGGCGGCGGCACCTGGCGAAGACCCGCAGCGGACGCCCTTGGGTGCGGTGGCGGCGGCGATGCGGAACCGGCCGGACGCGGATGTGCTGGCCCAGGCGCGGGAGACGGTCGCCGGGCACATGCCGAGCCGGTTGGCCGAGTGTCGGGTGTGTGACGCGGCGGCGCGCGCCGTCGACAGGTTGCGACGTACATGGAAGGACGTAGATCAGTACATCGCCCGAGTCGGTCGGGTCCGCGCTGCCGACTCGGAGGGCGGAGAAGGCTACTCGTCGGCGTCCGGGCGCGGCGGCCGGTTGTGCTTCGCCCACTCGGTGATCTCGGCAGCGAGGTACACCTTCATGCCACGTAGCTCCTGGTAGGGCTTCGGAAAGCCGGGTCGGCGAGCGATCTGTTGGAACCGCTGCCGAGACACGCCGAGGTACTCGGCGATCTCGTACGGACCGATCAACTCGCCCGGTCCTCCGGTCATGAGCCGAACGGTAGGCATCTTCGGGTCTACCCAATCAGGCCTACCCTATCGACTACTCCTGCAAGTGTGGCTCATGATTCGCGTGTGCCTGCAGGGACCGGGAGACGCGGGATCGGGGTTGCAGTGTTCGAGGGCGTGAGGCATCAGCTCGAACCGCACCAGGTCAGGGCGGTCCGGTTCGGGTCGCGGTGGCGTGGGCTGGACCCCGACGAGGTGTACGTCTATCTGGGGCTTCTCGCCGACGAGCTGGATCGGCTGGTCCGACAGAGCGATGCCGCTCGGACCGAGTCCGAACGGCTCCGGGAAGGACTGCGGCAGTGGCGGCAACGGCACATCGGCTGCCGGTTCGACGACCCGCCGCCGGCATCGGGTGATCCGGAGCCCGGTCGGCAAGCCCGGAACGGGGGTCGGTGGTGAGCCCTGGAGTTCGCTGGACGATCCACGTACCCACCCTTGGCCAGACAAGGCGGGCCCGAGCGGCGCGGACACGCCAACCCGAGGCCTTGATCGGACACAGGAGGTCCGACCCGATGAACAGTTTCCCCGCCCCACCAGACGAACCCGCACCCGCCCGGCTAATGGCGCTCTACCCGCCCGGCAAGAGCCCTGTCATCGACCGGGTGGAGAACGCGCTCCGGGCGTTCGAGGCCACTGACCGGCCCAGCGCCGAACGTCTGCTGTCTACGTGGGCACACAACCCGGAGCTGTCTCGCCGGCAGCGGGCCGCCGTGCTCGCCCGGTTCGATCCCACTGGTTCGAGCGGAGGGTGTACGTCGTGACGATCCCGGTGATCGGCCCGCGTGAGCTGCCGAAGACGGACACGGTGGAGGTGTGGTGTGACGCGGGTTCCGGCGGGACGGGGCAGCGCATCGCGGTCTCCGTGAAGCTGCTGACCCTCTCCGAGCGCGACCGCGGGGAGGGCCGAACGGCGCTGTACGAGTACGAGTCGTAACTACTGCCGGGAGTGACCGAACCCGGGCCAATTTCTGGCCGGGCGTTCCGTCATCCGTGTGGGCCAAGTGGCCGGAACTGGCTCGGGCGGTTACGTCGTACGGTGCCCCGGCTCCATGGCCGGTCACTGGTGCCCAACGCCAACGCCGACGGGCGTCGTACGGCCGCGCGCTCCGGTCCTTCCGTCCCGCTTGGGTGACCCGGCGGACCCTCGGAGGTCGGGCCGGTGGCTGCAACCACCGGCCCGACCCCACCATCCTCATCCGTAGAGAAGGCAGAGGATAATGGACATCTGCGCGTTGACGAGCGCCGCGCTAATCGGCTACCTCGCTGGCCTGTTCTCGTTCCGAGTCAAGAGCCGCTGGTGCCCCAAGTGCGGCGAACTGACCACCACCCCACCGCCGCGCTGACACCCAATTCTGGTCTTCGACTGAGTATCTGGTTTCTGACGTATTGGGCCGGATTCAATTCGGTGCGGTTTGGGTGTTCGGGTACCGGACCAGACCATCGGAACCGGGCCGAGTATGGCCATCGTTTCAATCCGGTGCGGTTTTCGTGTGCCCGGGGACCTCCACCGCGACACGGCCTGTCCCGCACCGGGTTTGATGGATACATCGAAACCTGGAAGGAACACCAGCGATGCCCGCA
>NZ_JBHMIN010000111.1:0-2541 GCF_048060215.1 Micromonospora sp. LOL_021 | reverse complement strand
TGTCAACGGTCTTTCTGATCTCCCCGTAGGCGGCCGGCATTTGTCCCCGCTGGCGGCCACGGGTTTCTCCCCAACGGCGGCCAGATAGTTCCCCGCCGTTGGTTGTTCGGGTGTCAGTTCAAGGGCTTCACTCCCTGTCCGGTCGTTGCCTGGTTGAGCCGGAAGCTGTCACCCTGCGTGACGACGATGTGGGCGTGGTGCAGGAGCCGGTCGACGGTGGCGGTAGCGAGGGTCTTGGGCATGATCTCCTCGAAGCCGGAGGGGTGCAGGTTCGAGCTGACGGCGAGACTGCGGCGTTCGTAGGCGGCGTCGACGAGGCGGTAGAACCCTTCGGCTGCGTCCGGCGAGACCGGTAGCAGGCCGATGTCGTCGACGATGATCAGGTCGCAGCGGATGAGTCGTGCGACGGCTCGGCTGACGGTGTCGTCGACGCGGTGGCGGCGCACGAGGGCGCCGAGATCTTCGATGGTGAACCAGGCCACGGTCATTCCAGCCTCGACGGCGGCTTGGCCGAGGGCTTCGCAGAAGTGGCTCTTGCCGGTGCCGGATGGTCCGCAGATGGACAGGTTCTCCTTGCGTTGTACCCATTCCAGGGTCTTGAGCGCGTCCTGAGTGGGGCGTGGGATGGACGAGGCGGTGTCGTCCCAGTCGCCGAAGGTCTTGCCGGCGGGGAACGCGGCGCGTTTGCGGCGGGTGCGCAGGTTCGCGGCGTCGCGGCCGGCGGCTTCCTCGGCGAGGAGGACCCGGATGACTTCGGCGGGGTCCCAGCGTTGGGCTTTGGCGGTCGGGACCAGGTCGGCCATCGCTTTGCGGATGTGGGGCAGTTTCAGTCGGCGGGTCAGCTCGATCGCCTCGGTGAGGGGGTCACCGGCCGGTGCGGTGATGGTGCGGATCGGGGCGGCCATCAGGGGTTGCTCCTGTCGTCGGTGGTGCCGAAGCGGGCCCACGCGGAGGTGCCCGGTTGCAGGCTGTGGGCCTCGCTGGCGCGGGTGGCCTCGCCGGTGGTGCCGGCGGCCTGGTGGGCGAGGATGCGGATGAGGTCGTTGTCGGCGAACCGGCCGGCGATCGCGGCGGTGCCCAACGCCTGGTCCACGCGGTTCGCGCCGTGCAGCTTGGCCAGGGCGCAGGCGTCGGCCATCTTGCGGCGCACTCTTCGGGTTCCTGCTGTGGCGGCCTCGACGAGCCACGCGGCGGCACCCGGGCCGAGGGCCAGGAACGCGGCTTCCTCGGCCGTGTGGGCCTTCGGTGTCCGGTCGCCGTCACGGCTGGCCCTGGGTGGGTAGTGGGCGTCGATGATCGACGGGCTGCCGGGGGTGGAGCGGGGATGTCGGGCGACCTCGCTCGGACCGTCGTCGTCGACCGCGGTGACGATCAGCTCGTCACCGTGGAAGCGGGCCCAGACCCGGGTGTCGACAAGGGTGTGGGGCACCGAGTAGCGCACGCCCTCGACGGAGATGGTGCTGTCCCAGTTGACCCGGCGGGTGGTGCCGAACGCGACGGTGAACGGCTTGCCCGGCAACGGGTGCAGCCGGGTCTGTTCCTCGGCGAGGGCCTCGACCGGGCGGCGGCGGGTCTCGCGGTGCACCCGGGCGTTCACCTCCTCGGTGAACAGGCGGCAGGCCGCCTCGAGCTCGGAGAACTTGCGGTACTCCGGCAGCAGGTTCGCATCCGTGGGCACCAGGTCCGCTTTGGCGATCTTCACGGTGTTCTCCGAACCGCCCTTGGACTGCGGGTCGGCCGGCACACAGGTGCGGATCGTCATCCCGTAGTGGCGGGCCACCGCCACGATCTCCGGGTTGCGCACCGCGATGTCCGCGACATGCTCGACGGTGATCGTCTTCTCGTTGTCGGTCAACGCATACGCCGGCACTCCACCCAACCGGCGCAACGTGCTGTCCAGACAGGACACGATCGTCGGCAGGGTCTTGTCGACCGTGGGAATCACCACCCGGAACCTCGACCAGGCCAGCCACGCGCACCACAACGATGTACGTCGTCCACCGACACGCGGGCCCTCACCCCAGTCGAACTGCAGCCACAGACCCGGCTCCGGGATCCACGGCCGGAACACCCGCCGCTGCCCGGCGGCGAGACGGGCCTTGACCTGCGCGACCGCCCGCCGCGTGGTGCGCTCACCACCGCCGAAGCCCATCCCGGTGATCCGTCGATGCACCACGTCCGCGCGGACCCGCCCACCCGAACGCGCTACCAGTTCCTCGATCTTGCCCATGTACTCATCGATCGGCCGGGCCCGGTGCGCCCGCGCCTCGGGACTTTGCCCGGACTCCCGCAACTTCACGTAACGGGCAACGGTGTGATGGTCACACCCCGCCAACTCAGCCGCCGCACGGTAACTGCCCGTGAGGTCGTATGCCTCCAAGATTTCCACGATCTCCCTGCCGCTCTTCACGCCGTCGACCCTCGCCGACCGGCACTCTGACCTGGTCAGCGGGGAGGTATCTGGCCGTCCACGGGGAGATCCCTGGCCACCAACGGGGCGATAAATGACCGCCTACGGGGAGTATTCACTGGCCGCCGACA
>NZ_JBHMIN010000110.1:0-2599 GCF_048060215.1 Micromonospora sp. LOL_021 | reverse complement strand
TCACCGGATTCGCCCGTGTCGCACCAATCAAACCTTTTGCGTTGCTGAGATCAGCTCATTGGCCTTGACCCCACCGGCGTAGAAGATGCCGGTCGGCAGCCGCAGCATGGTGTGCAGGTCGTACTGCTTGAGCAGCCGCCGCCGGATCGTCTCCCCCGCCCCGCCTTCGAAGAGCACGTTGTCGGGCAGCACCACCGCGGCCCGCCCGTCGATCTCCAGCATCGAGGCGATGTGCTGCACGAAGTTGAGCTGCTTGTTCGACGTCGTCGCCCAGAAGTCGGCGCGCTCGATCTCCCGCTCCTCGCGGCTCGCCCGCCCGTCCTCGCCGATCATGCGGATCGACGAGCTACGCCCGAACGGCGGATTGGCCAGCACCAGGCTGACCTTGCCGTCCGGCTCCCGCCCGAGCGAGTCGCGGACGTCGATCAGCGACGGGCCGCTCGGCGTACCGATGCCGTGCAGCAGCATGTTCATGGCCGCGAGCCGCGCGGTGCCGTCGACCAGCTCGGTGCCGGTGATCCCACCGTTGGCGAGGTGCCGGGCCTGGTCGCGGGTCAGGCTGTCGCCGTGGTGCCGCTGGATATGGTCGTACGCCGACAGCAGGAACCCGCCGGTGCCGCATGCCGGGTCCGTGATGGTGTCGCCCGGGGTGGGCTGCACGCAGTCGACGATCGCCTCGATCAGCGCACGCGGCGTGAAGTACTGCCCGGCACCCGACTTCGCGTCCTCCGCGCCCTTGGCCAGCAGCTCCTCGTACGCGTCGCCTTTGACGTCGACACCAGCCTGCGACCACTGCTCCTTGTCGATCAGGTCGACGATCAGCTTCTTGAGCTTCGCCGGGTCCTGGATCTTGTTCTGCGCCTTGCGGAAAATCGTGCCGAGCGTGCCGGACTCCTGCCCGAGCCCGCTCAGGATGTTGCGGTACTGAACTTCCAGCCGGACACCGTCGCTGTCGAGCAGCGTCTGCCAGCTCAGCTCCGCCGGCACGATCTGCTCCGGCTTGAGCGGCCGGTTGGCCCGCTCGTCGGCCATCTTCAAGAACAGCAGGTACGTCAGCTGCTCCACGTAGTCGATCGTGGAGACCCCGTCGTCGCGCAGCACGTCGCAGTAGTTCCACAGCTTCTGCACCAGCCGGCGCGAATCCACGTTGCTCACAGCGGCAACTCTCCCTGCTGAAAATCGGTCCCAATCGCCCTGGTCGCGGGCGCTGCCAGCTCCTTGGCCGTACGCCGACCCCGCTGCTTCGGCACCACCACCCGTTGCGCCCGGATGCGCGCCAGCAACTCCGACGCCGGCTCATCCGCCGGATCCTGCTCCACCAACCACCCCGCAAACGCCTCCGCCAGCAACGCAGTCCTCAGTACGCGCGCTCTGGCAGCGACCACCCGTAGCTTCTGCTCAAGAGCAGCTCCGACGCTGTCCTGTCTCTCAAACTCCTGCAGAAACCTGTCTTGCTGGTCCCGAGGTGGCAACGGAATCTGCATCGCACGGATCATGCCGAGGTTCAGATTAGGCTGAACGCCACCAGCCGCCAGCTTACGGTTTTCGTCGTAACGAGCCCGCAGCACTAGCTTCACCCAAGGCCGCCGCCATTCATACTCAGGACGTATCGCGATTGCAGCACATGCCTGGTTCGTCGTGGCCGATATCCGCAGCTCGGAGCATCGCCCCCTCGTCTTTCCCTCTCCGTACATTGCGACCAGAAGTGTCCCGGGCGACCACAGCTTAACCGAGGTTTCGGACAACGCCTTCTGCGTGATGAATTCATCAGAACTATCAACGTAGGGCCTATTAACGGCCGAACTCGTGACCCAGGGAACCGTTCCATTCTCGTAATAGTCACGTCGTGACCTCAGCGGCGTTGCCCCGGTGCCAACATCGGCGATTTCACCAATCGAGGTAGAACTCCAACTTCCGTCGAGCGCGGCAGACCTCGTTTTAGATCCTCCGCCTATCGCATAATTCGCGAGGACATTGCGCCAACCAGATAGTCTTGCGGCAGCCTTCTTAACACCTGCAGTCGCCGCGTCGAGACTCGCCAAGTAAGTCTCCAAAGCGGAAACGATGCGGCGTTGTTCGGCGAACGGCGGAACTGGGATGGCGAGATCTTCCAAGTAGCCACGCGGAACTCGCCTAAGCCCTACGGCACCGGTCATGGCGCGTGCAGCATCCCGCCGGACCGATTCCTGCAACAGGAAGTAGGCAAGGTAGTCAGGGTCGATTGCGCCGTGGGGCCGCAGCGAGAACAGCTCGGTGCTCCCCATCCCCCGACCGGACGCTAAACCGCGAGCGACTGCGATCTTGCCATTCTCCATACACGGAGTCACTTTGGCGAAGAGGACGTCGCCTTCCTGAAACCGCGTCAAGGATCGCTGCTTCAGTTTGCCGTAGGGAGCGGTCTGCGAAGCGTCCAATCGCCCAGACTCAGCCTCGACTGACGCCATCGGAACGAACGAGATGTGCTCATCGTCGTCTGGCTCGGCATCGAAACGCCGTTGGTTGATCGCAACTAGTTCCGAGAGGGGTGCCAACTCCCAGCCTGAGCCTCGATCCACCGATGAAGGTTGGACCGGCAGGACCCCGGATGTAGAAAGTGCCC
>NZ_JBHMIN010000109.1:0-3049 GCF_048060215.1 Micromonospora sp. LOL_021 | reverse complement strand
TCTCACGGACGCGTACTCGCTCTCCCACCCGGACAGCCTGGCGGCACCCCACCGCCCGGACGGATCTGTCCACCCATGCTGTTGGAATAATTTCTCGCCTTCGGTGGTGAACGGGCTGGTGTTGCGGTGGCGAAAGTGGCGGGACGGACGGTCGGTGGCGTCGAAGCGGCTGGCCAGGCTGGCCCGGGAGCGTGCGGCGGCCCGGCACCGGAGGTTGGCGGGCAACCGTGGGCATCGCTGGTCGTCGGAGCCGACGATGCTGTGTCCGCTGATGACCTACGGTCAACTGCTCGGCTACTGCGTACCGGTGGGGTCGTGATCTGACCGGGCGGCCGGGTCGGACGCTGAATTTCCGGCGAAGAGCTGTGCGAACGCCGCCGGCCGGTCCCGTGCGGGCAGCAGCTACGAAACCTGCTGAGCTGGCTCATGAACCGCTGCGCTCCATCGACGCGACACGCCGGAGACGGTCAGCTGGGACGCATCCGATCATGTGCCTGCAGCCGCCGGTGGCACGAGCTTGTGGCGCTGACTGGGAGTGGTGAGCTTAAGGTTGACCAGTGTGGATTGGGGCGAGTCGTACCAGGGTGGCGGTCTGGTTGGCCGTCGGCGGTGCGCTGCTGGTGCCGGCTGCGGCACTCACCAGGGTGGCTGCGTACCGGTCCCTGGGCGATGGCGCATCGAGGGCGGCGACCAACGCAGAGTTGTTCGATCTGGCAGCGGTGCACCATCGGACCGCGTGGTGGGCCTTGCTACTGGCGGGTATCGGCGTGACCGCCGCACTGGTCGGCCTACTGCTGCTGACCGGGCCCGGCGAGGTGGTCGCCGATCCCCGGTTGCTGGGCTGGGTGGTGGTCGGTGTGCTGGTAGCTGGCTACCTCTGCTGGCTGGCGGTCCAGGTGTTCCTGCCCACCGACGGGCTCCACGAGCTCGTCGTGGCGGATGCCGCGCCGACGCAACGGCGGGTTCTCGCCCTGGTCGACAACGCTCGGATGTACCCCTACCCGATGATCGGTCGTACCGGCGGGCTGGCGGTGACGGCCTGGGCCGCCGTACATCTGTGGGTCGTGGCGCGGCTGCCAGTCTGGGGAACCGATTCCGCCGCCGATCATCATTGAACGTCGCCAGGCGTAGCCGCTCGACCAAGCGGCACGGTCACCCGCGACACGGACTGTTCACGGGCTGATCTTGAGCGTCGGTGGCTGAGTTCGTCGCGCAGCAGAGGCAGCGCCCGGACGAAGAGGTGTACGAACGCCGCTGGCCGGTCCCCTGAGGGACCGGCCAGCGGCGTTGCGGCTGCTCAGCGAGCGGAGGATACGAGATTCGAACTCGTGAGGGTGTGAACCCAACACGCTTTCCAAGCGTGCGCCCTAGGCCTCTAGGCGAATCCTCCGCCCGACACGATACAGGCTGCGGACGTGGCGGTCAGCACGGGCCGGGGTCGCCGACGGCCGCCCGCCGCCCGGGGTACAGTGGGGCCAACCCCTCGTGCGGCGTGCATCTCGTGAACCTCCCCAGGGCCGGAAGGCAGCAAGGATAAGCGAGCTCTGGCGGGTGCACGGGGGGCCCTTTCGTCTCCGGGTCGGCGGGGGAACCCGCACCCCAGGGGTGGCGGTCGCCGGCCCGCCCGCGCAGAATGGCTCCCGGCGTGGAACCTGCCCGGTCGAGAGGAGGCGGAGAGAGTGGCACTGGCGCTCTACCGCAAGTACCGGCCGAGGACGTTCGCCGAGGTCATCGGCCAGGAGCACGTCACCGAGCCGCTGTCGCAGGCGTTGCGTACCGGGCGGCTCAACCACGCGTACCTCTTTTCCGGGCCGCGCGGTTGCGGCAAGACCTCCAGCGCCCGGATCCTGGCCCGCTCGCTCAACTGCGAGCAGGGGCCGACGCCGGAGCCGTGCGGCAAGTGCGACTCGTGTCGCGCCCTGGCCGCCGACGGCAGCGGCTCGATCGACGTCATCGAGATCGACGCGGCCAGCCACGGCGGCGTCGACGACGCCCGTGAGCTGCGCGAACGCGCCTTCTTCGCGCCGGCCAGCAGCCGGTTCAAGATCTACGTCATCGACGAGGCGCACATGGTCTCGTCGGCCGGCTTCAACGCGCTGCTCAAGCTGGTCGAGGAGCCGCCGGACTACGTCAAGTTCATCTTCGCCACCACCGAGCCGGAGAAGGTCCTCGGCACGATCAAGTCGCGGACCCACCACTACCCGTTCCGGCTGATCCCGCCGGGGGTGCTGCGGCCGTACCTGGAGCAGCTCTGCTCCGCCGAGGGCGTCAAGGTCGACCCGGCGGTCTTCCCGCTGGTGGTGCGGGCCGGCGGCGGAAGCGCCCGGGACAGCCTGTCGGTGCTCGACCAGTTGATCGCCGGTGCCGGCCCGGAGGGGGTCAGCTACCCACGGGCGGTGGCGCTGCTCGGCGTCACCGACAGCGCCCTGCTGGACGAGATGTGCGACGCCCTCGCCGCTGGTGACGGTGCCGCCGCCTACGCAACCGTCGACCGGGTCGCCGAGGCCGGGCATGATCCCCGCAGGTTCGCTTCCGACCTGTTGGAGCGGTTGCGGGACCTGATCGTGTTGCAGCAGGTGCCGGACGCGGTCAGCAAAGGGCTGATCGACGGGCCACCCGACCAGATCGACCGGATGACCGCGCAGGCCGAGCGGCTCGGCCCGGCGACGCTGTCGCGGTGCGCCGACACGGTGCACAACGGCTTGGTGGAGATGCGTGGCACCACCGCCCCCCGGCTGCTGCTGGAGCTGGTCTGCGCCCGGATGCTGCTGCCCGGCGCTGAGGAGTCGACCGGGGCCCTGCTGCAGCGGATGGAGCGGATGGAGCGTCGGCTGGCAGCCGGCGTACCGGCGGCGGCGCCGCTGGCCTCCGCTCCCGCCGCCGTGCCGACCGCCGCCGCCGTGGTGCCGGCGGTCTCCGCTCCCGCAGCGGCACCGTCCGGACCGGCCGCTGCGCCGCCTGCCCCTGGAGTGCCGGCTGCGCCGCCGGCAGTTGAGCGGCCACCGGCCGCCGCGCCGGCCGTACCGCCGGAAGCGGTGATGCCCGATCC
>NZ_JBHMIN010000108.1:0-3380 GCF_048060215.1 Micromonospora sp. LOL_021 | reverse complement strand
CACCGTCTCGGGGCCGTGTTGCGGTCCTGATGTGGCTGGAGTCGGTGCGGCATAACCGGTCGTGGGCTGAGGGTTCAGAGCTGGTCGAGGAAGGTGAGTAGGTCGTCGGTGGCTTGGTAGCGGCCGGCTTCGGTGTCCGGCGGCGTGGTTCGGGCGATGGCTTGTTCCTTGAGGGCCATGTCGGCGTGCAGGTAGATGCGGGTGGTGGAAGGGCTTTCGTGGCCGAGCCACAACGCGATGACGGTGGTGTCGACGCCTGCGTGCAGCAACCTCATCGCGGCGGTGTGTCGCAGGGTGTGTGGGGTGACGTGCTTGACGTGTAGGGACGGGCAGGTGTGAGCGGCGACTGCGGAGTGCTTGGCGACCAGGTGGGTGACCGCGTCGTGGGACAGTGGGGTGCCGCGGCGGGTGGCGAACAGCGGCTCGGTGTCAGCGGGCCGGCGGGCGCCCAGCCAGCCGGTGAGCACGCCGACGGTGTGGAGGGTCAGCGGGGTGCAACGGTCCTTGCGGCCTTTGCCGTGGCAGTAGACGTGGGCGCCGACGCCGAGGTGGGTGTCGGCGATGGTCAGCGCGGTCAGTTCCGCGACGCGTAGGCCGGTCTGCGCGGCCAGCACGAGTAGGGCGTGGTCGCGGCGCCCGTGCCAGGTGGACTGGTCGGGGGCGGTGAGCAGCGCGTCGAGTTCGGTGTCGTTGAGGAACGTCATGATCGTGGTGGTGGTGCGTTTGGTTTGGATGGCCAGCACCCGGCTGATCAGGTGGGCGTGTTCCGGGGCGCGCAGGCTGGCGTAGCGGAACAGGGAGTGGATCGCCGCGAGCCGGGTGTTGCGGGTGGCTGGGCTGTTGCCGCGCACGGTCTCCAGGTCGTGCAGGAACCCGCCGATGGTGGTGGCGTCCAGGTCGGCCAGGTCGAGGCGGGCGGGCAAGGTACCGGTCTGCTGGTGCACGTGGGCAAGCAGCAGCCGGAACGTGTCGCGGTAGGAGGCGATGGTGTGCGGGCTGGCGCCGTACTGGGTCATCAGCCGGTCGGTGAAGAACGCCTGCAGCAGTGGTGCGAGCGCGGTCATGACGCCGTCGCCTCCCCTCGGACGTCACGGTCATGGGGCGGGTGGTGGTCCAGACGTCGGGCGGCCAGGGCGAGTAGTTCGGGGGTGGCTTGCAAGTACCAGTAGGTGGCTTCGGGGCCGCTGTGGCCGAGGAACGTGGACAGCACCGGCAACCGGGCGGGCACGTCCACGCCGTCGCGGTACCAGTCGACCAGAATGTTGACCGCGACCGTGTGCCTCAGGTCGTGGATACGCGGCCGGCGCCGTCCGGGTGGGGTGCGGATATCCGCAGCGACCACGAGCCGGGCGAAGGTTTCCTGCACGCCGCGTTGCTGGACCCGCCGCCCGGTGCGGGTCAGGAAGAAGCCGGGCGAAACCGGCTGTGGGCAGAGCCGATCCCGTCTCGCGGCGTACTCGCTGAGCATCGCCACCGTGGTCGGGTGCAGTGGCACCAGACGGGTCAGGTCGTTCTTGCCGGATACCGTGAGGACCGCGTTGTGCGCGTCGAGGTCGGCGCGGTCCAGGGTGAGGGCTTCCCCGATGCGCAGTCCGCTGGCCGCGATCAGGCAGATCAGCGCCTGAGTCGTGGCCGCGGGCAACGGCGCGGCGATGGTGCCGGCCGCGTGGACCAGCGCGGCGATCTCCTCCGGGATGTAGTGGTACGGGGTTGGCCGGTGCGCCCGGGCGGGTAGCAGCCCGAGTGGTGGGATCTGGCAGGCCGGGTCGAACGCGGCCAGGTAGCGGGCGAAGCCGCGTACCACGCCCGACCGGCGGGCGCGGTGGGCGGCCGTGGTGTCTGCCGGCTGGCTGGCCCAGGCCACCGCCTCGGCGGTGGTGACCGTGACCTGACCGACGCGGTCGAGTTGGTCGGCGAACTCCAGCAGCATCCGACCCTCACCGCGCAAACTGAAGCCCAGCCCGCGACGCAGCGCCAGGTACTGCTCGACACAGCTGGTCATGGTCATCGCGGTGCCCCTTGCGGGCAGGGCAGTGCCAGCTCGGCGAGCCGGGACTCATCCAGCCGGGCGTAGATGGCGGTGGTGCGCTGCTGGGCATGGCGCAACAGCTGGCTGATCTCCTCCATCGACGCGCCGTCAGCGAGTAGACCGCACGCCACGGTGTGACGGATGCGGTGTGGCCCGAAGCGGGACACGCCTGCTCGGGCGCAGGCGGCGGCCACCAGGCCGGTGATCGTGGGGACGGCCAGGCCGGTAAACGGGGCCTTCGTGGTGACGAACAGCGTCCGCGCCGGGCTGGTCGGCCGAGCACGGAGCAGGTAGTCAGCCATCGCCGCGCCGACGTCGGCCGGCAGCGGCAACACGTCCACCCGGCCGCCCTTGCCTCGGATGGTCAGATCACCGGCCCGCCAGTTCACGTCGCCCAGCTCCAAGCGGGCGACCTCGCCGCCACGCAGTGCCAGCCGGGTGAGCATCAGCACGATCGCGTAGTCACGACGGCCTACCGCGCTGCCCCGGTCGCAACCGGCCAGCACCGCCTGCACATGGTCGGAACGAACCGCGCGTCGCAGGTTGCGAGGCTGACCACGGCCGGCGGGAACCGCGCCCGCCAACGCCGCCGGAACGTACCCGGCGACATGCAGAAACCGCAGCACCGACCGTAGTGAGGGCAGCGTCACCATGTCGTTGGCCGTGCTGCGCCGGCTGGCGTTCCAGTCCCGGACGAACTCGACGACCTGGGCAGCCGACAGCTGCGGCAGCGACCGGTCGACTGTGCCGGGCAGCCAGGCCAGGAACACCCGCGCGGAGCGCAGATAGTGCTTCACCGTGCTGTCGGCCAGCCCACGCTCCCGCACCAGATAGCGCCGGTAGTTGGTCAGCAGCAGCTCCACCGCCGTCGTCGGGGGCGGCACGGTCGGTGGCGGCACGAGCCCCAGCCCCCGCAGATACCCCAGGATCGGAGCGAGCGCCCGATCAGTCACACCTCGCTGTCGCCCCTGCGCACGGCGGACTGCCAGGAACTCCCGCGCGGCGACGCTGGTCAGATTCGCCACGACCATGCCCCGGTCGGACAACCAGCCGCTCAAGTCCGCCAGGAGGTGCACATGATCAGCGACCGTGTCCGCGGCGTACCCCTGAACAGCCAGTTCGCTGCGCAGCCCATCAGCGAACGGGGCGAGCGCCCCGCCCACCACGATCCGTCTCCGTGTGCGGTTCTCCGAGTCCATGATTGTCTCCTGTCTATCGATGGACCCATCAACCAGACACGAGAAACCGCCGGTGCTCTCGCACAATGCCGCCCACCTACGGCCAAGCACCGACCCTCACCAGGGCATACCGGACCAGACGCGGCATAATCGCGGGCTCGTCATAAGGCACC
>NZ_JBHMIN010000107.1:0-3555 GCF_048060215.1 Micromonospora sp. LOL_021 | reverse complement strand
CGGACAGGCGGGACTTGAGCCGGTAGTAGCCGCCGCCGGAGTCGACGAACTGCCACTGCTGGTTGGCGCCGTCGTTGCGGGTCCACTGGCTGATCCGGGCCCCGTCTTCGGTGGCCAGCCCGTACACGTCCAATGCCTTGCCGCTGTTGCGGTTGACCAGCACGTACCAGGCGTTCGGGTCGACCGGGCCGGTGCCGGGGTCGCCGCCGCCTGCGTTGAGGGCGTTGAGGACGGCGTCGTAGGCCGGTTTTCTGTTGCCGTTGCCGTCGAACAGCAGTGGGTTGGCGCCGGTGCGCCAGGAGTCGGGGTCGAGGACGCCCCAGACGGTGATGCCGGTGCACCGGGCGACGGCGAGGCAGGCGCGGGTGACCTGGCCGTACATGTTGGCCTGGTTGGGGCCCTGTTGGATGTCGAGTTCGGTGATCTGGACGTCGACGCCGAGGTCGGCGAAGCGTTGGATGTTCTGCTGGTAGGTGGGGTCGAGGGTGGTGCCGAGGTGGGACTGCAGGCCGACGCAGTCGATGGGTACGCCGCGGGACTTGAAGTCGCGGACCATGTTGTAGATGGCGGTGGACTTGGCGTTGACGCCGTCGGTGTTGTAGTCGTTGTAGCAGAGTTTGGCGCCGGGGTCGGCGGCGCGGGCGGTGCGGAAGGCGACTTCGATCCAGTCGTTGCCGGTGCGTTGCAGGTTGGAGTCGCGGCGGGCGCCGCTGCCGCCGTCGGCGAAGGCGTCGTTGACGACGTCCCAGGAGTGGATCTCGCCGCGCCAGTGGCCAGCGACCCGGTTGATGTGGTTGATCATGGCGTTGCGCAGGGCGGTGCCGGACATGTTCTCGGCCCATTGGGGTTGTTGGGCGTGCCAGACGAGGGTGTGGCCGCGGACGGTCATGCCGCGGGCGCGGGCGTGGGCGATGAGTTGGTCGCCGGCGGTGAAGTTGAACTGGTTCTGGTTGGGTTCGGTGTGGTACCACTTCATTTCGTTCTCGGCGACGATTGAGTTGAACTCGCGGTTGAGGACGGTGGCGTGGGGTTGGCGGTTCAGCATGAACGAGTTGGTGGCGGCGCCGAAGTAGCGGCCGCTCTCGGCGGCGGCGGCACCCAACGTCGACGCCGCGCTGGCCGGGCTGGCCACCGCGACCGCGCCGAGGAGCATCGCGGCGACGGCGGTCAACGACAGCAACATCCGTCGGGGTAGACGGGACGGCCGGACGGTGGCGTGCGCGGCGCGTCTGCCGGTGGGGTGGGGACTGGGACGGACCAGTGGTGTCACGAGGGCTCCCGGGTGCGACGGTGACCTGACAGGTCGATGTGGACATGTTGTTAACGCTACCGACTGCTCGTAGCGTGAGCGGCCTGGACGGCAGCCGCCTGCATTGAGAGCGCTAACATTGATATCCGTAACATTGCCAGATAGTTTCGTCACCTTCAAGGGGCGCGCCGCGTCGCATCGGGCCGCACCGGGCGGCGACGCGCACGGGATCGCGCTGGTGCGCTACCCGACCGTACCGGCGAAGTCCTGATGGCCGAGCACCGCGAGCAGCCGAATCTTCTCCTCGGCCTCGCTGCCCGGCCGGGGCGTCAGCACCAGCAATGCCTGCCCCTGGTCCTCGGTGAACAGCGCCTGACAGTCCACCTCGATGTCGCCGACCTCGGGGTGCACCAACGTCTTGTGGTCGGCGAACCGGCGGGCCACCTCGTGCCGCTGCCACAGGTCACCGAACTCGTCCGACCCGGCCAGCAGCGCCCGTACCAACTCGCCGGCGCGTGACCGGGGACCCGCCGCGCCGTACGCCGCCCGCAACGCAGCGACCAGGCTCCGGCCCTGCCGGTCGTGATCCTCCGCCGGATACACCGACCGGGCGGCCGGGTCGGTGAACCAGCGGTAGACGTCACTGCGGGCCAGCCCGGTGCGGGTCGCCGGATCACCGAAGATCGACACCGCCAGGCGGTTCGCCACCAGCACCTCGCTCAGCGACGACAGGATCAGCGCGGGAGTGTCCGCCATCCGGTCCAGCACCCGGAGCAGGGCCGGCGCGACATGCCCGTCCTCTGGCGTGCGACGCGGGACGTTGTGCCCGGCCAGCCGGTACAGGTGGTCGCGTTCCTCGGCGGTCAGCCGCAGCGTACGGGCGAGCGCGGCGAGCATCTGCTCCGACGGCTGCGGCCCGCGTCGCTGCTCCAACCGTACGTAGTAGTCGACCGACATCCCGGTCAGCGCCGCCACCTCCTCACGCCGCAACCCGGACGTACGGCGACGAGCGCCCGGCGTCAGGCCGACATCGGCGGGACGCAGCGCCGCACGACGGCGGCGGAGAAAATCGGCCAGGCCGGTACGGTCCATGTCCCCATCCTGCGACCGCAGGGCCCGGCCCAACCAGGGATTGCCGGTCCCCCGATCACCGGGTCTCTGCCGCCCGGCGCACGCGACGCCGAACGTAGTGGGCATGGACCCATCTGGAAACACCATCTTCCTGCCCGGTGGCACATCCGGCATCGGACTCGCCCTGGCCGAGCGGCTGCAGATTAACGGAAACACCGTGATCATCGGCGGCCGTCGCGCCGACCTGCTCGACCGGCTCGCCGCCGAGCACGGCTTCGGCACCGTACGTATCGATGTCACTGACCCGGCGTCCATCACGCAGGCCGCCGCCTCCGTCGTCGGCCGCTACCCGGAGCTGAACGTCCTGGTCGCCATGGCCGGCATCATGCGGCGCGAGGACTGGACGGACCCGGCCTTCCTCGCCGACGCCGAACAGATCGTCACCACCAACCTGCTCGGCCCGATCCGGCTGATCGCCGCGCTCACCGGGCACCTGCAGACCAGGCCCGATGCCACGATCATGACGGTCTCCTCCGGCCTGGCACATGTCCCGCTGCGCGTCACCCCGACCTACAACGCCACCAAGGCCGCGATCCACCTGCTCAGCGAAACGCTGCGCCTGCAGCTGGCACCGACCGGCGTGCAGGTGACGGAGCTGGTCCCGCCCGCCGTGCGGACCGGGCTGCTGCCAGGCCAGGAGACATCGGAGTTCGCGATGCCGCTCGACGAGTACGCCGACGAGGTGATGGCCCTGATCAAGGCCGAGCCGCACGCCCACGAGATCCTCGTCGACCGGGTGAAGTACCTCCGGTACGCCGAGACACGCGGCGACTACGACCAGGTCGTGGCCACCCTCAACGCCGCCGACCCGCACGCCCGCTGACCCGCACGACAGGAAGGAAAACCCATGCCGTACGCCAACCTCAAGGTCCCCGCAGACACGCTGACCCCGGAGTCGAAGAAGAAACTGCAAGACGCCGTCACCGACGCTTTCGTGGACGTGTACGGCGAACGCGCCCGGCCGACCACGCTGGTGATTCTGGAGGAGGTCACCGACGGTGGTTGGAGCCTTGGCGGCACCATCCTCAACGCCGATCTGCTCGGCCGCAGCTGACCTGGCCGGGGCATGCGTCGAAGGGCCGGACCCCGGGTACGGGGTCCGGCCCTTCGACTGGGCGTGTGGTGTTTCGGGTCAGCTGTTCCAGTGCTGGGCGACGAGTTCGGCGGCCTGGGTC
>NZ_JBHMIN010000106.1:0-4052 GCF_048060215.1 Micromonospora sp. LOL_021 | reverse complement strand
GCACCCGTCGACTGGTTCACACGCTACGGTCCCCGCGTCGACGCCTACCGACTACCGAAAGCCGAATCGGAACGACTTGACCTCGCACTACGGATCGGCGCGGACGGCGTCACGCTCCTGACGCAGGCATGGTGCACCGACGCACCACCGTTCGTCAGGACACTGCCCGCCGTGGAATGCCTACGGGCAACCTGGGTCCAGCAGTACTACCGCGATCCCGCCGGACTGCACTGGCGCACACGCGAAACCCACGGCCGTGCCCCGGGCGCTCTGGCGATCACCTCGCCCTACGACCCCGACACGCGCTACAGCGTCAAACGTGGCGCCGGCTGGAACGGCTACAAGGTCCAGATCAGCGAGGGCTGCGATGACGCTCGCCCGCACCTGATCACCTATGTGGACACCGTGCCGGCCACCGAGGCCGACATCGACACCACCGCGCGCGTGCACGAAACCCTGGCCAGACGCGATCTGGCCCCGGTCGAGCATCTGGCCGACTCCGCCTACGTCACCGCCGACGAGATCCTGCACGCGGCAGACCGACACCGTATCGAGTTGATCGGACCGGTCGGTCACGGAAACCAATGGCAGAGCAAGAGTAGCGGCGCCTTCGACACCGACGCGTTCACCATCGACTGGGACACCCTGACCGCCGTCTGCCCCCAGGGACACCGCAACACCTGGTCAGGCACCACGACCGACCGACACGGCAAACCCCGCGTCATGTTCACCTTCAGCATGACCGACTGCACGCCCTGCCCGGTCCGCTCTCGCTGCACGCGCGCCAAGACCGCCGCCCGAACCCTCACCCTGCGACCCCGGGAACACCACGAACTGCTCCGCGCGTTGCGCGCCGACCAGCAGACCGAGCACTGGCGCAGACGCTACGCGGCCAGATCAGGCATCGAGGGCACCATCTCCCAAGCCGTACGCGCATTCGGCCTGCGAAGATCCCGTTACCGAGGACTCGCCAAGACCCGAGTGCAGAACATCCTGATCGCCACCGCGATCAACCTCACCCGAGCGGACGCATGGCTGGCCGGCAAACCCCTGGGCCACACCCGCGTCTCCCACCTCGCTGCACTCGCGACCAGGTAACCAGCACAATTCGCCAGCGGAGTCTGCTCGTTGGGGAAGTGCCCGCGGGCGCGGACCGGGAAGGCGGGGCAGCGTTCGAGCTTGTGCCACTTGCCGAGCTTGATCGCGGCGACCAGCAGCCGGAAACGGGCGATCGCGACCGCGAAGGCGTTGATGTCGACGCCGGTGACCTGGCCCAGCGCCCGGTCGACGATCGCCCGGATGTCGGTGGTCGGCTCCCGCTTGCGCCACTCGCGCACCAGCCGGTCGAACGCGCCGAGCAGGAAGTGGCCGGAGCCGCACGTCGGGTCGATCACCTTCATCGCGGGCAGGCCGAACTCGCTCAACGCCGGCTCGAACGTCCGGTCCAGGATGAACTTCTCGACGAACACCGGAGTCTGCAACAACGCGTACGTCTTCTTCGCGTACGTCGACAACTCCTGATAGAGGTCACCGAGACTCCTGATAGAGGTCACCAAGGAAACGGGTGTCCAGAGTCGTGCTGCGCAGCGACACCCGGCCCTCACCCGTACGGAAGAAGTTACTCAGCCCCTCCGCGGCCGCGCCGGAGATGTCGAACCGCCACACCGGATTGTGCTTGTCAAAGATCTTCGCCGTCGGGCGCAGCCTGCCCAGGTAGCGGAACGCCTCCCGCAGCCAGTGCCGGTCGTTGTGCAACGAATGCTCAGCCTCGATCAGGTACGCCTGCCACCGCTGCATCCCCGCCTCGGCCGGGGCCGCCGGATCGTCCCCGCCGATCCACAGCCCGTCGATCAGCTCGTTGTCCTCGCAGAAGCGGACGAAGACACAACCCAGCACCCAGGCCACCGCCGCCTGGTCGAGCACGTCCTCCAGCCACACCTCGAACGCGCCGGCCAGCCGCTCCGCCTCCTCGTACTCCTGCAGCAGCTCGGCCCGCAGCGACAGCGACTCCGGCTCCGCGAGCCGCTTACGCAGGTCATCGATCAGGTGCTTCACCTGCGCCTGCATCGCCTGCTGGAGTCGCCGCCGCGCGTCTTCGTCGAGTTCGTCGAGCCCGGCTACGATCCTACGGCCCAGCGACGGCGTCACACGCCGAACGGAACGGCGCACCCGACCTCCCCCAGTCAGTGGGAGAATTAGGTCATCGAGGCCGGTAAGGGAAAGATGCACCTGGCCTGCAAGGATGTGAGTGTCGAAGTCATATCCATAGCAGAAACGGGTGCACCTTTCCGGTGAGTAAGAGTACGGGATGGGCCACACGGTTGCGGGTAACCGTGGGCGGCAAGGGTCTGGTCGGGCACGCGGGCGCGGTACTGCTACGGCAGTGCGCGGACCGGACCGGTCTGACCTCGACGTTGAACAAGGTCCTGCCGCGCGGGAGCGGGCCGGGGTGGTGGGACCGGGGCACGGTGCTGGTCTGTCTGGCGACCGCGATCGTGCTCGGCGCGACGAGCATGTCCGACATCGGGCTGCTGGCGCATCAGGCCCTGCTGTTCGCGGATCCGCCCTCGGAATCGACCGTCCGCCGCGCCCTGGCAGGGTTGGACGAGACATCGCTGCGCCGGATCGCCACCGCGCGGGCGAAGGTCCGCGCCCGGGTGTGGGACCTCCTCTCCCGCCGCCCGCACGGATTCCCGTGGCTGACCGTGGCCGGGAAACCCTTGACCGGATGGGTGGTCATCGACATGGACGCCACGTTGATCACCGCACACAGCGACAAGCAGGGCGCGGCCGCCACGTTCAAGAAGGGCTACGGACACCACCCCCTCGGCGCGTGGTGCGCCAACACCACGGAAAGCCTGGCCATGCTGCTGCGCCCCGGCAACGCCGGATCGAACACGGTCAGCGACCACATTCGGGTACTCGACGACGCGATCGCCCAACTACCGGCGTCCTACCGGCGGAAAATCCTGATCCGCGTCGACGGCGCCGGCGCCACCCACGACCTCATGACACACCTGGAGCGGCTGAACCGGACACGACGCAACGTGCGCTTCACCGTCGGCTGGACCATCACCGACGCCGACGAGACCGCCATCGCCCGGCTACCCGAGTCCGCGTGGACCGACAGCCTCGGCCAGGACGGCACCGCCACCACCGGAGAGGCACACACCGCCGAGCTGACCGGCCTCGACCATCGCCTCGACAACTGGAACACCGGGCTACGGCTGATCGTGCGACGCACCAGACCGTCGGCCCGGCACGCGAAGAACCTCACCGCCCTGGAACGATCCACCGGCTGGCGGTACGCGATCGTCGCCACCAACATCGGCCGCCTCGGACGGGTAGCCGGCTCGCACCAGCCACAATGGCTCGACGCCCTGCACCGCGCCCACGCCGGTGTCGAGGACCGCGTCCGCACCAACAAGGCCATGGGCCTACGGAACCTGCCCTCCAAGGACTGGACCGTCAACCAGGGCTGGGTCCTCGCCGCGAACATCGCCGCCGACCTCGACTCCTGGACCCGGCTCCTCGGCCTGCACGACCAGGCCGACCTCGCCCACGCCGAACCCGGCACCCTGCGCTACCGGATTCTGCACCTCCCCGCGAAACTCGCCACCCACGCCCGCCGCACGATCCTGTCCATCCCCGACACCTGGCCCTGGGCCGAAGCGTTCACCCTCTGCTGGCAACGCCTCAGCCTGATACCCCCACCCACCTGACCCCGAACACCGGCCCCTACCAGCAAAAAGACGCCACCGGCACCAGGAGGACCGGCGCACCCGCAGCGACACGCGGCGAACCGACCCCCACCCCGAGTGGACAAAACGGTCAGCCGAACCGGACTACCAGGGATCAACACCCTCTGACGGATTGAGGCCGACATCACCCCAACGTTACCCAAAGCTCCAGCCGCCCATCGGGCAACTCACGGCCGCCGTGACCAGCAGTTATTCAAGAACGAGCAATCGCCGTGGTTTCGGATCCAAAATTGAGGTCTATTCACAGGCGATCCTGTAGAAGTGCAGCCCGATGACACAGGAGATCGTTTC
>NZ_JBHMIN010000105.1:0-4675 GCF_048060215.1 Micromonospora sp. LOL_021 | reverse complement strand
GCTGCGGGCCGGAGTGCGTGGCGCGACCATGCACAACGACCCCGCCCGCCGGATCATTCCGGCCGAGGCGGCGGCGCTCCCGTGCTGCCAGCCAGCGGCGCCGACACGTCGGCACCCCCGGTGCGGCCGGATGGTCCGTTAAAGTGGTTTCAACCTTGGTGCCAGCCTCGGCGGGCCGGTGCCGGGCCCACCTTGCAAGACGCAGCGGCCTTCGGCGAGCCAATGCGTGACCCCACCCGTCACCAGCAGTGAAGAGGCTCCACCATGCCGGCAGATCGCCGAAGCCGCAGCGCCCGTGACTCCGCTAGGTCGTCCGCCCGGCGAACCACCCGGGCAGCCCCGCCGGGGACGCCGTTGGTTCGTCGCCTGGCTCCACTGGTGATCGCATTCGCGCTGGGCGCACTACTAGCCGCGCCGATCGGAGCCGTGACCGCCGGCAACTCCACTGACGCAGCTGACTCCGCACCGGCCGACGACCGGGTCGCGCAACTGCAGGCGCAAGAGGAGGAACGGAACGCGGCGCAGATCGTGGAGCTGACCTCACTTGCCCGCCGGACGCAGGAGAGTCTCTTGCCGGTTCTCGACGGGCTGGCCGGTGCGGTGCCGGTGGGCCAACCGCCCGGTCCGGCAGTTGCCGAATCCGACGTCGAAGGGTGGCGGGGCATCACCAGAGACGTGGTCGAGGACTTCGCCGACCCGCCGTCCGGCGGCACCGGCGTCAACATCGCCCGTTCCGGCCTGGCTGCGGCGGTACGGGCGCTCGACGCCGCACTCGACACGTACGCGGCGGCGCTGGCCCTCCCGCAGGATGCCCGTGGAACTCTGCTGGAGCTCGCCGGCCGTCAGCGGGACATCGCGGTCACCACCTGGTCTGTCGCCGCGACGCAACTCGACGTGCTCAACGTCGACGCCGGCAACGGGCACACCCACATCTTCCTGCCGGCCGCGCCGGGGCAGGGCGCCCTGACCGCCGACGGCGTACCAGAAGGGCAGTAACCGGATCAGTACTGGCTGATCAGGCCGTGGCAAACCGCCGCTGACCTGCGGCGGAGCTGGTGGAGCGGGCGACGAGAATCGAACTCGCGTAATCAGTTTGGAAGATCGCCAGCCCTGGGCGTGATCTTGCTGGTGGCCCTGGTCACGGTGCCGGTGGTGGCGTCCGCTCGTGCCCGCTGGTGACCGCCTGCGGCACCGGCTTATGGCACGCGGATGGCACGGCCAGGGCGCGGCCGGCCGGCGTTGTACGGGTTCCCGCCCCGGCCTTCGGACCGGGGCGGCTTGCCGTGCCGGCGGTGCTCCGCGACCTGGACCACGTTGACCGGTGGCAAGCCGCGAAGCGGCGCGGCAGCCGATCGCCCCACCCTCGACGGCGGCCGACCACCCCCGCGATCGTCACGGCAGTGACCTCGGCCGGTCCCAGGGGAGGTGTGATGGGTTCGGGTGGGCCTGGCGGGCGTCGTAGCTGCGCGTATATGGCTGGGAGAGAACGACCGCCGTCCCTTATCGTGGAACCCATGGGACGTCGTCAGGACCGGATCCGACGTGAACTCGGGTCGTTCATGAGGGCGTACGGTCGTGTGGCGGCAGGGAACGGTAGCGATCCGAACGACCGCCAGTACAGCCGCAAGCTCGAAGCGGAGATTAAGCGGATGAGGCCGGAAGAGCTCGATCGTCTGCTCCGAGACGAGGACGATGGTGGCCCTGGTGACGACTGACGTTTGATCCTTGCCCGCCCGCGTCGGCCGATGCCGGCCGGAGGCCGCCAGCAGGCCGACGCAGGCGGGCTGCTGGCCGCGCTTGCGCGGCGCCTTGATCCAGAAGAGAGCGTCTCGGCAGTTGGTGAAGCATAGCGATCGCATCTCTGCCAGGACCGTGAGCTCACGCTTGTAAGCCGTGCGTCGCGTCCCCGCCCGCCCGGGGTTGGGCGGAACGCTCGAGGCTCTGTCCCTGTCAGCGCTCGTCTGTATGCCGCGTCCGGTAACCCAGCGAGCAACTGTCCGGTTACGTCTGGACATCAGGCTTTCCCTGATCAAGGATGTCCGCAGACGTTCTTCCGGCTCGCATCAGGACAGGTGGACTGCGGACCTTGAGATTCCAGACAAGTGATCCCGACATCGCAACGATCTTTCGACGCATCGAGCGGAAGACGATCGACTTGCAGCCCGATTTCCAGCGCGGTGAGGTCTGGAGCACCGCCAAGAAGCAGAGACTCATCGATACCATTCTTCGCCGTTGGCATGTGCCGCCCATACATCTGGTCGCCAAGGGCGAGGGAAAGTTCGACGTTCTGGACGGGCAACAGCGCCTCACTGCAATCCGAGACTTCATGCAGGGGCTATTTGCGGTAGATGGCTTTATCGAACCCATTGACGCAGGCTTCGCAGTCCTGGATGGCCGACGGTTCGCGCAACTCCCTAGAGGTGTACAGGATGAGTTTGAGTCATTTGCGATACGGGTATTCGAGCTTCATGATTACACGCCAGAAGAGCCTCATGAACTCTTCTTCCGTCTGAATCAACCAATGACCCTAACCGAGGCGGAAAAGCGGAACGCCTTCGTGGGTGCCGCTAGAAACCAGGTGAAAGAATTAGTGGAGTGGGCCGGAACGAGAGGAATGTCGGCGCAGCGCCTTGGATTTTCGAATGCGCGTATGGCATATGATGATTTGCTCGCCCGATTTCTGCTCACCCTGGAACAGGGCCGCCTTACCGAGAAGGTGACAGCGCTCAGAATCACTACCCGCTATAGAGATAAGGGTGCGTTTTCTGAGCCGATAATGAGCCTCGCAACCCAAGCGCTTGACTACTTCCTTCAGCTCGAACTTCTAGACCGTGCCGAGCGCCGGCTGAAATGGAACAAAGCCACCGTTCATACCTGGCTCTGCCTCGTAGCAAAACTACTGAAGGAGGGCCTTCTCTTGGAGCTAGGTCCAGCGCTGTATCAAACAATCGAACAGGTAGAGAGCTGGCGGGGAACGCGGTTGCATGGCCGAAGTATGTATAACGTTCCGCTAGCCGTCTTCCACGATCGGGCGACGGCCCGCGTGGCTGACGTCTCGTCCGTAGTACTGCGCGATCTTACCGCTTGGATGGTGCTCTATCGTGCCGAGCCCGGAATCATTCGAAATCGGTCATTTATTGCGCCAGTCGAGGATGCGTGGCAAATTGTTGACCAGGCGGGCGATGACGCCGGTCGAGAACTAGCATCATTTAGCGGCGTCGTGCGCTGGGGTGACTCGGGATGGTTCTGAGGTTCATAGAACGGCGGCAGCAGATCGAAAGTCTTGCAAGGCGCAATTATACTACTCGCCTCACCGTCGGCACCTTCGTCACCACCGCCGGCCTGCCCCAAAGCCTCATCTTTTCACCAGGCATCAGCATCGTGTCCGGCGGAAACGGCGCAGGAAAGTCGACGCTCCTCGGTGCCGTTTGGAGATGCCTGGCTGGACAAGAACCGCAAGAAGGTTCAACGATCCCGAACGTGCCTCCATGGCTATGTCAGCTGAAGATTGCAGGAACCCATGCCGACGTTCCGTTCGAGGCAGAACTCGACGTTGGGTCACAAACAACATCCTCGACGTTTCCATCGTCTGTCTTCTATGTTGATCCTGCGGCGGAGACCGAGGATGTGCTGAGGCACTTCAGATCAGATCCACAATCCTTCGATCTGCTTGAGGGGGTTGAGCCAGCGTCTTTTGACAGCAGCCAGCTCCAAGCCCTTGCATATATTCTTCGCCGAGAGTATTCAGAGTTCCTCGTTTATGAGGTGACGGCATTCAGCGTAGACGACACTCCGTTGCCCTACTTTGAAGTCGCTTCGATGGGTAAGCGATACGCATTGCAGCAGATGGGGCGAGGGGAACTCGTTGCAGCTTACCTTTTATGGAGGCTGCAAGAACTTCCACCCGGAGCCGTTGTATTGCTAGAGGAGCCGGAAAGTCATCTTGCGGCGTTCTCTCAAGAGAAGCTAGTAGATGCGATCGTCTCGATCGTAGTCAAACGCGACCTCTGTCTAGTCGTCTCTAGTCACTCCCCAGGCTTCTTCCAAAAGCTACCCGCCGAGCATGTTGTACTAGTTTCATCATTGCCTTCCCCCTCCATTCGCTGTGGGCTACCGGCCGCAGAAGTGGCTAATCACCTCGGTGTCCAACCCCGTACCGCTGCGGTGGTTCTAGTTGAGGACCAGGTCGCAGCTGAGTTCTTGCATGCAATCCTGTCGTCATTAGATCGCGATGCACTCCGGTATCTTGATGTCAGAGCCGTGGCGAGTGGGCAATCAGGTGTGAAGCGCATCGTCAGCGATATTTCCAGTAGCGCCGCTGACCAGGTTCGAATCCTTGGAGTTCTTGACGGCGACCAACGTCCTCGAGGTGGGCAAGCATCTGAAGGGCTGATCGGTTACCTAGTGGGCGATTCGGCGCCCGAGGTCCTACTGCGACAAACCATCAACCGGTGGCGTTCAGGCGAGTTTGACGACTGGGATTCTCCGCTGCCAGGTGGGAGCGATGGTCTAAAGTTGTGTCTTGAGCGGCTTGATGGGCGAGATCTGCACGACTGGATCTTTGAGCTGGCGGACGAGTTCGGAGGGCTTCGTCCAGTAATTCGTGCGATAACAGGAGGACTTCCCGAAACTATTACCGGGCTTCTCAACGTAATCCGTAAATGCGAAAGATCTC
>NZ_JBHMIN010000104.1:0-5381 GCF_048060215.1 Micromonospora sp. LOL_021 | reverse complement strand
TCAAACTCCTACAGCTCCAACCAGCCTAAACACCAACCCGGCCGACTTTGCCGTGCCCGTGCTCAATGAAGGGCAGCTCCCGAGAGAGCTGCGACCTACAGCTGATGCGGGTTTCCGCGCTCGCGCATCAGCCTCAATGAAGGGCAGCTCCCGAGAGAGCTGCGACCTACCAGAGAGACGGAGTCTCGTGATGCACACCGCCTCAATGAAGGGCAGCTCCCGAGAGAGCTGCGACCTACGGATGAGATCGTTCTTCGCGGCGCTCCGCTCGCGCCTCAATGAAGGGCAGCTCCCGAGAGAGCTGCGACATCCGCCTGTCCGACGGCGGATCGGACGGTACGACGCCTCAATGAAGGGCAGCTCCCGAGAGAGCTGCGACAATAGGCCAAAAGGGCCAATCACGCAATGTGATGGGCCTCAATGAAGGGCAGCTCCCGAGAGAGCTGCGACCTGCACCAGCCGGAGCGCAATGCTCGCTGCGGAAGAGCCTCAATGAAGGGCAGCTCCCGAGAGAGCTGCGACCGTGCTATCATATCTCGCCAGCATTCATAGCAGAGCCTCAATGAAGGGCAGCTCCCGAGAGAGCTGCGACCCGGGTCATGTGGGCCGCCGGGTTGCTCGGCCTGAACCGGGCCTCAATGAAGGGCAGCTCCCGAGAGAGCTGCGACAGGGTCAGAATTCTACCCCTCCTGACCTGCGGCGGAACGACCGGTTCGCGAGAGGTCCGCCGACGGAGGGCCTCGCGACCGCCCCAGAGCCATCATCGTCCACTGCAGAACAGCGTCTGAACAGGAAAGACAGCTCCGCGAGAGGTCCGCGCTCACGGCCGTCACGACGGACCCCTCGCGGAGGGCAGCGGTAGGGCGGACGGCGGGGCTACAGGATGGCCGGACCGTGGCCGGTGATCGGGCGGCCCTGGCCGATCACGTCGAGGGATCGGCTGGCGCGCTCCCGCAGCGTACCCAGGTCGCAAAGCAGGATGGAATCCGTACCCTGGTTGATCGTGTCGGTCAGCGCGGCCTGCAGCCGCAGGATCTTCGCGGGGTGGGCGTGACCGACGAACAGGCTGAGCTGGACGCGGTCGCCATACGATTCGAGTTCTTGCCTGCCGCATCGCCGCAGCGAGGTCGGCCCACACCAGCTTTGCGGTCCGGCTCGACCGCCGGCCGCTACCGGCACGCCAGCGAAGCCGAGATCGAGTACGTCGCGTGGTTTCCGGAACGCGCAAGCTGGATCGTCGGCCCGGCGGGGCTATAGCCGGCGACCTGACGGCCAGAAAGCTCCGGCCGCAGAGCGGGTCCGGAGTAGAAACTACAGCTCGGGGTGTTCGGTGGTGGCGGTGAACCAGTCCTTGCGGCTGCTGACGTCCAGTTGCGCGACACGCAGCCCCACCTTGCGACACAGCGCCGCAAACTCCTCCGGCGCGTAGTAGGTGAACCAGCGCGGGGCCGGGAAGTCGTCAGTGCTGCGCCAGCCGTCGCGACCGCCGTGTTTCATGCTGATCAACGCCTTGCCGCCGGGCAGCAGGACCCGTCGGATGTTGTCCAGCGCGGTGACCGTGTAGCGCCGGGGCAGGTGCAGCAGGACCCCGCTGGCGATGACACCGGCGAAGGTGTCGGACCGCAGCGGCAGGGCGAGCGCGTCGCAGCAGACAGCAGCGTCGATGGCGATCCGTACGGTGGTCGCGCGCAGCAGCTCCGGGGTGACGTCGGCGAGGACGACGGCCCGGCCGGTGCCGGCGACCAGGTCGGCGTCGCGGCCCGCTCCGCAGCCGAAGTCGAGCACCGGCCCTGGCCCGAGCGCGGTGAGGAAGTCCGTCAGCTCCTGCCGCAGACCGGGGAACCGGCCGTAGTCGGCCGTCATCGCCGTGTAGTGCTCGACCAAGGCGGCGTAGGAGCGGCGTACCTGGGCGGTGCCGGACCAGCCGGGGGCCACGGCAGGCACGGGGTCACCGCGCCGGGGCGCCCGGGGCGCCGCCGCCGGTGACGAGGGTGCTGATGTCGGTGCTCTGATGTTTCCAGGCGACGCCGGGCAGGGCGGTCCTGCTGCCGTCCCGGGTAAGCAGGCTGACACCGTCCTCGGGTGGGGTGGCGCGGCCGATGACGTCGAAGATGAGACCGCTGCGGTCGAAGGCGTCGCGGCAGGCGTCGAGCCGGTCCGGTGGCACCGTGAAGGCGAGCTGGAAGTCGGCCGACGCGCTCATCGCGAGGGTGAGGTCGTCGGTGCCGGTGAGTTTGGCGACGGCACTGACGGCGGGGTGGACGGCGATGTCGTCGGCGGTGACGGTGAAGCCGACCCCGCTGGCGGCGGCGAGCTGCTCGATGGTGGCGCGCAGGCCGTCCGAGGTGTCCTGGCAGGCGGTGGCGTAGCCGCCGGTCGACAGCAGCCGACCTTCGGCGACCCGGGCGCGGGGCCGCCGCCAACTGTCGAGCAGGTCGGCTTCGACGCTGTCGGGCAGCGCCCACCCGTTGACGGCACGCTTCGGGAAGTAGGCGACGGCAGCGCCGAGGACCCCGCAGGGGCCGGTGACGCAGAGGTGGTCGCCGGGTCGCGCGCCACGGCGGGTCAGGGCGCTGCCCGTACGGCAGACGCCGATCGCGGACGCGGAGAGCACGATGCGTTCGGCGTTGCCGATGTCGCCGCCGACGTTGAGGGTGCCGAAGTTGGTGCAGGCCTGGTGGATGCCGGCCATGATGTCGAGGAATCCGGCGTCGTCGAGGTCGTTGGGGTAGCGCACGACGGTCAGTACGCCGATCGGCGCGGCACCCATCGCCGCGATGTCGCTGACGTTGGCGGCGACCAGGTAGTAGCCGATGTCGACGTTGGTGAGCAGGCCGTGTTCGTAGAGGGCGAACCTCGGTCCGCGTACGTAATCGGATCCGACGACGAGGGTGACCGGCCCGTCAAGGTCGTAGATCGCGCAGTCGTCGCGGGTGTCGGCCCCGGCGGTGAGCGTGGCGAGCGGGCCGTAACTGTCGCCGAGGACCGCGCCGGACTGGCCGGAAAGGAATGCGCCGACGAGCGCGGCGACCCGGGTCGGTTCATCGGAGTAGCTGGCGGGCGAGGTCATCGGCGCGCTCCCAGATGGTGTACGACTGCCCGCAGCACGGCAACTGCCGGCAGAAACGTGGTGTCCAGTACCAGGCCGTGTGGCCGGCAGGCGACATATTCACGAATGGTGTCGTCGAGCCGAGTAGGCGGTCCGACGTGGACGGCACGTCCCGGCTGCGCCCGGTGCTGGGCGCGGCGGCGTTCCCGCCGAACCGCGTCGGCGGCGGTGAGGAAGATGTGGCAGTCGGCGTCGGTCATGATCGTCGTGGCGCAGTCGCGGCCGACCGCGATCATCCGCTCATGGCCGTCAACGATCGTGCGGTGATATTGGGTGATGACGTGGCGCCATGCCGGGTCGGCCGACACGGCCCGTAGGTGCTGTTCCACTTCCGACGACCAGAGATCGTCGATGATGCTCTCCTGGTGGTAAACGACCGTCGGGGTGACCGGTCGCGTCCCCGGCGTGGCCGGCTCGTGCCGCAGCGCGTCGAACAGTTGCCGGCCGGGCGGCACCGGCCCACGCGAGGCGACGTAGGCGACGGCGCGGTACGTGAGCCCGGTGTCGAGTACGCGCATGTCCAGCTGCGCCGCGAGCGCGTACGCGAGACTTGTCTTACCGCTGGCGGTAGGGCCGTCAATGGAGATCGTGGAATCCTGGTGCATCGGCGAGGTCGCCTTCTGTCGAAGCGGGACTGTCGTCACCGTACGTCATTCACGCGAGCACGCATGGACACGCTGGACCGCTCGTGGTGATCAGGGGTGGTGAGTTGCTCCTGCCAGCCGGCAGTGGCGATCATCGTTGCCCGCAGCAGGTGCCTGCGGACCACCAGCGACCAGTCCCATTCGGGTTCCGCGATGCCGAGCAGTGTGCCGGCAACCGAACGCAGGTACTGGGGCCGGATGCGACGGGTGCGCCTCGAATGCGACATGGTTGTCGCCGTCGGCGCAGTAGAAGTAGGGCTGGTCGGCCTCGGCGAAGCGCCGCAGCGCGGTCAAATTAGGCAGTCGGATGGCCGACAGCCCGTCGAGGGTGATCATTTCTGCCAGCTGTGATCCATTTACCGGCAGGATATGCCAGTGGGCGTGGGTGATACACCCGGACGGCGTTGCCGTGGAAGATCCATGCTCCATGATGGCCATTTGGCCGAAGGTGGCGACATAGCGCTGCCGCAGCCACCCAACGACCTCCCGGACCTGACCGATCAGCCCGGCGTCAAGGTGACCGAAACTGAGATGGTGGTGCTCCGGCAGCAGGAGCAGATGCCCTACGACCAGCGGAGACAGGTCAGCGACGAGCCGCAGCCCCGACAGGGACGCGATCGTCCGACTCGGTGGATCTCCCCGGTATACGGCGGCGAAGCTGCCGCCGCCACCCGGGCGGAACTCGTCGCACAGCTCATCACCATCACACGCCGACGACCGAGGCATACCGACCTCCACGCTGGATGGTAAAGCGTAGACGTTCACGGTATCAGAGACTCGACGGACGTCACTGCCGACAAATTGATCGACACTACGGAGATGGCATTACGACTTACCGTTGAGGTATGCGGCCGCTCACGGCAAAGTTCCTTGATCGCACCATCATGCTGACCGCAACTTGCGTACTGGTCGCGGAGCAGTATTCGGTGCCGTCGGCGATGTTCTGGGACGGATTCGCGGGCGGTCGCGGCCACATCGTCGGCGTCGCCGTGACAGCCATCGCGACGTTCGGCGCGCTCACGCCGGCCCAACTGTGGGCGGAACGGTCCCAGGTGGCCCGCCGCACCGCCGTACGACAGCAGGTCTTGCACCACCTCGGCCGGCTGCTGACGGTAGCCGCCCGGTCGGCACCGCCGCTGCCCGCAGCCGATCTCGGCCTGCACGTGTGGCGGGTCTCCTGGTCGCTACGCCGCCCGCACCGCCGGCTGGTCCGGGTGGCCACGTACCGGCTGGGCAGCACACCTACCACCCGAGCGTTCGCGCCAGCATACGGCGTCGGAGTCGTCGGGCTCTGCTGGAAACGCAACGAAGAGGTCGCCGTCGACGTCGAGACGCTCGCCGCGAAACTGACGACACAGGCCTCGTACGAGGCGCACGTCGCGTCACACGGTGGCGACGCCGTCATGAATCTCACCTGGCCGGACTTCCTCCGGGTCCGCCACCGGGGCGCCGTTTTCGCCAGCCCGATCCGCGACGGCGAGGGCGAGTTCGTCGGCTGCGTCAGCGTGGACAGCAGCCGTGGCTTCGCCACCCTCGTCGGCGACGACCTGTGGCACGAGATCAACTCACTGAGCTGATCTCAGCGACTTGCCGTCAGGTATTTGTATTCGAAGTGGGTCAGGTGGAGT
>NZ_JBHMIN010000103.1:0-5397 GCF_048060215.1 Micromonospora sp. LOL_021 | reverse complement strand
GTAAAGATGTCCGGCGGTGACCTACTCTCCCACACCCTCACGAGTGCAGTACCATCGGCGCTGGAGAGCTTAGCTACCGGGTTCGGAATGTAACCGGGCGTTTCCCCTCCGCCATAACCGCCGTAACCCTAACAACAAACCAAACACACACAAGTGTCCGTTTGCCCAGAATCACACAGTGGACGCGTACACCCTCGAAGTCAAGTCCTCGGCCTATTAGTACCGGTCAACTGAACCAGTTACCTGGCTTACATCTCCGGCCTATCAACCCAGTCATCTACTGGGAGCCTTACCCCACAAAATGGGTGGGACACCTCATCTTGAAGCGAGCTTCCCGCTTAGATGCTTTCAGCGGTTATCCCTTCCGAACGTAGCCAACCAGCCGTGCCCCTGGCGGGACAACTGGCACACCAGAGGTTCGTCCGTCCCGGTCCTCTCGTACTAGGGACAGCCCTTCTCAAGTATCCTACGCGCGCGGCGGATAGGGACCGAACTGTCTCACGACGTTCTAAACCCAGCTCGCGTACCGCTTTAATGGGCGAACAGCCCAACCCTTGGGACCTGCTACAGCCCCAGGATGCGACGAGCCGACATCGAGGTGCCAAACCATCCCGTCGATATGGACTCTTGGGGAAGATCAGCCTGTTATCCCCGGGGTACCTTTTATCCGTTGAGCGACACCGCTTCCACACGCAAGTGCCGGATCACTAGTCCCGACTTTCGTCCCTGCTCGACCTGTCAGTCTCACAGTCAAGCTCCCTTGTGCACTTACACTCAACACCTGATTGCCAACCAGGATGAGGGAACCTTTGGGCGCCTCCGTTACCCTTTAGGAGGCAACCGCCCCAGTTAAACTACCCACCAGACACTGTCCCTGAACCGGATCACGGTCCGAAGTTAGAAACCCAAATCAACCAGAGTGGTATTTCAACAACGACTCCACCGATACTGGCGTACCAGCTTCACAGTCTCCCACCTATCCTACACAAGCTAATTCGAGTACCAATGTCAAGCTATAGTAAAGGTCCCGGGGTCTTTCCGTCCTGCCGCGCGTAACGAGCATCTTTACTCGTAATGCAATTTCGCCGGGCCTGTGGTTGAGACAGTAGGAAAGTCGTTACGCCATTCGTGCAGGTCGGAACTTACCCGACAAGGAATTTCGCTACCTTAGGATGGTTATAGTTACCACCGCCGTTTACTGGCGCTTAAGTTCTCAGCTTCGCCCCGAAGAGCTAACCGGTCCCCTTAACGTTCCAGCACCGGGCAGGCGTCAGTCCATATACATCGAATTACTTCTTCGCATGGACCTGTGTTTTTAGTAAACAGTCGCTTTCCCCTGGTCTCTGCGGCCATACAACGCTCCACCCGAAAAGGGCTTCACGTCTCCGGCCCCCCTTCTCCCTAAGTTACGGGGGCAATTTGCCGAGTTCCTTAACCACAGTTCGCCCGATCGCCTCGGTATTCTCTACCTGACCACCTGTGTCGGTTTAGGGTACGGGCCGCTAGAAGCTCGCTAGAGGCTTTTCTCGGCAGCATAGGATCACTGACTTCACCTGAATCGGCTCGGCATCACGTCTCAGCCTCACGCACCACGGATTTACCTATGATGCAGCCTACACGCTTACCCCGGCACAACCACCGGCCGGGATCAGCTACCTTCCTGCGTCACCCCATCGCTTGACTACTACCCGCCAGGTTCCCGCGCTCCCTCAGATCAGTCCGAAAACCTCACCAAGTTCGGGCAGTTAGCACAACGAGGTTCATCATGGGCGCTCCTTCGCGGGTACGGGAATATCAACCCGTTGTCCATCGACTACGCCTCTCGGCCTCGCCTTAGGTCCCGACTCACCCAGGGCGGATTAGCCTGGCCCTGGAACCCTTGGTCATCCGGCGGAAGGGTTTCTCACCCTTCTTTCGCTACTCATGCCTGCATTCTCACTCGTGCCGCGTCCACAGCTGGGTCACCCCGCTGCTTCACCCCCGGCACGACGCTCCCCTACCCATCCACACACCTGCACCAACCCCCGAAAGAGTCAGCAAAGTACACGCGTGAATGCCACAGCTTCGGCGGTGTGCTTGAGCCCCGCTACATTGTCGGCGCGGAACCACTTGACCAGTGAGCTATTACGCACTCTTTAAAGGGTGGCTGCTTCTAAGCCAACCTCCTGGTTGTCTAAGCGACCCCACATCCTTTTCCACTTAGCACACGCTTAGGGGCCTTAGCTGGTGATCTGGGCTGTTTCCCTCTCGACTACGAAGCTTATCCCCCGCAGTCTCACTGCCACGCTCTCACTTACCGGCATTCGGAGTTTAGCTGATTTCGGTAAGCTTGTAGGCCCCCTAGACCATCCAGTGCTCTACCTCCGGCAAGAAACACGCAACGCTGCACCTAAATGCATTTCGGGGAGAACCAGCTATCACGGAGTTTGATTGGCCTTTCACCCCTAACCACAGGTCATCCCCCAACTTTTCAACGTTGGTGGGTTCGGCCCTCCACGCGGTCTTACCCGCGCTTCAGCCTGCCCATGGCTAGATCACTCCGCTTCGGGTCTAGAACATGCGACTCAACGCCCTCTTCAGACTCGCTTTCGCTACGGCTACCCCACACGGGTTAACCTCGCCACATGCCACTAACTCGCAGGCTCATTCTTCAAAAGGCACGCCGTCACCCCTAAAGGCTCCGACGGATTGTAGGCGAACGGTTTCAGGTACTATTTCACTCCCCTCCCGGGGTACTTTTCACCATTCCCTCACGGTACTCGTCCGCTATCGGTCACTAGGAAGTATTTAGGCTTACCAGGTGGTCCTGGCAGATTCACGGCAGATTTCAGGGGTCCGCCGCTACTCGGGAACATCCACAGAAGACCAGAAGTTTTCACCTACCGGACTATCACCGTCTACGGCTGGCTTTTCCACACCATTCAGCTAACAACTGGCTTTATCACTTCTCGACCGAATGTCAGTCCGATCAGCAGAGTCCCACAACCCCGACCACGCAACCCCTGACAGGTATCACACGCAGCCGGTTTAGCCTCATCCGCTTTCGCTCGCCACTACTCACGGAATCACTATTGTTTTCTCTTCCTGCGGGTACTGAGATGTTTCACTTCCCCGCGTTCCCTCCACACACCCTATGAGTTCAGGTGCAGGTGACACCACATGACTGATGCCAGGTTTCCCCATTCGGACACCCTGGGATCACAGCTCGGTTGACAGCTCCCCCAGGCCTATCGCGGCCTCCCACGTCCTTCATCGGCTCCTAGTGCCAAGGCATCCACCGTTCGCCCTTGACAACTTGACCACAAAGATGCTCGCGTCCACTGTGTAATTCTCAACAAACGACCAACCCGCAACCCCCAGCCCCACACCAGCACCACCACAAGTGGCCGGTATGCAAGACCAGGCCGCGCCTGGCAACCAGAGACAACAACCCACCACGTGGCCTGTTCCCTCAGGACCCAACAGGATGCTCACCATTCACACCAGCCGCACCAACACCACCCTCCACACCCCCACCCGAAAGCAGAAGCAGTACTAGCAGCATCAGCCGTTGCCGACACAAACTCACCAGTGTCTCCGCCAATGAGCACCCCCACCCCACACTCGGAGGCGGCAGGCTCCCTACCCGACCTTCGCCGGGAGAGCGCTCCTTAGAAAGGAGGTGATCCAGCCGCACCTTCCGGTACGGCTACCTTGTTACGACTTCGTCCCAATCGCCAGCCCCACCTTCGACAGCTCCCTCCCACAAGGGGTTGGGCCACCGGCTTCGGGTGTTGCCGACTTTCGTGACGTGACGGGCGGTGTGTACAAGGCCCGGGAACGTATTCACCGCAGCGTTGCTGATCTGCGATTACTAGCGACTCCGACTTCACGGGGTCGAGTTGCAGACCCCGATCCGAACTGAGACCGGCTTTTTGGGATTCGCTCCACCTCACGGTATCGCAGCCCATTGTACCGGCCATTGTAGCATGCGTGAAGCCCTGGACATAAGGGGCATGATGACTTGACGTCATCCCCACCTTCCTCCGAGTTGACCCCGGCAGTCTTCGATGAGTCCCCGCCATAACGCGCTGGCAACATCGAACAAGGGTTGCGCTCGTTGCGGGACTTAACCCAACATCTCACGACACGAGCTGACGACAGCCATGCACCACCTGTGACCGCCCCCGAAGGACCCCACATCTCTGCAGGTTTTGCGGCCATGTCAAACCCAGGTAAGGTTCTTCGCGTTGCATCGAATTAATCCGCATGCTCCGCCGCTTGTGCGGGCCCCCGTCAATTCCTTTGAGTTTTAGCCTTGCGGCCGTACTCCCCAGGCGGGGCGCTTAATGCGTTAGCTGCGGCACAGAGAACCGGAGAGGCCCCCCACACCTAGCGCCCAACGTTTACAGCGTGGACTACCAGGGTATCTAATCCTGTTCGCTCCCCACGCTTTCGCTCCTCAGCGTCAGTATCGGCCCAGAGACCCGCCTTCGCCACCGGTGTTCCTCCTGATATCTGCGCATTTCACCGCTACACCAGGAATTCCAGTCTCCCCTACCGAACTCTAGCCTGCCCGTATCGACTGCAAGCCCACAGTTGAGCTGTGGGTTTTCACAGTCGACGCGACAAGCCGCCTACGAGCTCTTTACGCCCAATAAATCCGGACAACGCTCGCGCCCTACGTCTTACCGCGGCTGCTGGCACGTAGTTGGCCGGCGCTTCTTCTGCAGGTACCGTCACTTACGCTTCGTCCCTGCTGAAAGAGGTTTACAACCCGAAGGCCGTCATCCCTCACGCGGCGTCGCTGCATCAGGCTTCCGCCCATTGTGCAATATTCCCCACTGCTGCCTCCCGTAGGAGTCTGGGCCGTGTCTCAGTCCCAGTGTGGCCGGTCGCCCTCTCAGGCCGGCTACCCGTCGTCGCCTTGGTAGGCCATCACCCCACCAACAAGCTGATAGGCCGCGAGCCCATCCCAAGCCGAAAAACTTTCCACACACCACCATGCGGCAGCATGTAATATCCGGTATTAGCCCCGGTTTCCCGGGGTTATCCCAAAGCCTGGGGCAGGTTGCTCACGTGTTACTCACCCGTTCGCCGCTCGAGTACCCCGAAGGGCCTTTCCGCTCGACTTGCATGTGTTAAGCACGCCGCCAGCGTTCGTCCTGAGCCAGGATCAAACTCTCCAACAAAAACTTGTGAAGAAATCAAACCCGGCATATAAAATGCCAAGGAATCACCAACCAGAAAACCACCACAAACGCGGCAGTCAACCAGCCGGGAACCAAACAAACTTTGGCACTGGCTTATCAAGCACCCTGTTGAGTTCTCAAAGAACAAACACACACCAGCAGAACCACCCACACCAAGCAGGCAACCCCACCAGGGCCATCCGTCCCACCCGACTTCCGCCGGGCA
>NZ_JBHMIN010000102.1:0-5577 GCF_048060215.1 Micromonospora sp. LOL_021 | reverse complement strand
GTGGGGTTGTTGTTGGCGTAGGCGTAGCCGTGCATCTGCTGGGGGTCGGCCGGGTCCATGATGGGGTCGACGGAGATGAACCGTCCGAGTGTGGGGTCGTAGTGGCGTGCGCCGATGTGGGTGAGGCTGTTGGGGTCTTGTGTGCCGCCGACGAAGCCTTTGTCGTCGGGCCAGGCGGTGGGTGGGGTGCCGCGGGTGTCGCCGAAGGGGAGGGTGCGGCGGCGGGTGAGGTCGTGGGTGGTGGGGTCGATGCTGATCTGGTTGGTGCCGTGGTGGTCGGGGATGAGCCAGGTGAGGCCGGTGACGGTGCGGACGGCGATGGTGGCGCCGGCGTGTTGGTAGTGGCGGGTGCCGTCGATCTGGCCGTTGCTGGTGGTGCGGCGGAGTTCGGTGTGGCCGAGGTAGAGGGTGGTGCCGGTGGTGTCGCGGCGGATGAGCCGGTTCCCTGAGGTGTCGTAGATGTTGGTGGTGTCCAGGCCGGGTTCGGTGGTGGTGGCGAGGCGGCCTTCCGCGTCCCAGGTGAGGGTCTGGGTGACACCGTCGACGGTGCGGGTTTGGGTGTGCCCGCCGGTGGTGTACGCGTACGTGTCGGTGCCGGTGGTTTCGCCGGTGTGGTCGACGGCGGTGACGGCGTGGGGTTGGGGGCTGCCCGGGGTGGGGTAGGTGGAGGTGGCGGTCGTCGACCCGGTAGCGGACCAGGTGGTCGCGGTAAGTCGGTTCCCGGTGGTGTCGTAGGTGAAGGCCTGCCGGTAGGGGTCGGCGCCGGTGCGTTGCGGGGTGGTGCAGGTGGGGGTGGTTTCGGTCCAGGCCTGGGTGAGGCGGCGGAGGTGGTCGTAGGTGAAGCATTCGGCCTGGTCTGCGACGCCCGCGGTGGTGCCGGCCATCGAGGTGACGTTGCCGGCGGGGTCGTAGCTGTAGCTGGTGGTGGCGGCGTCGTCCCACGTGTCGGGGGTGGTGGGGTGTTCGGTGTCGACCTGCGAGGCGGCGAGACGGCGGGTCGCCGTCTCGACCGGTGAGGACACCCGGATACGGGTGCCGCCGGTGCCGAGGACGCGCTGGGCGATGCTGCCGTCGTAGTGGTAGCTGGTCGCGGAGACGAATGTGTCGGTGCCGGTGGTGAGGGTGGTGGGCAGGCCGGACGCGGTGTGGTAGCCGTACGTGAGGGTTTCGGCGGGCAGGCCGCCGATCGCGGGCAGGCTGGTGGTCGCCGGGGCGCCGTTGTCGTGGTACGTGTGGCTGGTGGTGTAGGTGCCGGCCAGCCCGGTCTCAGCGGCCGGGATGGTGACGGTGGCGCCGAGGGGCCGGTAGCCGTCGTCATAGCCGGTGACCGCCGTCGTGTACGCGTCGCCGCCGACGTGGCGGGTCGACGAGGTCGGCAGGCCGAGCTCAAGGGTGTCGTACGTCCACGACGCCCGCAGTGCGCCGGTGGAGGTGTCGTCGCGCAGCTCGGTACGGCGGCCAAGGTTGTCGTAGCCGTACCAGAGGGTTTCGCCGCGGCCGTCGGTAGTGGTGACCAGCTGGCCGGCGTTGTCGTAGGTGCTGGTGGAGGTGCCGGCGTCGGGGTCGACGGTGCCGGTACGCCGGCCGAGCAGGTCGTAGGTGTAGGTCCACTGGTTACCGGCCGGGTCGGTGACCGTGGTCAGCTCGTCACGCGGGTTGTAGCCGTAGCTGGTCTCCTCGTAGGCGCCGGTCGGGGACGAGCCGGTGTGTTGGCGTAGCGCGGTCTGCCGGCCCTGGGCGTCGATGATCGACGTTGTCGGGGTGCCTCCGGTGGGTGGGTCGACGGTGACCCGGTCACCGTCGTAGCCGGTCACCGTCTCCCACTGCAGGGTGTTCGCCGACCACAGCTGGGTGCGGGTGGGCCGGCCGGCGCCGTCGTACACGGTGCGGGTCTGCGACTCGATGGCGGTGTCGGCGAAGGTGACCAGGGTGCCGGTCGGCCCGGACGCGTCGTTGTAGAACGTGGACGTCTTGACCGTCTGGCCGCGGACGTCGTACTGGGTGTCGCTGATGGTGCGTTTGCCGTCCGGGGCGGTGACCTGTGTCTGCCGGGGGCGCAGCAGCCCGTCGTAGATGTCGTAGCTGTCGATCTGGTTGCCGTTCGGTCCCAGGGCGCGGGTCCGGATGTGGCTGGGAGCGGTCTTGGTGATCGTGTACGCGTACTCGAGGTCGGGTGTCGCCGACGTGGGCCGGCCCGGAGCCCACACCGTGGTCAGCCGGCCGAGTGGGTCGTACACGCCGGTGGAGACTTTGTCGTTGATGTCGCTGACCTCGGTCGGCAGGCCACGACGCGGGTCGAGGGTGGTGGTGGCGTCGTGACCGAGCGGGTTGGTGGCCGTGACGGCCGTCGTCGGCGCGCCGGACGCCGGGGTGTAGGCGGTGGTCGTGGTCCGGTTGAGGGCGTCGGTGACGGTCAACGGCCGCCCGTGGGCGTCGTAGGTGGTGGTGCCGGTGGTGAGGTAGGTCGGGGTAGTGCCGTCGTGGGACCGCGCTGTCTCGACCTTGGTGACCAGGCCGCGGGTCGGCGCGGTGGTGTGGCTGGTGGCGCCGTCGCGGTAGAAGCGGGTGTCGGACAGCAGATCGTCCGGGTAGGACGGGGTGCTGCCGCACGGCGTCGCGACGGTCTCCACCCGCGACGCGGTGTCGATCAGCCACGGGGCGCCGGTGTTGCGGGCGTACGTGTACCGGGTGCACACGTCGTCGGCGAGGGTGGACACGTCACCCCGGTCGTCGGAGGAGATCAGGGTGCCGTAGGTGGTGTCCCAGGTGTCGACGGTCCGGGTGTGCCGCCACGTGCCGTCGTGTTCCAGCCACGTGTACCCGATCGTGGTGACGACCCGGGAGATCACCGACTGCCAGGTGGCCGGCTGGGCGTGGACCGGATCCTCCACACGGCTCGAGGTGGCGTAGCCGGCCACCTGCTGGATCGTCCGGTTCAGCTGCTGCCCGCCCGGCGCGGCGTAGTCGATCCGCTCGTACAGGAAACCGGCCCGCCACCAGTCGTCGCCGTGCACCGCGCCGTCTGTGCCGGTCAACGTCACGCTCCGGGTGCCGGGACCGGCGTCGGTGCGGTCCCGGTGCATCCCCCGGAAATACAGGTACCGGGACTGCGTCTGATGCCCGCTCCCGGTGCCGGTGGTCACCGTCACCGTCGGCCAGCCACGGAAATCCGACCACGTCCGCAACGGCAACGACCGCGACCACACGTCCGCGTCGTTGTGATGCCACAACACCGTCGACGTCGCCCCCGCCGTCGAATACGCGTAGCTGTGCGTCACCGCCGGTGAACCACCGACCAGGTCCCGCTCCACCACCTGCGTCACCCGGTACTTGTTCCACCACGACCACCCCGCCGGCGACCCGTCCGGCTTGTAGTACTGCGGGAAACACCGCTTCGAGTTGTGATCCGGATCCGCCTGCGACGACACCGTGCAGTCCGAACCCTGATAGGTGATCTCGATCCGCCCACCCGACTCGGTGTTGATCTCGGTGACCCGGTACTTGTTCGTCACCGGCACCGCCGCCGACACGTTGTGATCCGTCCGGTTCGCGTACCGGGTCCCGCCGAACGTCACCGCCGGCAACGCCACCTGCCCACCGGCCAGACCCGTCCGCTGAATGCCCGACAGCCACAACGACGGCGGATTCAACGCGCTCGACTCGTTCGTCGACGGGAAGCTGTGACTCAGGTCCCACCGGTCCACGTCCTCGTAGACGCCACCGACCCGCACCTGCGTCGTCACCGACGTCAACCGCTTCCCGGTGAAGTACGACGGCCCGATGTTGTTGTTACACGGTGCCGCGTCGCACTGCAGATCCCACGGCGTGTCCGGCCAGTTCGCCGTGTTCGGCGAACTCCCGCTCCAACACGACGACAGACACCGGTCACCCACCGCGAACAACACCCGCATCGGCGGGTTCACCGTGTCCGCCTCACCACCGGCCACCGTGCCGTACTCCACCCGCCGCAGCACACTCCCCCGGTCGTACTGCACCTGATACGTGCCCGTCCCGGTGATCCCCGCCCGGCTCAACTCCCGGTCGTACCAGTACGACATCGAGTTCCCGTGAACATCCACCACATAATCCAGATTCCACCGGTACGCCATGAAACACCGCGAATAGTAGAAACCGTCCGAGCGGTAACACGGCTCCCCCGTGTGGTTCGCGAAAACACCCTGCCCCATCACCGAGTTCGTCTCACGATCCCCCGCGTTCCACCCCGGCAACCGCTGCCGACCGAAGTAGAACTGCGTACCGTCCGTCGTGGTCAACCGCCACGCCTCACCGTTGTGCGTGTAACCATGCCGGCCGGTCAACAACTCGATCCGGGAACCGTCATCGTTGGCCAGCCGCCACTTCCCGTCCCCGTCACCCAGCACGATCTCCGTCGACTGCCCCCGCCACACCAGCTTCGCGTTCGGCTCCCGCCAACACGGATCCGGCGTCGCGTTCGTGTAATGCGCCGGAAACCCCTCAAGATCATCACTACACGTCCGGTACGACCGCTCGATGAACCCCGGATGGAAATCCCAACCCTCACCGATCCACGACGGCTGCGAATTCTCCCCGTTCGTCCGACCATCCACCGCCGACGACGAATACCCGAACGACACCTCCGGCTCCAACCCACCCGGCGACGGCGGCACCTCCAACGGATACGACCACGAGAACCCACCCCCCGACCGGCCCGCCTGCCACGACGCCGACTGCCCCAACGACGTCCGCTTGAACGACCCCGTCTCCCCGTCACCCGCCGCCAGCAACCCCACCACCACACCACCACCAGAAACAGCGGCCGCCCGACCCGCCCCCACCCCCGCCGCCCCAGCGGACAACTCCACATCCGCCCCGATCCGCCCCACCAACGGATCATTCCGCGAACCCAACCCCACCGGCCCGGCACACTCCGGATCCGACGTCTCCACCAACGCACACTCCGACAACCCCACCAACCGCAACCGCGACGCCCACGCCGCACCGAACGCCCCCGCGAACCCCGAATAGTCCAACTCCAACCGCACCCCACCACCGGCCACCGACTCACCCTCAACCGCCACCCGCACCACCAACGCCACCCCCGCCGCCGACGCCTCAACCGGATCCACCACCTCCACCCGCACCCGGTCCGGCACCTCCGACGCATCCGCCCAATCAGCCCGCACCCGCCCCGACAACACGTCACCCACCGGCTCCGGAGCCGACAACACCACCGGCAGACCACCCACATCCACCGCCGCCGACCCGGACGACAGATCCGCCACCACCGACGCCGCCCGCGGCCACACCGGAGACTCCGGCGCGAAGTCCGCCACCGACGCCTCGTCGTCCACCCCCGCCGGCACATGCTCCGCCACCGGCACCGACCGCTGGCCCACGTCTGGCTCCGCCGCCGTCCCCACCGGCGCCGCCACCGCCTGCGGAGCCGCCAACGCCGACGCCACCACCACGACCGCCGTCACCCCAGCGACCCGGCGACGCACACCCGACAACCAGAACCGGTTGACCCGACGACCCGACATCAGCGCCACTCCCCAGAATCAAGACAACAGACTGCCAGCAACGTGGTGGACACAC
>NZ_JBHMIN010000101.1:0-5610 GCF_048060215.1 Micromonospora sp. LOL_021 | reverse complement strand
CCCCTCCACGATCCCGCTGTCCAGCCGCACCCTCAACCACCTCACCGACCTCATCCGAGCCCACCGCAACCAGCATCGATCCCGATGGCGGCGCCTCGACCCGGCCGCCAGGCACTACTCGCCCTGGCCCACCTATGCAACGGCGACACCTACACCCGGCTCGCCGCCGGGTTCGCCGTCGGCGTCGCTACCGCCTGGCGGTACGTGCAGGAAGCGATCGCCCCGCTCGCCGCGGTCGCCGAGGACCTGGCCACGGCGATGCGCCGCATCCGACACCTGGCGTACACGATCCTCGACGGCACGCTGATCCCGATCGACCGCGTGGCGGACCAGAAGCCGTACTACTCCGGCAAACACCGGCGCCACGGCGTGAACCAGCAGGTCATCGCCGACGCCGCCGGCCGGCTCGTCTGGGCCTCCCGGACACTGCCGGGCTCGGCGCACGACCTCACCGCCGCCCGCGTCCACGGCATCACCCACGCGCTGACCAGCGCCCAGGTGATGACCTTCGCCGACAAGGGCTACCGGCAGCGTCCGCACCCCGTTCAAGCGCCACCGCTCCCGGCCGAAGCTGTCACGCCGACAGAAGACGATCAACCGGGCGCACGCGAAGATCCGAGCACACGGCGAACGGGCCATCGCCACGCTCAAGACCTGGAAGATCCTGACCAAGCTGCGCTGCAGCCCGCACCGCGCCACCGCGATCGTGCAGGCCATCCTCGTCCTGCACCACGTCGAAGCCAACCCCTACACAGGATGAAAACGGCTCACAGGTCGGGGTCACGAAACATTGATCTATACCTGGAGTCAAGATTCATATTGACAAACATGACTCACCGTTCAAAAATGTGGTAACGGGAAGGTCTTGTCGATGCGCCAGGCAACGCGGTGCGCACGGTCGGTTCACCAGCCACACACGCAGTCATGTCTGGCGGTGACATGACTGATCACCCCCTTTCCGGCTGGTCGCGAATCCAGCCCGCGCCAGGCGGAGCCGAAGCTTCGGGCGATCACCCCAACCTCTCGCAGAAGGAAGGAATCAGTGTGGGATCGAGCAATGTTGTCCGCACGCGACGCCGTCGCCGCGCCTTCGCGGCGGCGACCGTGACACTGTTGACAATTGGCAGCCTCCTGACTGTCAGGCCTGCTCACGCTCAAGAGCCTGACCCTGTCGATGTCAACCGGCGGGAGCAGGCAAAAGTAGTCACGTTGCCATCAAGAGTGGGTGTCGAGGATGCGCTCAGTATCCTGGAGAAGGTCGACATCCAGGTTCTGGAGCTGCGGTTCTCCGGCAATGGCGTGGTGGGCGGCATCATCCCGATGGATGGCGTGACCGCCAAGGACCAGGCAAACTGGGCCGAGCTCGCGTTTCAGCGACGGTTCAATCGTCGCCCGGTGGTATCCGCACTGGTCGTCCGGGCGTCGACATCCTCGACCGAGATCGAGAGGTTGCAGAGCGTGATGACTGCGGCGTCACCTGCGGTCACCACCACCGCGCCGGCAGTGGTGTCGAGAAGGTTTTCGGTTGAGCGTGCACGCGACACCGTACAACCTCTCGACGGTTCCATCGATGAGCACTACCCATCAATATGGGAAGGCGACACCTACCGTACCGTCTACCCACCGGTACAGGCAGAACTTCGAGCTTATGACTACTGGTTCGTCTACGAAAGCGCCTACAGCGCGCAACCTTCGACTTTTCCGAGTGATTGGGGAATGGAACTCGGCATAACAACGTGGAACGACGATCTTCCTGGCTGGGTCGTCCGCCCGTTTTGTCCGCCCGGCTTTGGTGACTCCGATTGGGACTTCTGGTCCGGCACCTACGAGATGGGTGGCATTTGGGGGGCGAACGTCCCGGAATCCTCTGCTCCCTACGCCGACTACAACATTGCAAGTGATGGTTGCGACGAAAACGGAGTTGAGATCGGAATCGGTTTCCCGCGCCAACTGGCCCAGGACACACTGTACCTGGCGTTCGCCGAGCTGTATCCTGGCAACGAAAGCTCTTCGCGGATGGCCGCGTCCGTAAGCATGAAGAGTAACGACTGCAACAATCTTGGACTATCCCCGCATACCGATTGCATGGGACTGAACACCGATCGAGATCCTCCAGCTGGGTTCGACGGCAGCGCCCTGCTGGTCAACTCAAGCCGCAACTGGACAGCGCCGGCCTGCTTCCTGATGGGAGAGGGATTCACCAATCCGATTCGCTACGCTCCGGGAGTAAGCGGCTGTCCAACCGTGGTCTACTACTGACGCCTACGCTGATAGTGCCGGCCCAGGTAGTCTGACCGTCACCGGTTCCATGGCTGCCTGGGCGCACGGGCCATTGTCGGTCTCAGGGAGATGATCAGGATGTCGCAGCAGAGTCCTCGGCGCCGATTCGGCGGGGAACAGCTGTTCATCTGGTACCTCGCGACCGCAGCCGCCGCTGCGGTGGTCGGCGTGGTCGCCGGCGGAGTCGGCCTGCTGGTCCTGTCCGCGTTGCGAATCGGGTGTCGTCCCACCGGTGGGGACGTACTGCCCGGCGGCGAGCTGCAGTGCCCCGACGGCACCGGCAAGGTCCTCCCGGCGTTGGTGTTCGCGGGTCTCGGCTGCGTCGTCGTCCTGGCGGTGGCGGCGGAGCTGCTCAGCCGGCGGGGCGACGCCTCCACGGTTGCCCGCGTGGCCCGGCACGGCTTGTGGCTGGCCGCCTGGGTGGTGGCGCTGCCCGGCCTGGCGTGGGTCAGCGTGGTGTCCACCTCGGCGGCGACGCGACAGGCCTTCTGGGGTGTCGTGGTGGGCGTCTGCGCGGCGATCGCCTTCGTCGCGATTCCGCTGGTCACGTCCTACGTCCGTCCGGCGTACGCGACAGTGGTGCTGGCGGCGTGTCTGGCGGTGCCGGCCACCGCCGTGCTGGTCGGCTTGTGGTTGCCGCTGGTCGTACCGCTCGCCCTGCCGGTGACCGCCATCTGGCTGGTGGCGTTGTGGCTGTCACGGGCGGCCCATCGGATCAGCGTGACAGCTGCGGCGAGCCAGGTGAGCGGCCCGTAGGCCGGTCACGGGCCGGATTGCCCGCTACCCCGAGAGGGTGAGACGCAGCGAGACCGACGGGCGCAGCCAGGCATGGTGCATGGCCAGGCCAGGCCGCCGCGCGGTCGTCGCCGCTGATCTCTCTGAGCTGCGCGGACCGGTCAGCGGGGTCGTCGAGCTGCCGCACCGGCTGCACTGGCAGCCGGACCGCCGGGTCGACCTCTCGGCAATCCCGCGCTGCTGCGGTGGATGTACGAGACCGGCACCAACACCAGGTGGTACGGCTGCAGCCGGTGCGGTTCGACCGGCACCGCCAGCCGGTGATGGCACGGATCGGTCCAGCCAGGACCAGATCGATGTCGAGCGGGGTGTCGGGTCGCCACGACGTTGCCGCCGTGGCGACCCGGCCGATTCGTCGTCAGTCGGCGTGGGCGCGCAGCGCGGCGATGAACCATTCCAACGCCGGCACCTGCGGTGGGGCGGCCAGCCAGCCGTTGAGGACGCCCAGCAGCTGCCAGTAACGCTCCATCAGCCCGTTCCTCGACGGCCGACCGTAGTCGCCGCTCCCGACCACGGCTGATCCCGCCTGGCATACGGAACGAGGAGTACACTTCGACAAAACGTACTCCTCGTTCTTGGAGGCCCGTCCTGATCGCGAAACCGGACCGGATCTTCGACCGTGACTTCGAGTGGCGGCAGCTCACCGCGTTCCTCTCGCGCCCAGGCCCCCAGCTGGGAGTGGTCAGCGGGCGACGCCGGCAGGGCAAGACGTACCTGTTGGAGGCCTTGACCCGGCAGACCGGCGGGCTCTACTTCGGTGCCACTCAGGCGACGTCGGCCGAGTCATTCCGCCTGTTCACGCAGGCGCTGAACACCTGGCTGGGTGTCGCGGCCTCCCTCCGGTTCGACAGCTGGGACGAGGCTGTCACCCACCTGTGCACCCTGTCCGACCGGCCCGGTCCGGTCGTCCTGGATGAGTTTCCCTATTTGAGCAAGGTTGAGCCGGCCCTGCCGTCGATCCTGCAGCGGGAAATCGACCGGGCCGTGTCGGATGAGCGGCCGTTGTCGCTGCTGCTCTGTGGATCCGCGATGTCGGTCACGGGTGGGCTGCTGGCCGGGTCCGCCCCGCTGCGCGGCCGGGCCAGCCTGGAACTCGTCGTCCAGCCCTTCGACAACGTGCTCACCGCCCAGTTCTGGGGGCTGAGCGACCCGAGACTCGCCGTGCTGCACCACGCCGTGGTCGGCGGCACCCCGGCGTACCGGCGCTTCGTCGGCGACGACGCGCCGCGCGACCTCGGCGACTTCGACGGCTGGCTGACCCGTACCGTGCTCAACCCGGCCACCCCGTTGTTCCGCGAGGCACGGTATCTGCTCCAGGAGGAAGCCGACGTCCGGGACACCGCGCTGTACCACTCAGTGCTGGCCGCCGTCGCCGCCGGCAACAACACCAGAGGCGGGATCGCCGGCTACATCGGCCGCAAGGCGGCGGACATCGGCCACCACCTCAACGTCCTGGAGGACAGCCACCTGCTCGTGCGGGAACCGGACGTGTTCCGGTCCGGCCGGGCCGTCTACCGGATCGCGGAACCGTTGATCACCTTCTACCAGGTGATCATGCGACCGCAGTGGGGCCTGCTGGAAAGCGAGCGGGCCGAGCTGGTGTGGCGCGACGCCCGGTCCAGGTTCGCCGCGCAGGTGATCGGTCCGCACTTCGAACGGCTGTGCCGGGCGTACGCCCTTACCGCGCCGCCGGAGCGGTTCGGCGCGCTGCCCGGTGAGGTCGGCGCGGGAGTCGTCACCGATCCGCAGCGACGACGCCAGATCGAAGTGGACGTCGCCGTGTTCGCTCCGGCGGTCCCGGGGGAGCGGCGCCGTCTGCTCTCCCTGGGCGAGGTGAAGTGGGGCGAGGTGATGGGGGCACGCCACGTCGACCGGCTGCGCCGGGCCCGCGACCTGCTCGCCGGCCGTGGCTACGACACCCGCGACACGGTGCTGACCTGCTACAGCGGGGTCGGATTCGAACCGGGCCTGACCGACCGCGGTGAACCGGTCCGAACGGTCGGGCTCGCCGACCTCTACCCGTCCCCTTCGGCCACTCAGTGACGTCCCGGCCAGCCAAAACGAGTGTCGGCCGGCGCCGACGGCTGACTAGCATCACCGGCTGTGGACGACAGACGGTGGCGGGATCCGCAGTGGCTGGCCCGGGTGCGGGACTGGATCGACGGTCGGCTCGACGAGCTCGGGACGACCCGGACCGGCCCGGTCGTGCAACCGCACATCTACCCGTGGTCGACGGTGCTGCGCGTCCCGACCGCCGCCGGTGACGTCTGGTTCAAGGCCAACGCCGAGTCGCTGCGCCACGAAGCGGCCGTCGTGACACGGATCGCCGCACGCCGCCCCGACGCGGTGCCGCCGCCGCTGGCCGCCGACCTCGACACCGGGTGGATGCTGATGGCCGACGCCGGGGAAACGCTGCGGGTGGTGAGCCAGCGCGAGCAGAGCCTGGACCGGTGGTACGCCGTCCTGCCGCTGTACGCCGCGGTGCAGCTCGACCTGGCCGACGACGTCGACGACCTGCTCGCCCTCGGCGTGCCC
>NZ_JBHMIN010000100.1:0-6335 GCF_048060215.1 Micromonospora sp. LOL_021 | reverse complement strand
GTCGGTCTACCTCGCCACCAACATGGTCGAGGCGATGACCGACCTGCCGGCCGGGCACGGCGGCGGCGACCTCTACTGGCGATTTCTCGGCTGGCTGTGATGTCGATTTTGCGCCCCGGCGACGAACCGATGCACTACGACGACGGCTCCCACCGCTGGATCCCGCCCGACCCCGACTACGACCAGGAGATCTGGGAGAACCAGGTGCGTGAACACCAACACGAGCATCGCGGGCGTCCGGATCCGCCCCCGCCCCGCTACCGTCTCATCCGGCGATCCGCCGCCAGGTGAGAAACTCGACTGCACCAGCCAGGGCGCTCAGACACGCAGTTGGACATGCGAAGGGCCATGTCGATGTGATCGACATGGCCCTTGACCTGGTCGGGGTGGCCGGATTTGAACCGACGACCTCTTCGTCCCGAACGAAGCGCGCTACCAAACTGCGCCACACCCCGAGGTCCGCTGGGCAATACTAGCCCACCGGCCCGGCAGGGCAAATCCGGTATCCCCGGTGCGCCGCCGCCGGCCCACGGGCGGCGCGTCACTGGGCCGCCGGCTGACGCAGGCTGACCTGCGTCGACGTTCGGTCAGGTTTGGATCAGCGGGCGATCAACGTCAGCAGGGTGGCCTCCGGCGGGCAGGCGAACCGGACCGGCGCGGTCGGGTGGGTGCCCAGCCCGGCCGAGACGTGCAGCCACGAGTCGGTGCCCGGCCACCGGTGCAGGCCCTTGGCCATCGACCGGGGCAGGTCGCAGTTGGTGACCAGGGCACCGACGAACGGCATGCAGACCTGCCCGCCGTGGGTGTGCCCGGCGAGCAGCAGGTCGAGCCCGTCGGCGGCCATCTCGTCCAGCACCCGGGGCTCGGGGGAGTGGGTCAGGCCGAGACTCAGGTCGGCCTCCGGCGACGGCCGGCCGGCGACGGCGGCGTAGTCGTCACGTTCGATGTGTGGGTCGTCGACGCCGGCCGCGTCGATCAGCCGGCCGCCGGCCTTGAATGCCGCCCGGCGGTTGTTTAGGTCGTGCCAGCCGGCGCCGACCAGCACCTCGCGCAGCTCCTCGAACGGCAGGTCCGGGCCGGGCCGGTAGTCCCGCTCGGGCAGCAGGTAGCCCAGCGGGTTCTTCCACACCGGGCCGGTGTAGTCGTTGGACCCGAAGACGAACGAGCCGGGTAGGTCCAGCAACGGCTGTAGGGCCCGCAGCGCGCCCGGTACGGCGTCGGGGTGGGCCAGGTTGTCGCCGGTGACCACGACCAGGTCCGGGTCCAGCCCGGCCAGCGCCGCGACCCAGGCCTGTTTGCGTCGCTGGTCGGGCATCATGTGCATGTCCGACAGGTGCAGGATGCGCAGCGGTTCCGCGTCCGGCGCGAGCACCGGCACGTCGAACCGGCGCAGGGTGAACATGTTGCGCTCGATGAGCGAGGCGTACGCCAGGGTGGCGGCGCCGAGTGCTGCGGTGCCGGCGGCGAGCCGGAATACGGTGCGCTTTCGCATGCCGACCAGGGTAGTTTGGCCACTCATGAGCACCGTGAAGGACCGCCTGACCGCTGACATGCGGGCCGCGTTGAAGGCCCGTGACGAGCTGACCACCTCCACCCTGCGGATGGCGCTGGCCGCGATCGGCAACGCCGAGGTCGCCGGCGAGGCCAAGCGGGAGCTCTCCGACGAGGAGGCGTTGGCCGTGCTGACCAAGGAGGCGAAGAAGCGCCGGGAGGCGGCTGCGGCTTTCGCCGACGCCGGCCGGGTCGACCAGGCCGCCAAGGAGCGGGCCGAGGGCGAGGTGCTGGACCGCTACCTGCCGCGTCAGCTGGACGACGCCGCGCTGACCGAGATCGTCAGCCGGGCGCTGGCCGAGGGTGGGTTCACCGGCAAGGCGCAGATGGGCCCGGCCATGAAGGCGGCCCAGGCCGCGGTGGCCGGCCAGGCCGAGGGTGGCCGGGTGGCAGCCGAGGTACGCCGTCAGCTCGGCCTTTGACCGGAAGCTGCGATAGGTGCCGAACTTGAAAGCCTATCGGGACTGCGAGTAGCTCCCGCAGTCCCGATACAGTGAATGCCACTCAATACGTAAGCTCCATCGGAGCAGTTGCTTACCTGGCCTTGATGCTAACCTGATCTTCCTTAGTGGATTCAACCATGCTCCTCCCGCCTGACGCAACGGTAGTGCTGGAAGAACGATTGGTGGTGTCAGTCGTGGGACCTCGTCCAGGGTTTGTCGACCTATGTGACGGTGACGGGTTGATAAACTTTATCACATGCGTTTCCTATTGTGAACCGAATCGCGTTCCTGGTTTGTGGCCCATATATGCCATCGACTGTGATTCCCTCAATGGCTTGAGCGCGTCGTAGTGCGGCTGCGGTGGCGGGTCCGAAATCTGAATCGACAACCAGGGATTCGCCGTAACAATGGTTGAGGCTCAATTGAAGCTGTCGAACGGCGGAGCTGTACGCGCCTTGCGCCATGCCACAATTTGTACTGGCGGCAGTTCCGCCAGTAGATGGAAGCAGGATCCCGGTGGTTCCGTACGACCATCCAAGCACTCTGACTGTCCGCGAGCATGTCGCCGCGATCGAGTAATCAGCTGAGGCGGGTTGTGGGTTTAAGAGGACGTTTGCTTCATCTTCGCGCCGGTAGCGGCCGATTCACATTCCGCCCCAGCGGGGCAATATGCCCGACCCGACCTAGAAAGACAGCATACCGGCAGCCGCAGACCCGCCCGGCTTCGCCGCATTTCACCCCGGGATCGTGTCTGATTCACTTTGATCCCCACATCGACGGACATTGCGTCCGCCGAGCTGCCGCCCGGACACCGTACGCCTACCGAATGACCGAACGGCGAGCCTATCCGTCCGACCTGTCCGACGCCCGCTGGGCCCTGATCGCACCCCGCCTGACCGCCTGGCGACAGGCCCGCACCGACGCCGGCGTCAGCGGCCGCACCCCCACCCACGACCTACGCGACATCTTCAACGCCATCCTCTACGTCAACCGCACCGGCATCGCATGGCGCTACCTGCTCCACGACTTCCCGCCCCACCGCACCGTCTACGGCTACTTCGCCGCCTGGAGCAAGGAAGGCATCTTCACCGAACTCAACTACCAGCTCACCGGCCTCGTCCGCGACCACCACGGCCGCACCATCCAACCCACCGCATCCATCATGGACAGCCAAAGCGTCAAGACCTCCACCAACGTCCCCCTGTCCACACAAGGCACCGACGCCGGAAAAAGATCGTAGGCCGCAAACGCGGCATCATCACCGACACCCTCGGACTACTCCTCGCCGTCATCGTCACCGCCGCCAGCGCCAGCGACAACGCCATCGGCGCAGACCTGCTCGACCAGGCCACCACCACCTACCCCACCCTGACCAAGACCTGGGCCGACGCCGGCTTCAAGAACCGCGTCGTCGAACACGGCGCCGCACTCGGCGTCGACGTCGAGATCATCACCAAGGACCCACAGACCAAGGGCTTCAGCGTCGTCAAACGCCGATGGGTCGTCGAACGCACCCTCGGCTGGCTCATGCACCACCGCCGACTCGTACGCGACTACGAAGCCCGACCCGACAACTCCGCCAGCATGATCACCATCGCGATGATCGACAACCTCGCGAAACGACTCACCACCGAAACCACCCCAACCTGGCGATACGGCTAAACCCGCATAACCGACAAAATACGTAAATCAGACGTCCTCTAAGAGGCTGCCAACTATTACCATGGTTCCAGTTAGAATTAAGGATGTGATGATGGCCTTCTTCATGGCTGCTCCTTCGTTTGCCACATGAGCGGGATGGCTCAAGAACTGCCGGGACTTTCGATAGCTTCTCATATATTTGCCCAGCTGTCGAGGTATATCGATATTTTAGCCCCATCTTCTTGGGGTTAAGTTAATGATCTCATCATTAACTTAAATGCAACTTGATACGGATTCTGGCTGTCGATAGTGGGCGGTTCCCCCTGGGTACAGGTTCGTCCCCGCTGCTGGCCATCGCTACTATTTGGACTCTGGGGCATGACAAGCTTGTCGGGCCAGATTGTTTAGCCCTGCAGGTGTCCAGGACATGACAGTGTTTTGCCGGGCGATGGCTCTGAGAGGGCAGTTCGGAAGATTACGTCCTTTTCGGGGCGAGAGTGAACACTCCGGGTTCGTCTTCGGTGAGGACGCGGCGGTTGACCATGCGTTTGAGCTTCGCGCGGGTGCCTTCGACGTGTTTCGGCGAGGGTTCGACGCCGAGTGCGAGGCAGATGCCCTTCGCCCGCATCCCGGCGGGTGTGGCGGCGAGGACTTCCAGGATCTGCTGGTAGGGGGTGCTGGCGAAGGTCGGGTCGTCGGCGGTGAACTCGGCGGCGGCGAGCGCGCGCAGGGTGGTGCGGGTGGTCGCCAGGGCGGCCAGTTCGCTGTCGACGCGGCCGAGTTCGGCGGTAAGTGTGGCGATCTGCTCGCGTAGCCGGATGTGATGAGCCCACGGTGGGAGAAGCTCGCCGAACGGTGCAGAATTGGCTGGTCGATGCGATGCCCGCCACCGATGCTGCAGTGCACAAGGCGGTGGAGCTGCTGCGGTGGGCGGGGCTGCCGTTGGCGGCGCTGTTGCCGTACTTGCATCAGTTGGTGTTGTTGGCCTATTTCTTCCACTGTCGGCCGGAGCCGACCGGTAACCAGCGGTTGGAGCTGGAGCGGTGGTTTTGGGTGACGTCGTGGGCGGGGTCGTTCGCGGGTGCCAACTCGACCCGGATCCGTGAGGGCTTGGTGGAGATGAAGGCGTTCGCGGCCGGTGCGACCCCGACCTTGAAGTTGGACGTCGGTGCGGTGGAGCCGATGCCGGAGCCGTTCAACCTGAACAGTGCCCGGACGCTGGCGTATGTGGCGTGGGAGGTGCACGAGTTCCCGACCCGGCGGGACGCGCTCGGGCAGGAGTTCGACGTGGTGAAGCGGTTGGCGGCCGGGGTGCCGCAGGCGTACCGGCAGATCGTGTCCGGCTATTCGACGGCGGCCAACCGGATCATCCTGCCGACCAGCCCGGGGGACAACCCGCTGGGGGTGTTCAGAGAGCTGCGCAACGGCCAGCTGGAGCGCACAATCAGTCGGGAGCATGTGATGCGGCTGCTGGCCAGCCACTGCATCACCGAGCGGGCCTTCCTCAGGCTGCTGGCTGGCGACCACGAGGGGTTTCTGGAGCTGCGGGCAGAGGTGCTGCGGGAGCGGCTGCGGGCGTTCGCGAAAGGGCTGGGCGCCATGCTCGGGTCGGACATGACCGGGGTGGCCGACAACGACACCGAGCACGACGAGTGAGTCAGCCCCTGGCTTCGCGCCGAGCACTTCAACAGGGGGTAAATCTGGAATTATCCGGGTTCGTCAGTTGTGCCTTCCTGCTCGATTCTGATGCTCCAGTGAACCTCCGGAGGTGCCTCAACTCGTACAGTTACCTGACGAGCTGAGGAGTAGCCGATGCGGTTCCCAGAAGGTGTTATCTCGGTTTCGCTACACGTGATAGGAAGCCTAGTTTCGTCGTTCAAACTTATTTCGAGGATTCCGCCGATGCAGTCAGCGTTGACCCAGATGGCGCCAGCCTCGGCCTGTACCGTGCCAGCTACTATGCTCCCACTCGTCGGTGGCACCGTGAGTAGGGTCTTCATCCCTGGTTGAGGGCTGGGAGGGGCCTCGATTTCCGGTATCGGGAGCGCTTCCGGGCTTTCCAGCGCGCTTGCTTCCGGCGTGGGCGGGACGCTGTTATCGTCGCCCCTCTCAGTGCATCCGCCAATTCCCAAAATAATGGCTAGCGCTGACAGGGGTGCGAGATGTCTGCACTTCTTTGGATTTAGCAATAGATGCTCCCTGTTGGTTTCGGAGAAAAAGCTTGTCGCCGACCCCTCGGTGTCAAGGTCGGCGACGCTGCTTCGGTGGAGCCTACCCGCCCCAAACGTTCCAGCCGACCCTCCCTGGGAGGTAGCTGGTCACCCATGCTGATTGGCTATTGCAAGAAGGATAGAGGATGGCATATTTTCCGTAGGCCTTCCGGCGCCAAACGCCGTAGTCTCCGTAGACTGTTGTATACGGACGGGCTGTGACCGCAATGCGGTTCGTCACTGCTGCAGTCAGTGATGTGGATAGGTTCAAACCGAAGGCTGCTTCTGCCTCAGCCACCAGTACCGAACCTTTAACTGAAAGTGACGTAGAGGCTGCCCATGACACTGTTCCTCCCACTGTCGACGTGAGAGTTATGTTCGCATTGTTAGGGGTCCCGTTGTAGTTTTGATAACCTGGTCCTAGTCGGTAATGAGCTGATCTCAGCAACGCAAAAGGTTTGATTGGTGCGACACGGGCGAATCCGGTGAA
>NZ_JBHMIN010000099.1:0-6948 GCF_048060215.1 Micromonospora sp. LOL_021 | reverse complement strand
CGGTTTCCGGGCACTGGTTCTCGGCTCAGTTCCAGGAGCTGATGGCGAACGCGTACCCGCCGTTGTCGTAAGGCTGGACGTAACGCTGAGCGGGGCCCGGTGCCGGACACGGCACCGGGCCCCGCCCCATTTCGGCCACTGAGTGCCCTGCCCTCCGGATCGCCCGGTCAGGCATGACGAGGGGTCAGGGCACGGTGCGTTCGATCGCTGCGGCCCCGTCGTGTTCCAGCTCCTGACGCGCCCGCTCCACCTGCTCCGGGCTGCCGTCACCGCCCTTGGCCACCGCGAGGTCCTCGGCGTCCCACGGCTGCTCGGCACCGGTCCGCACCCGGACCGGGCCGGACTGGCCGTCCGGCGGCTGGAAATCCGGACCGTCCTGCTCCGTGTCCGGATCGGTGACCAGCAGCGGCACCGTGGTGTCGTCCTCGACAGCGGCCGCCACTGCCGGTTCCTCCTCCAGCGGCACCCGGCCGATCGCATTGTCCCGGTCCGTCATGGCTGCCCCCTCCCGTCGGAGCCGTCGAGGTACCGGGTACCCGGGGCAGGGGCGGATATGCGCGGGCGCCGGCCGGCGGAAAGGGGCGACCTCCGGCGCAGCTGGCGCCGGAGGTCGCAGAGATCGTCGCAGAGATCGGGAAGGTCGGGTGCTGGCGACGGGTCAGAGCGACAGCACCCGGTCCAGCAGGTCCCGGTAGCGGCGGACCGCCATCCGCAGTTGCTCGGTGTCCTCCGGACCGGCGTCGGTCCACCCGCCGAGTTCGTCGCGCTGCGCGGTCAACGCCGCGGTGAGCGCCTCGACGGCCTCCGTCACGAGGTTCTGTGCCTCGCCCGCTGCGGCGTGCGGGTCGTCGACGAAGCGCAACTGCACGTCCCGCCACCGGTCCCGGAACGCGTCCGCCTGCTCCGCCGCGAAGATCCCCACCGGCACCGGGTGCCCCGCCGGCACCGGCTGCCCGGTCTGCGGCGGTTCGCCGCCGTCACCCACCCGTACGGTGTCGTCGTCGCCGGGGTCGCGCTGCTCGTGCAGCCGCTCCGGGCCGGCCATCGCCGAGGCCGCGACCGCACCGCCGACGGTGGCGGCGCCGAACGCGGTCGGCTGTTCGACCGGCTCGTGGTGGACCGGCTCGTCCCGGTCGGGCGTCGCCACGCCGGAGACGATCTCGGTACGGTCCGGGTCCACGTATCCGTCGCGGTCGTGACCGGCGCCCGGTTGGCCCGGTCCGCCGTGCGGGGTGATGACCTCGGTACGTTCGTCGTGCCACTGATCGGTGCGGGCCATGGTGTCTCTCCTCAGCGGGTCGAAGCTTCCGTCGGGGTCGAGGCTTGCTCGGTCGGGGTCGCGGTGGGTACGGGGTCCTCACCGAGCAGCTCGGCGAAGAGCGCCCGGTAGTGCATCACGGCCTGACGCAACTGCTCGGTGCTCGCCTCCCCGCGCTCGTTGGCCAGATGGATCTCGTGCGCCTCGCGGTACCTGCCGAGAGTACGGGCGTGGTCCACGGAGAGCTGAGCCACCTGCTCGTCGTAGTCCCCGGTCGGGTAGCCGAGTTCGGCGATCAGCCGGGTGAGCAGTTCGTCGGCGTCGCCAACCGCGGCGCCAGGCGCGTCGACGAACCGGGTCTGCACGTCGGCCCAGGCGGCGGCGTATCGGACGCGGGACGTTTCGGACAACGGGGTCAGGGTCAACTCGGCGTGCCGGCGTTCCCGCTGTCGGAGCTCGCGCTCGGCCGCGCTGCGGCTGTCCTGTTCGGCGACGACCCGGTCGTACTCCGGACCGAAGGTGCCACGCAGGTCGTGGCGCCGCCGCCACCGGGTCCAGAGCAGGGCGAGCGCCGCGAGCACGACGAGAAGTACGGCGGAGATGAGGACGATCTCGATGGGCGACATGGTTGTTCCTCCTTCTCACCCTGGTATTCCCGCTCGACCCGGATCCCCAATCCAGGTTTGTCACACTTCCTTGACGATCTTGCCGGCATCTGATCCGGATCGGCCGCCGGATGGTCCGCCGCAGGTCGCGACGACGACCGTGGATGCTGCCGGTGCGGCCGCTTTCGGTACGCTCCGTGCCCACAATCGACCGCTGAGTGCCTCTGGTAGTGCCTGAGCCGTTAATTACGTATCCTTCCGGAGGCGCCGGACACGACTGACCATCCACTCACCCGGACCGGTCGGTTCGCATCCGCCGCGCCAGCTCAGCCACCACCGCGCCGGCGAGGTCTGATGAATACCCGCAACTGGTCGATCCGCTCGAAGATCGTTGCGCTGGTCGCTGTCCCGATCGCCGCGCTGCTGGCGCTGTGGATCTTCGCGACGTCGCTGACCGTCGGCCCGGCGCTGAGCCTGCTGGGTGCCCAGGCACTGCTCGACGACGTCGGCCGCCCCGGCGAAGCGGTGGTGGCCGAGCTGCAGCGGGAACGCCGGCTCTCGGTGGTGTACCTGTCCCGCAGCGATGGTCAGAACGCGCTGCGCGCCGGTGACCTGCGGCAGTTGCGCGACCAGTGGGAAGCCACCGACGCGGCGGTCGACGAGTTCCGGCGCTCCGCCCGCGGCGACGAGCCGCCGGCGGATCCGTCCGTGTTGGACGAGCGGATCGCGGCGACCCTGTCCGAGCTGGAACTGCTGCCGTCCGGCCGAGGGTTCGTCGAGCGTCGGGAGATGGACGCAGCCGGCGCGCTGGGCCTCTACAGCGGCATCGTCGACACCGCGTTCCAGATGTTCGGGGCGTTGGCCGGGCTGCCGGACAACGAGATCAACCGGCAGGCGCGGGCGTTGACCGACATCGGGCTGGGCCGCGACCTGCTCGGCCGGACCGACGCTCTGCTCGCCGGGGCCTTCGCCGCTGGCGAGCTGACCGCCGCTGGCCATCTGCAACTGGTGCAGATCGTCGCCAACCAGCGGTTCGTGTTCGACCGGGCGGTGGCCGAGCTCCCCGACCCGGACAGCCGGACCTACCACCAGCTCGTTGCCGGTGACGACTACACCGGGCTGCGGCAGATGCAGGACACGCTGATCGCCGGCGGGCCGGCCGAGGACGGGCTGCCGGTTTCCGAGTCCCGCTGGCGGGCCAGCTATCAACTGGTCCAGGAGCAGTTGCGCGATTTCGAGCTGCTCGCCGCCGACGCGCTGGCCGAACGCAGCATGCCGACCGCGATCGCCATCCTGGTCCGGCTCGCCGCGGCCGGCCTGGTCGGCCTGGCCGCGGTGATCATCTCCGTGGTCATCTCGCTGCGGGTCGGCCGGTCGTTGATCCACCGGTTGACCGGGCTGCGCGCCGCCGCTTTGGAGCTGGCCGGCGAGCGGCTGCCCGGGGTGGTCGCCCGGCTACGCCGTGGCGAGGACGTCGACGTCGTCACCGAGGCCCCGCCGCTGGAGTACGGCGCCGACGAGATCGGCCAGGTCGGGCACGCGTTCAGCGAGGTGCAGCGGACCGCCGTACGGTCGGCCGTCGAGGAGGCGGCGCTGCGTCGCGGGCTGAACGAGACGTTCCTCAACATCGCCCGACGCAGCCAGACGCTGCTGCACCGGCAGCTGGCCGTACTGGACCGGATGGAACGGCGCAGCACCGACCCGACGGAGCTGGAGGACCTGTTCCGGGTCGACCACATGGCGACCCGGATGCGCCGGCACGCCGAAGACCTGGTGATCCTCGCGGGAGCCGCACCGGGCCGGGGGTGGCGCAACCCGGTGCCGATGGTCGACGTGATTCGGGGTGCCGTCTCCGAGGTCGAGGACTACGCCCGGGTGCACGTCACGACCGTGGAGGCCGCGGCGGTCGCCGGCCGGGCGGTGGGCGACGTCATCCACCTGCTGGCCGAGCTGATCGAGAACGCCACGTCCTTCTCCCCGCCGCAGACCCGGGTCACCGTCATCGGCCAGAGCCTGCCCAACGGGTACGCGGTCGAGGTCGAGGACCGGGGCCTCGGCATGGAACCGGACGCGATCGAGGACGCCAACCAGCGCCTCACCGAGCCGCCGAACTTCGACCCGCACAACAGCGCCCGGCTCGGCCTGTTCGTCGTCGCCCAGTTGGCGGCCAAGCACGGCGTACGGGTCCGGCTCCGGCCGTCACCGTTCGGCGGCATCACCGCCGTCACGCTGATCCCGGCGGAGCTGGTGGTGCCCGAGTCCGAGGTGCTGGCGCTGCCGTCCGGCCGGCCACCTACCGCACTGACCACGGTCCGGTCGACTCCTGCACCGGACGCGCTGGCCACCGTGCGGCCGAGCCCTGAACCGGACGCGCTGACCACCCTCCGGCCGGGCCCGGCACCGGACATGACCGGGCGACCGACCCCCGAGCCTGCGGCGGAGCCGAACGGGGCGCAGCTGCCGGCCCGCCGCCGTCCCACCACCCTGCCGACCCGGCGGTCCGCCGGCGCGGGCGAGACCACCGAGGACGGCCTGCCGCGCCGGGTACGCCAGTCCAGCCTGGCGCCCCAACTACGCCAGGCACCCGATTCGCCCGGGGCCGACGGCCAGCCGCTGCGGGAAGCCCCGCAACGGTCCCCGCAGGAGGTGCGGTCGCTGATGTCCGCGTTGCAGGCGGGAACCGCCCGGGGCCGGCAGGCGGCCGGCCTGCCAGCGGCCGGGCAGCCGGGTGGTACCGGCGACACGACGCCGATCGTCGACGGCGGCTCGGTGCCGCCGGCCGGCGACGGCACCCCCGGTTCCGGCGACGAGCCGGCTTCCGTGGCATCGGAACCGTCCCCGACCGGGTCGACCGGCCCGGTCCGGGGCACCGCGACTCCGCCTCCGGGCGCGGTGCTGCCGCCCCCGGCGACGGAAGAGTCGGAGAGGGAGCTGTAGCTGTGCACACCATGCGGCATGCGATGAACCTCGACTGGCTGCTCGACGACCTCGTCGACCGGGTCCCGACCGCGCAGCAGGCCGTCGTGCTGTCCGCCGACGGCCTGCTGATGGGCGCGTCGCGGGGGCTGACCCGGGAGGGTGCCGAGCACATGGCGGCGATGGCCGCCGGCTTCCAGAGCCTCGCCAAGGGCGCCAGCCGGCACTTCGGGTCGGGCCCGGTACGGCAGACCGTGATCGAGATGGAGTCGGCGTACCTGTTCGTCACCGCGGCCGGGCACGGGGCCTGCCTGGCGGTGCTCAGCGCGGCCGACGCCGACATCGGCCTGATCGCGTACGAGATGGCGATGCTGGTCACCCGGGTCGGGCAGACTCTCAGCACGCCGAGCCGGACACCGGCGGCGCAATCCGATGCGGGGTGACCCGGCCGGACCCCACGACTGGCTGGACTCCGACGCCGGCCCGGTGGTCCGTCCGTACGCGGTGACCGGTGGCCGGGTGCAGCCGACCGGTGCCACCTTCGACCTGCTGGCCTTCGTGGTGGCGAAAGCTCCGGAGGGCGCCGACAGCGAGGTCCCGCTGCAGCCGGAACATCGGCGCATCGTCGGGCTGGCCCAGCAGCCGGTCTCGGTCGCCGACCTCGCGGCCGACCTCGACCTCGCGCTCGGTGTGGTCCGGGTCCTGCTCGGGGACCTGCTCGCCGCCGGACTGATCGCCCTCTACGAACCCCCGGCTTCGGCCGCTCACCCCCACGACGACATACTCAAGGCGGTGGTCAATGGACTCCGTGCGCTCTAACCGGCATCAGCCCTCCCGGCGGGTCCCACTCGCGCTGAAGATACTCATCGCGGGCGGTTTCGGCGTCGGGAAGACCACCCTGGTCGGCGCGGTCAGTGAGATCCGGCCGCTGCAGACCGAGGAAGTGCTCACCAGCGCCAGCCTGGGCACCGACGACACGTCCTGGGTGGAGGGCAAGAACACCACGACCGTCGCGATGGATTTCGGCCGGATCACCATCAACGATGATCTGCAGGTCTATCTGTTCGGTACGCCGGGTCAGGACCGGTTCTGGTTCCTCTGGGACGAGTTGGCGTTCGGCGCGCTCGGTGCGGTGGTGCTGGCCGACACCCGTCGGCTCGCCGACTGTTTCCCGTCGGTCGACTACTTCGAGCAGCGCGGCACGCCGTTCGTGGTCGGGGTCAACTGTTTCGAGGGGGCGCAGCAGTTCAGTCAGGACTCGGTGCGCCGTGCGCTCGACCTCGACCCGGATGTGCCGATCGTGCTGTGCGACGCCCGCAACCGCGGCTCGGGCAAGACGGTGCTGATCGCACTGGTCGAGCATGTGGCGTACCTGCGCGGTCAGCCGGTGCCGGCGGGCTGACCTGCCGCCGGTTGCCGGCCGGTGTCGACCAGCACGACGTCCAGCCGGCGCGGCCCGTGCACCCCTTCCACCCGGTTCAGTTCGATGTCACTGGTGGCGGACGGCCCGGAGATCAGCGTGATCGGTCGGGTCGGGTCGGCCAGCCGGGCCAGCGCCGCCGGCACCTCGGCCACCACCTGGTCGGTCCGGACCACGCAGACGTGGTGGTCGGGCACCAGAGTGAGCCGGCGCGGACCCTGCGTCGGCCCGGTGTCCAGCAGCACCGTCCCGGTCCGGCCGATCGCCACCGCGCAACCGGTCAGCGCGGCCAGGCCGGGCTGGTCCAGATCGGTGACGGACAGCGGTCGGGTCGGGTCGTCGCGTAGTACCTCTCCGGTGAAGCCGGGTAGCCAGCCGTCCGGCAGGTCCTGCGGCACCGCGACCCGGCGCACCCCGATGAGTACCTCGGCGATCCGGTCGGCCAACCGGTCCGGGACGCACCGGTGCACCGTCGCCCGGTAGTCGAGCAGCCGGTCCACCAACAGAGCCACCGGGTCGGTGCCGGTCGGGTCCGCGTCGGCGGTCCGGTAGTCGCGGGGCACCCGCACCGGCAGCGGCACCGGCCGGTGGTCCCGCGCCGCCCGCAACCGGGCCAGGATCTCGGTACGGGCGTCAGCCACGGTGCGTCCTCCCGTCCTCGTGCGGCCCGGCGCTGTCGTCGTGCGGCCCATGGCGGCGTCGCGCTCCGGCACGTACCGCTGGGACAGCTGGGAGTAGGAGAAGTGCCG
>NZ_JBHMIN010000098.1:0-6980 GCF_048060215.1 Micromonospora sp. LOL_021 | reverse complement strand
ATGGTCATGCAGCAGCACCTTCGGCGCCCGAACGATCTCCGCCAACGAAACAGCCACCATGGGTGGAGGGTAGTAGGTTCCGACGGCGCACTCCGGCACGGGACACGGGTAGAGCCGATGCCAAACACGGGACACGGGTAGAGCCGATGGCCAGCACGGGGTATGGCCCATGCCGGCGCGGATGCCGGTCGGCCGGCCAGGCAGGATGTCGGTGATGCTCGCCGACGTACTGCCGTACCTGCGCTGCCCGGTCTGCCACGCGCCGCTCGCTGCCCACGACGGCGGCGTCCCCCGCGATGGTGACATCCACGGCAACACCGACGGCACCGTACGGACGCTGCGCTGCCCGGCTGGACATAGCTTCGACGTGGCCCGGCAGGGCTACGTGGATCTGGTGACCGGCCGGGTCCGGCACGCCGGCGACTCCACCGAGATGGTCGCCGCCCGCGACGAGTTCCTTCGGACCGGGCATTTCGACATGGTCGCCACGGGTCTGGTCCGAGCGGTGGGCAGCCCGGACCCGGGCGACCGGGCCACGGACGACCGAGCCACGCGCAGCCCGGCCCCGGACGACCGGGCCGGGCCGTTCGTGGTCGATGCCGGCGCCGGAACCGGGGCCTACCTCGCGGCGGTGCTCGAGGCGCTGCCCGGTGCCGTCGGGCTCGCCCTGGATCTGTCCAAGGCGGCGGTACGCCGGGCCGCCCGCGCCCATCCGTCGGCCGCTGCGGTCCGCTGCGACACCTGGCGGCCGTTGCCCATTGCCGACGCCTGCGCCGACCTGGTGCTGAACGTGTTCGCTCCGCGCAACGGCGGGGAGTTCGCCCGGATCCTGCGGCCGCGCGGTGCGCTGATCGTGGTAACCCCGCTGCCCGACCACCTCGGCGAGGTGATCGGGCCACTCGGGTTGCTTCGGGTGGACCCGGCGAAGGACGACCGTACCGGCGCGGCGCTACGGCACCACTTCGACCGGGTCGCGCTGCACGTCCTGCGCCGACGGCTGCTCTTGTCGCACCGCGACGTCACCGCGTTGGTACGGATGGGACCGAGCGCCCGGCACACTGACCCGGCCGACCTGGCGTCGGCGATCGCCGCGCTACCGGAGCCGGTCACCGTCACGGCCGCGGTCCAACTGGCGGTCTACCGCTGCCGGCAACGCACCTGACCGGTCGCCGAGGTGCGTGGCGTCGTGCACCGGGTCGCGGACGTCCGACCGAATGACGGGATGACGGGATGACGGATGACCGGTCAGGTCGACAGGTCGACCTCTTCCCACCCGGGCGGTGCGTCGTGGTACGGGCCACGGAAGACGACCGCCCATTCCAGGGCCCACCGTCGTTGCCCGATGGCGTTGGCGTCCACCACCCCGGGCAACGGGTCACCCCGCCGTTCCGCCTCCAGGTAGCCCCAGTCCAGGCAGTAGTAGAAGTCGAGCAGTACGGCAGCCTCGGCCGCGTCGCGGGGAGCGACGAGGGTCCGGGAGCGCCATTGGGCGAAGGTTTCGCCGGCCGCCAGGTGCGGCAGCAACGCCATCAGTCGGTCGTCGGAGACCGCGACCGGGTCGAGGTGCCGGGTCAGCCCCAGCACCCAGGCCAACGCGAAGATCGCGTCGTGGTGCAGGACGAACGAGCGGTGGTCGCCGCGCCCCCCGATGACGAACTGCCACTCTGGCGGGGTGACCAGCTCTACCAGGTGCGAGTTGAGCAGCCAGCTCATCGCCGCCTGCGGCGGCATCCCGAAGCAGCGGGCCAGCACCAGATGCAGGATCGCGGTGCGGGCCTCGATCTCCGGGGTGGGCCGCAGCTCGACCCCGTCGCCCGGCTCCCAGACCAGCGGAAAGCCGGCCGGAGGCAACGGTAGACGGAGCCGGCGCAGCTCGTCGAGACTCTCCGCGCGAATGGCCCGGGGGTCAGGAGCGAGTACGGTCACAGGCTTCGTTCCCTGCTAGTCGGCGTCGGCTTCCTCCTGAACGGACCCCCCCCGGCGAGGCAGGATATCCGCTCTGTGTCACGGGTACCACGACAAGGGGTGTCGGTACGCCGGTCGCGGTGGATCAGGCGATCCGGTCGACGACCAGCTCGGTGGTCGCCGGTGGCACGTCAGTGAGCTGAACGGGATCCGTCGGGCCGAACCCGCCGGAGAGGGCCGGCAGCACGTCGGCGATCCGGCCGGGATCGTCGGCGCGCAGCTCGACGAGGGGGTCACCGGCCCGGACCGGCTCCCCCGGCCTGCGGTGCAGGATCACTCCGGCGGCGGCGCTGACCGGATCCTCCTTGCGGGCCCGGCCGGCACCGAGCCGCCAGGCGGCCACCCCGATCGCGCGGGCGTCGACCGCGGCGACGTAGCCGTCCCGGTCGGCGCGGACCAGTTCGGTTTCGGCGGCGACCGGCAGCGGGGCGTGCGGATTTCCGCCCTGAGCGGCGATCATCGCACGCCAGGTGTCCATCGCCCGGCCGTCGCGCAGCGCGGCGGCCGGGTCGGCGTCGGGCAGCCCGGCGGCGTCCAGCATTTCGCGGGCCAGCGCGAGGGTGAGCTCCACGACGTCCGCCGGCCCACCGCCGGCGAGCACCTCGACCGATTCGGTCACCTCGACGGCGTTGCCGACCGCCCGACCGAGCGGGGTGGACATGTCGGTGAGCAGGGCGACCGTGCGGACGCCGTGTGCGGCACCCAGGTCGACCATGGTGCGGGCGAGCTGCCGGGCGTCGGCGACCGACGCCATGAAGGCTCCGCTGCCGACCTTGACGTCGAGGACCAGCGCGCCGGTGCCTTCGGCGATCTTCTTGCTCATGATCGAGCTGGCGATCAGCGGGATCGCTTCGACGGTGCCGGTGACGTCGCGCAGTGCGTACAGCTTGCGGTCGGCCGGGGCGAGGCCGTCGCCGGCCGCGCAGATCACCGCGCCGACGTCACGTAGCTGGTCGACGAAGCGGGCGTTGGTCAGGTCTGCCCGCCAGCCTGGGATCGACTCCAGCTTGTCCAGGGTGCCACCGGTGTGGCCGAGCCCTCGGCCGGACAGTTGCGGTACCGCCGCGCCGCAGGCGGCGACCAGCGGGGTCAACGGCAGGGTGATCTTGTCGCCGACGCCGCCGGTGGAGTGCTTGTCGACGGTGGGCCGGCCTACGCCGGACAGGTCGAGCCGCTCGCCGCTGGCGATCATGGCGGCGGTCCACCGGGCGATCTCGGCGGTCTCCATGCCGCGCAGCAGGATCGCCATGGCCAGGGCCGACATCTGCTCGTCGGCGATCTCACCCCGGGTGTACGCGGCGATGGTCCAGTCGATCTGGGCGTCGCTGAGCCGGCCACCATCGCGTTTGGTGCGGATCACGTCGACGACGCCGGCTATCTTGGTGCGCTCACTAGACAAATCGGTCATACCTTCACGATGGCTCCAGGGTCGCGGGCGACGCTGGACAGGGGCGGAGTAGGAAATCGGCTGCCGGGTGCTCGCGGTGCTACCGCACTCGATCAGCCGGTCCAGCGGGTGCTCACCTCGGTCGGCGGATCACCTTCGCCGGCCCAGGAGACGCCGCCGTCGGCGTCGACCACCACCACCCGGTGGGTACGCGCCCGACCCCAGGCCACCACCGATTCGGCCGACGGCCAGCTCGGTGCCTCCTCCAGGATGCCCGATCCGGCCGCCTCGCCGGTGGATTCGGACCGTTCCCAGTAGCCGGTCCAGACCAGCTCGCCGCCGGCCGAGTCGGGGTGCACGAAGACGGTGCCCCGGCCCCGCCACTTGGCCAGCCGGGCCGGCACCGCGGTGTCCGGCGCCACCACCGGGCGCCCGGCCGCGTCGGCTCGCCCGACGTGCTCGGTGCCGACCCGGTCCCGCTCCACCGCGCCACGACCGGTGCCCCGGCCGAGGCCGCCGCCGGGGGCGAGCGCGGCGGCGGCGAGATCCGCCGGCCCGAACGCGTGCGGCAACAACTCCGCCACGGTCAACGGCGCCGGCAGCGCTTCGACCTGGCATTCCGGCCCGCCGTGCTCCCAGAGCAGCTGGCGGCACCGCCCACACGGCATCAGCGGCTGGCCGTCCCCGCCGACGCAGGACAGCGCCACCAGCCGGCCGCCGCCGGTGCTGTGCAGCGACGAGACGACACCACACTCGGCGCAGAGCACCACGCCGTACGCGGCGTTCTCGACGTTGCAGCCGACCACCACCCGGCCGTCGTCGACCAGTCCGGCCGCGCCGACCGGGAAGTTCGAGTACGGCGCGTACGCGTGCCGCATCGCCTCGGTCGCGGCCCGCCGCAGCTCCACCCAGTCGATCTCCACGACTGCCCTCCTCACCTGCACCGGCCACCGCCACCGGCCGGTCGGTCCGGTTCGTGCGACCGGACCTGACCGGCCAGTAGTAAACGGTAACCGGCGTTGATCAGGCTTTGATGTAGGGCTTGCCGTCGGCGGCCGGTGCCCGTACCCGGCCGACCAGTCCGGCGACCGCGAGCAGCGTCGCCAGATAGGGCAGCATCGCCAGGAACTGGCTCGGGATGGCGCTGCTGATCGCCCCCAGATAGGCACCGAGCTGGTCGGCGAAGCCGAAGAACAGCGACGCCAGCAGCGCCCCGGTCGGGCTCCACCGGCCGAAGATCATCGCGGCGAGGGCGATGAAGCCCTTGCCGCCGATCATGTTCTTGGTGAACGAGTAGAGCAGCAGGGTGTACGACCCGCCGCCGATCCCGGCCACCATGCCGGCCAGCAGCACGTTGCGGTAGCGCAGCCCCAGCACCCGTACGCCGAGGGTGTCCGCCGCGATCGGGTGTTCGCCGATCGACCGGGTCCGCAGCCCCCACCGGGTCCGGAACAGCGCCACGTTGATCACCACGACCAGGATCAGCGCCAGGTAGAGGAAGATGCTGCCGCGGAACAGCGCCGGCCCGAGCACCGGGATGTCGGACAGCAGCGGGATCTCCCAGGTGCCGAAGTGCGGCGGCTGGTTGTAGGCCGGCTGGTCGGTCTGCATCAGCCGCTCGTAGAGGAACCCGGTCAGACCGATCGCGAACAGGTTCAGCACGATGCCGATGACCACCTGGTCGACCAGGTAGCGGATGGCGAACAGGGCCAGCAGCAGCGAGATGAACGCCCCGCCGAACGCGGCGGCGATCAGCCCGACCCAGACGTTGCCGGACATGGTGCCGATCAGCGCACCGGCGAACGCGCCCATCAGCAGCTGGCCCTCGATGGCCACGTTGACCACCCCGGAGCGCTCGCAGAGCACCCCGGCCAGCGAGCCGAAGATCAACGGCAACGCCAGCAGGAAGGTGCCCCGGACGATGTTGACCATCGGCATGAAGTTCTGCCCGGTCGGCGCGGTGGAGATCTGCCAGCAGAGGAAGCTGACCACGAAGCCGACGATGCCGACGCCGAGCAGCCAGCGGAACCAGCGGACACCGTACGGGCTGAGCAGCAGCGCGCCGGCGGCGAGGGTCGCCAGGCCGAACAGCACCGCGCCCAGGTTGCCGGGGATCCGCAGCGCGGCCCCGCCGGCGGTCTCGCTGAGCGTGAACCGGGCCTGCTGCTCGGCGGCGAGCGAGCCGAAGACGGCCGCCGCGACCACGCCGGCGGCGACCAGGACGGCGCCGCTGATCCGGGTACGGTTCCAGAACCGTTGCACCACCGCCACCGGGGCGTCAGTTGCGATCATGGTGGACAACGCGGTCACCAGCCCTTCGCCATGCTGGTCTGCAACCGGGCGGACCGGGCCGCCCGGAGCTGGAAGATCGCCTTCACCAGGGCGGGGGCGGCGATGAAGATGACGATCAACGCCTGGAGCACGGTGACCAGCTCCAGCGAGATGCCGGAACCCGACTGCATCGCGTTGCCGCCGGCCCGCAGCGCCCCGAACAGCAGCGCCGCCAGCGCGACACCCCAGGGTCTGACCCGGCCGAGCAGGGCGACCAGGATGCCGTCGAAGCCGATCTGGGCCGCGACCAGCGGGGTCAACGCGTTCGCCGTAGAGCCCAGCACCATGTTGGCGCCGCCCAGCCCGGCCAGCCCGCCGGCGACCACCATCAGCAGTACGTAGGTGCCGGTGACGCTGATCCCGGCGGTCCGCGCGGCGTCCGGGTTGGCGCCGACGGCCCGCAGTTCGAAGCCGAACGTGGACCGGTTGAGCAGCCACGCGACGGCTGCGGTGACGACGACCGCGAGCAGGATGCCGGCGTGCACCCGCAGCCCGTCGCCGAGCAGCCGGGGCAGCTGGGCGGTGGTGTCCACCGGCCGGCTGATCGCGTCCGGCCGGTCCGGGTTCTGCACGCCGGGCTGCACGATGATCCAGGTGAGGAAGTACAGCGCCACGTAGTTGAGCATGATCGTGGTGATCACCTCGTGGGCACCGGTGCGCGCCTTGAGGAAACCGGGGAAGAACCCCCACAGCGCGCCGCCGAGCGCCCCGGCCAGCACCGCGACGACCACGTGCAGCACCAGCGGCAGGGGCAGCAGGAAGCCGGCCAGCGCGGCCACCACGACGCCGATGATCGCCTGCCCCTGGGCGCCGATGTTGAACAGGCCGCCCCGGAAGGCCAACGCGACCGACAGCCCGGTGAAGACCAGCGGCGCGGTGTAGGTCAGCGTCTCGGAGATCGGCCGGAACACCGTGGACCACTCGGTGTCCCCGGCGAAGAAGGACCGTACCGCCGCCGGGTCGATCACTGAGCCCTTGAACAGGTTGGCGTACGCCTCGCTGACCAGGGTCCAGCTGGCGGACAGCGCGTCGGCCGGGCGGGCGAAGAAGTAGGTGTAGGTGGCGAGCACCTCCGGGTCGGAGACGATCATCAGTATGCCGCCGATGACGACGGCCAGCAGCAGCGCGAGCACCGTCACGGTGACCGTGTTGGCGGCCCACAGGTTGTGCAGGAAGCGCTGGCCGAGGGAGTCACCGCCGCCGGGGGCGGGCGGGCCGGTGCCGGCGGGCTGCTCGGCGTCGGCGGCGTCGGCGTGCGCCGGTGCGGGCCCGGCCGGAGCCGGACCGTTCACAGGTC
>NZ_JBHMIN010000097.1:0-7666 GCF_048060215.1 Micromonospora sp. LOL_021 | reverse complement strand
CGGCACACCGCCAGCGCGGCCGCCGGGCCCGGTGCGGCCCGGCCGCGTAGTCCGCTCGCGAAGCGACGCACCAGCCCGGCCGCCTCGTCCGGCCGTCCGGCGGCGAGCAGCGCCGCGACCCGCGCCGGGGCAATCTCGGTGGCCCACACCCAGACCCTCTTGGCGGCGACCGCGCCGATCGGGTCTTCGGTGACCCGCAGCGCCCGGTCGACCTGCCCGTCGTCGAGCCACAGCCGGGCCAGCATGGCGGCCGGCTCCACCGTGTCGTCGACCGCGCCGCGCCGGGCCGCCTCGTCCAGCACCAGCTGGAACTGCTGCTCTGCGGGGCGCGGCTGGCCGGTGGCCGCGGCCAGCCGCCCGGCCAGCCGCAGACTCGCCAGGTAGACGCCCGGCCGGTCCCGGTCCGCCTCGGCCAGTTGGGCGGCGCGGTCGGCCAGGCCGCCCCATCGGCCGGTGAGCCAGTCCAGGTTGGCCTGTTCCACCAGGACGTTGTAGCGCAGCCGGACCAGACCCTCGGCGTCGGCGAGAGCCAGCGCCACCGCCAGGTGCCGGCCGGCTTCGGCGTACCGGCCCCAGATCAGCGCCCCGGTGCCGACGTTGGCGTGGATCCGGGCGATGTCACGCCGTTCGGCCGCCGACGCGCCGTCGGTCGGCAGCTCGGCCACCACCTCCCAGGCCTGCGGCTCGCCGAGCATCAGCAGCGCCGCCGCCCGGTTGCCGGCCAGCGACATCCGGTCGGCGGCGGACGGGATTCGCGGGATCAGCTCGGCGGCGCGGCGCAGCCACCGCAGATGGGTGGCGGCCGGCCACGGGCCGGCGTACGCCCAGCCGAGGTAGGTCATCGCGCGGGCCGCCTCCACCGGGTCGGCCAGGTACTCCACCGCCCGGCCGAGTTCGGTGAGCGCGGCCTGCGCCTCGCCGCCGATGATCAGCAGCCGGCCCAGCGGGTTGCGGATGTCGGCCTGTTGCCGCGCGGTCAGTTCGGTCGACTCCAGCACGGCCCGCAGGGTGGCGACCACTCGGTGGTAGACGTCGTCGACCGGCTCGCGGCGGCCGAGAGCGGCGTCGGCGGCGGTACGGGCGATCCGGGCCCGGTCCGGTGCCGCCAGTTCCGCGACCGTCAGCAGTTCGTCGAGGGCGACCGCGGCGGTGGTGTGGTCGCCGGAGGCGACCATCCGATCTGCGGCGGCCTCGGCGTACCGAGCCCAGCGCGCCACGTCGCCTGCCTCGCGGAAATGCCGGGCCAGCTGGGCGACCGGCGGCGGATCCAGACGCTCGAGCGCCTGTCCGGCCCGCAGGTGCAGCGTGCGCCGTTCGGGGTGTGCGATGGCCGCGTAGACGGCGGTGGCGGCGAGGGCGTGCCGGAACCGCCACCGACCGCCGCCGGGGTGGTCACGCTCGTCGCTGTCCAGCAGGCCGGCGGTGGCCGCCTCGGTCAGCCCGGCCCGGCAGGCCCGGATCAGCAGGCCGGCGGTGGCCGCCAGGGTGGCCTCGTCGGCGGGTTCGCCGAGTACGGCGGCGGCGCGCAGCACCCGCTGGGCGGCCTGGGTCAGTCGGCCGACCCGTTCCCTGGACGAGTCCCGCACCGACGCCGGCACCTGCAGTTCACTCAGGCTCAACCGCACCCATCGTCCGTCCCGGAACACCACGTCGGCCCGGTCACACAGCAGCCGTACCGACTCCTCGACCATCAGCGGCACGCCGCTGGTGCGCTGGTGCAGGAAGGTGGCGAACTCGGTCGACATCGGATTGCCGTCCAGCATCGACGAGACCATCGCCGCCGTGTCGGCCACGTCCAGCGGCGCCAGGGTGATCCGCAGCCGGGCACCCCCACCGGGCGCCGGCCGGGACAGCCGCAGCAGCAGTGACCGGTCGTCGACTTCCTCGGGGCGGTAGGTGATCAGCAGGCTCGGACCGCCGGGTGCCGGTCGGGAGGCGAGGAACACCAGGAACTCCTGGGTGACCTCGTCGGCCCAGTGCGCATCCTCGACGACGAGCAGGTCGACGCCGAGCGCGCGAATCAGCTCGTCCAACGCCCGGAACAGCCGGTGCCGGGCGGCAGCCGCGTCATCCGCCGGGTCCAGTGGTGGCGGCAGTTCGGCCGACCATTCCGGCACCAGCGGGCGCAGCGCCCCGGCCAGCGCGCTCAGCCGTATCCCGGCCAGCCGTGGCTGGATGTCGCGCAGCGCGTCCACGATGGGCGCGAGGGTGAGCGACTCGCGTAGCGGTGGGCAGACCGCCAGCAGGGTGCCGGGGCGTGGGCCGTCCGCCGTGGTCGACGCCTCCCGTACCAGCCGGCTCTTCCCGATTCCCGCCTCACCCTCCAGCAGGACCACCGCCGGGGGACGGGCGAGCGCTGTGGCCAGCGCCGCCACCTCACCGGACCGTCCCACCAGCCGTGGTGCGGCGATCGGCACCGCTGTGCCCGTCGCCGCAGCGTGCCCGCTCACCCGCATCGTCGGAGCGTATCCCGCACGTCGGGGGCCGTCCGCAGGCCATCGACGCCGCGTCGACCGGGGGTTCACGCTCGCACCCCTGTCGTGATCCGGACCCTGCCGACCGTGGCGACGATGCTCGCCGTCCGACTATTGTCAAGGCGGATTAAGAATTCGTCCCACGTCCGGGTCGACCACTTATCCGAATCCATCCGGTCTGTTCGCTGCGCACGCCAGGCCGACCCGGTCAGCGGACGTGTTTCTCGTGGTCTGACCGCAATCGCCACAACGATCGAGACAGGAGTTCGGCACATGATCAGCAATGCCATGCTGCAGCAGGCGGCCACCATTCTGGGGCAGGTCGCCAACGGCGTGAACATCGTCGTCGTCCCGCAGTCGATGTCCGTCGGCACGGCCGATAACCCGGCCATCTGTCTGAAGTCGGCGATTCAGGTGAACTGGGTGAAGAAGCAGATGGCCGCGCCCGAGGTCCGCAAGTACGTCGAGGGCGACGTGGACTGGGACGGGATCATCGGCACCGTCGCGATCGACACACTGGTGATCCAGGAAGGGGTCTTCGACGGTACGGTGGCCTACCGCTCAGCGGTGATCTGGCACGAGCACGGGCACGTCCTGCACGGCAAGACCGAAAACGGAAACGTCTATCTGTACGAGGTTACGAATCTCACCAACAACGTCGCCACGCTGGGCAACGCGGAGGTCCGGGACGTTCTGGAAAAGAGGTCCGGGGCGTATCGGGCGGCGGTCGATCCGGGCGTCGCGGCGCTGCGTCAGTTCCTGCAGCAGAATTGGCAGATCACGCTGTAAGAGGGTCTACGTCACGGGTGACGGACCGGTGCCGGCGAGGCCCTCGACGCCCGGACGGACCGCGACCCACGCGGAGCCGTGGGACCGAGGTCCGCCGCGTGGGCCGCGTGCCCGGTGGCGCGGGCCACTACCGGGGTCACTTTGAGGTGCGAATCAGTCCGACTCGCGGTGCAGCACGATCCGGGCGAGCAGGTCCTGGCCGTCGCGCAGCCCGTGTACGCCGACCTCGGCGTTGACGTCGAGACTGGACAGATCGACATCGTCGCCGTCGTCGACCACCCGGCATTCGTCCGCGCAGGTCCAGTCGAGCACGAATCCGTCCGCTGACTCGACGCTGATCGTGGTGCCGTCGATGGAGCCGACCGTGCCGCGCTGCACGACGAGCGTCCGCAGTCCGTCGTCGGTCTGCACGGTCATCTCGCCATGCAGACCGGTGCCGCCCGCTCCGAGGCCGCGCAGCCAGCCGGCGCGTGGGCCGGGCCGCCCCCACGGGCCACGGCGACCGTCCCACCACCCGGGTCGGTCGTCGCCGGAGAGACCGAAGTCGCTGTAGTCGACGGTGTCCACCGCAGCGACCGCGACCGGATCCGCTGCGGCGCGGGAGCCGTCGGACGAGCCGCCGAACCCGCAGCCGGTGAGGGTCAGCAGCGCGGCCGTGCCGGCCGCCGCGCCGGTGAGTGCCTTGGTGCGAACTGATTTTCTCATGTGCTCAGCATCGGTCCCTGTCACGAAGCCGCGGTCAGACCGATGTTCGGATCAGGTAAGGCGTCCGGCGGTGCCGTCGGCCAACCGTCGTTCCGGGAGGCAGCCGAGCTACCGGGCCGGCCGGCCCGGCAGCCGTACGGTGAACACGGCGCCGCCGCCGGGGGAGTGACCGGCGGCGATCCGGCCGCCGAGACGGTGGGTCAGCCCAGCGGCCAGGGCCAGCCCGATCCCGGTACCGACCGACCGTTCGCCCCGGTACCGGCGGTGCAGCGCACCGCGTTCGAAGATCACCGCAAGGTCGTCGTCGGTGAACCCCGGGCCGTCGTCGTGCACCTGGACTGCGACGGAGCCCGGCTGCCCGGTCGCCGGTTCCGGCGGTACGCCGAGCCGTACGGTGCCGCCGGCCGGCACCACCCGCAACGCGTTGTCCAGCAGGATGTCGACGACCTGCCGGAGCCGCCCCGGGTCGGTGTGGACGGTCACCGGCGTCGCCGGTGGGGTCAGGCCGACCGTCACCCCGTTGCCGGCGAACCGGGGCCGCCAGGCGTCGACGGCGTCGGCGAGCAGCGCGCCGAGATCGACGTCGACCAGTTCCAGGGCGAAGTCGGAGGCTTCCAGCCGGGCCAGCGCCAGCAGATCGCCGACCAGACGGTCCAGCCGCTGCGCCTCGCCGAGCATGATCTGCCCGGTACGCGCGGCCGCGTCGGGGTCCACCACGCCGTCGGCGATTGCCTCGGCGTACCCGCGCAGGGTGGTCAGTGGGGTGCGCAGCTCGTGCGAGATGGACAGCAGGAAGTCCCGTTGCCGGGCTTCGCTGGCGGCGAGCGCGGAGGTGAGGTCGTTGAGCGCGCGGGCCAGTTGCTCCGCTTCGACGGGTGGATCCAGCGGTACCCGTACGGTGCGGTCCCCGGCACGCAGCCGCTGCGCCGCGTGGGCGGCCGCCCGGATCGGCCGGGACAGCCGGGCGGCGAGCAGCACCCCGGCGATCAGGCCGGCGGTGAGCCCGGCGGCCAACGCCAGCCACAGGTTGCTCCAGACCAGGCGGCCGACTCCGGGGCGTACCGGTTGGAGCAGCACCACCGCCGTGCCGTCGCCGGTGGGCCGTCCTTCGATCAGGGTCGGCCGGCCGTCGACGCGGGTCGGCCGCCGGCCGGTCACCGGCTCACCGGCGGCGAGCCGGCGGACCACCGAGCCGGGCAGCGGTCGCGGCTGCGTCTCGCCGGGTCGGACGAGCACCACGTCGATGCCCTGGTCGGTCAGTTCGCCGGTCAACCGGACGGCGAGGGCCGGCTGCGCGCCGGCCGGCGTGTCGGTGACGGCAGCCGCGACCAGGTCGGCCTTGGCGGCCAGCGAGGCGCGGGCGCCGCGTTCCGTGCCCCGGACCCCGAGCGGGATGGCGACCGCCGCGGTGACCAGTACCGACAGCAGCGCGACCGTGCAGGCGACCCCGACGGTACGGGCGGTGAGTGTGCCGGTGAGCCGGCGCAAGCCGGACCGCTGCCCGGGCCACGGCCGCTGCGGCTCAACCATCGGCGGTGTAGCCGACGCCGCGTACCGTGCGGATCACGGTGGCGGCGGTGCCGAGCTTGGCCCGGACCTGGGCGACGTGCACATCGACGGTGCGGGTGCCGGCGTGGGCGGCGTACCCCCAGACGGCGGCGAGCAGCTCCTCGCGGGTGTAGACCCGTCCGGGCCGGCGCATCAGGTGGTCCAGCAGGTCGAACTCGGTGGAGGTGAGGGTGACCGGCCGGGAGTCGGCGGTGACGGTGCGGCGGGCCGGGTCGAGGGTGACGCCACCAACGGTACGGACCGGTTCGCCGCCGGGCGGGCCGAGGCTGCGGCGGCGGATGGCCCGCACCCGGGCGACCAGTTCGCGGGGGCTGAACGGTTTGGTGACGTAGTCGTCGGCGCCCAACTCCAGGCCGACGACCCGGTCGACCTCGTCGTCACGGGCGGTGAGGAAGATGACCGGGGTCCAGTCGTCGTCGGCGCGCAGCCGCCGGCAGATCTCGGTGCCGGAGATGCCGGGCAGCGCGATGTCCAGCACGGCCAGCACCGGGCGCAGCCGTCGGGCGGCGGCCAGCCCGCTGTCACCGTCGGCGCAGACGTGTACGCCGAACCCGTCGCGGGTGAGGTACAGCCGGATCAGGTCGGCGATCGGCTGTTCGTCCTCGACGACGAGCACCAGTCCCCGGTCCGGCTGCGGTGCTGCGGTCACCCGCCCATCATGGCGGGACCGGAAAACGACCGCATCAGTTTCCGGTACGGATCAGGTAAAAGTCGCTGCTGGCGGGTGATTCCCGGATTGTGAACCGGACCGGATGCCGCATCAAATCAGATCACGGTCAATAACTGTACGGATACGTTGTGTATTCATTAGGCTGACTGCACATCGCTCCTCATGAATGGAGGTGGACCAGTGTCTGTCCGCACTGGATCCCGCGACGGCCGCGGCTTCGTCCGCCGCGGCATCGCCCTGCTCGCCACCGCGCTGTTGGCCGCCACCGCCGCCGTGGCCGGCACCGCCGCGCCGGCCCAGGCGGCCGTGCCCGACCGCTGGGGCTTCGCCTACCTGCAGACGCCCACCCCGGCACCCGGAACCATCCTCGACACCACCCGGCAGTGGGGCAGCTGGAAGGCCACCGCACCCGCGCTCTGGGCGACCGTCGACCAGGTCGGTGTCGGGCGCTACCAGGTGCGGTTCCCGTTGACCGCCTCGGCCAACGGCGTCGCCCACGTCACGGCGGTCGACAACGCCCCGCGCTGGTGCCAGGTGTTCCAGAACTACCCGTCCGGCACCGACCAGATCGTCGTCGTCCAGTGCTACCGGCCCGGCGGAGCGCCGGACAACTCCCGCTTCGTCGTCGACTACACCGCCGCCTCCGGGGTGCTGCCACCAGGGTCGGACGCCTTCGGCTACGTCAAAGCGAACCCGCTCGGCGCGCTGATGTCGTCGTACAACTCGGCTGGAGCCGGCAACGTGGTCACCCAACTCGGCACCGGCTTCTACGAGGTCAAACTGAACGGACTCGGCACCGCCCTGCTGGACGGCAACCTGCAAGCCACCGCCGAGCACCCGAACAGCCCTCGGCGGTGCAAGATCGCCCGCTGGACCTCCAGCGGCGGCACCCTCCTGGCGTACGTGTTCTGCTTCGACGCCGGCGGATCGATGGCCGACACCTGGTTCAACCTGACCTACCACCGGCAGCGGCCGGTCTTCGGCGCGGTGCCGCCGACGCGCTTCGCCTACCTGTGGAGCCCGGCGCTGGGCGGGCCGTCCGACTTCAACTCGGCCGGCGGGGTCAACACCATCATGGTCTCCGGGGTCGGGCAGTACCTGGTGACGCTGCCGTCGGTCGGTTACCAGCGGACCACCGTGCAGGTCACCGCCTTCGGCCCCACTCCGGACTATTGCAACCTGCAGACACCGTGGATCGTCTCCGGCAACACGGTGTTCGTCCGTAACGTGATCTGCTTCAACGCCGCCGGCGCGCAGACACCGAACAACTTCTTCCTCACCTACTCGTCGAGCGTCTGACCGGCGAGGAGCCTGACCGGTGAGGGGTCGGGGCGGACCCCGCCCCGACCCCTCACGTACGGGTCGGTCAGGCCAGACCCGCCCGGCGCAGCGCGTCGGCGAGCGCACCCTCGGGCTGGCCGCCGCCACGCTGGCCGCCCCGGCCGTCCTTGCCGCCGCG
>NZ_JBHMIN010000096.1:0-7997 GCF_048060215.1 Micromonospora sp. LOL_021 | reverse complement strand
TCCTCCCGAGGAGCACACAGCCCCTCTGAGCTGGGATGTCCGTCAAACCGGGTCAGGCCCACTGAGACACCTCATCTGGCGAACTTGACGTACGTCAGCGTCACCTCAACGGTGCGCATGCCGGGTCACGCACAAATCCTGTCTGTCGGGCTTCACGCCAGGATGCGTCCGCTGGTCGATGGCCACGAGGTGGCCGTCGGACGAGTGGCGGGCACAGGCTCTGTTGAACTCGCGGGACCTGGGCGACGGAACGTACGAAATCCGGGGCGGCACCACCGGGTTACGGGAAGGGAAGCGGGTCAGGCGGTGGCGCTGGTGTCCTTGGTCGACGCGACGAACGACGACCAGGCGGCCGGGCCGAAGGTCAACGTACCGCCGGCACGGTCCTTGGTGTCGCGCACCAGGACCCGACCGGGAAGGTTGTCGGCCACCTCGACGCAGCTGTTTCCGCCGTTGGCCGATCGGCTGGACTTCCGCCAGCGCGGTCCACTTGCGCTCATCGATCATCCTCAGCATCAGATCCCGGGACTGCACCACCGGCAGCGCGAGTCCGTCCACGGATTCCCAGGCTAGTTCCAGCTCGGTCACATCGCCATGGCTGGACACCACGGTGCCCTTCAACTGGTTGTCCAGGTAGCCACAGCGCCGGCCGTCCGGCAGGCTGGCCAGCACGAACGCGCCGCCGAAACCGAGGTGCAGCCCGGCGTCGTCCGGCAGCACCCGGATTTTGACCGACGGACGGTGGCCGAGGTCCACCAGGTGGCCCAGTTGCTTCGTCATCACCTCGCGGGGGCCACGGCTGAGGGCGAACTCGTTGACAATGGCCGAGATCACCACCGGGTTGTCCCGGCCCAGCGTCGCGGCCTGCCGCTCCAGCCGGGTGCGCACCAGCTCGTCGACGCGCCCGTCGTTCATCGTGGAGGTCGCCAACACCGCCCGCATGTAGCCCTCGGACTGGAGCAGTCCGGGGACGAGCAGCGGCTCGTAGCTGCGCAGCAGCAGCGCCCGCCGCTCGTGCTCGACCCACGGACGCATCCACGGGTACCGGTCCTCCCGCGCCTCGGCCGACAGCTTGGCGAACTTGTCATCGGTGCCGAACACCCGGTCCAGGTTGGTGGCGGTGTCGGCCTGCGGGATGCGCCGCCCCGACTCGAATCCCGCGATGAGCGACTTGGACACCCGCAGCGCAGCGCCAAGCTGGCTCTGATTCATCCCACCGGCGATGCGAAGTCGCCGGATCTCGACGCTGAGTTCACTCATGTTTGGATCACCCCGGTGTCGTGGTGTGGTGGTTGTCCGCCGGGGTCATCCTCCACTGATCGGGACAGATAGTCCAGGATGGAACAGAAACTCGTGAAGAATCCTTAGCTGTGCAGAAATTCCAGCCGTCGAATTGATCAACAAGCAGATTCCGTCAAAAAACGACCCCCGGGGGAGATGATTCCCGAGGGTCGTTCACCTTTTCGTGCGACGACGGTCAGAAACGGCCCCAGTCGTCGGCGGCCGGTCGCCACACGTCGATGTTGCGCGGGTCGACGGCCATCCGCCGGGCCCGGTGCGTGGCGTGCTCCTCCGGGGTGAACACCCGGTGCCGGTCACACAGCTCGTAACGCGGCCCGTGCTTCGGGTCGTGCATGTAGAACGCGATCGACGTCGACGCCGAATGGTTGACCAGGTCGGAGGCGATCGGCACCTGCTTGTACTGGGCCCGGGCCCGACCGCGCATCACGTGGTCGAAGCTCTTCATCATGAAGCACAGGTGCGCGGCGTAGAACTCCTTGTTGCGCTGCAACGCCAGGCTGTGGTGGTAGCGGTCCTCGCAGCGCAGGAAGACGGTGACGTCGCCGACGTAGTCGCTGGGCAGGAAGCCGAGCACCTTGGTGTAGAAGTCGAGCGACTCCTCGTACTTGTCGGTGGCCAGGAACGGGTGCACCAGGTCGACCGGGCGAAGCTCGATCAACGGCGGTTCGGCGTACTCGACGAACTCGGTGAACAGTTCGACGATCAGCCCGTTGGGGTCGCGTACGGCGAATCCGCGCTGGCACAGGCCCTTCATCCGCTCGTGCAGTTCGAGCACCTCGTGGCCGGCGGCGACGACCCGCTCCCGCAGGTCGTCGAGGACCTCGTCGGACTCGACGCTGAACCCGACCGCGGTGGTCCACGACTCGGTGCGGTGCGGGGCGGCGATCAGCTCGATGCTGTGGTGCTCGATGTCGGCGCGCAGGAAGGCGTACTCGTCGTCGTGCTGCTCCAACTGCAGCCCGACGTGGTACTGCAGGAACTCGATGGAGGCGGCCAGATCCGGCACCTCGATCCGGGCGTACTCCATGCCGTAGGGCCCGCGACGGCGGGTGGCGGCCTCGGTGGACATCTGCGACCCCTTCATGGTGAGTTACGCGTCCCCGGCGGTGGGGATGCTGACGATGACCTGGCGTTGCACGACCGGGCGCCAGCGTTCCCGGACGAACCGCTCATGCGACTCGCTGTGCAGGTAGTCGAGCAGGTCCTGCTCGGTGGCGAACTCCACGACGAAACCGTGGGTCATCGTGGTGTCCCGGGTGCTGACGTTGACCCCGCTGCGCCAGTTGCGCATCGCCGGGTACTTGGTCGGGAAGGTGTCCAGCTCGGCGAGGACCGACTCGGCGACACCGGGCGGCAGGTCGTCGCGGAACTTGAACGCCAACATGTGGGTGATCACGACGGCGGCCCCCGCTACAGGATGAAGCTGAGTCGGGCGCCGGGGTCCATCGACTCCATCACCGGGATGGAGCGGCGGACCCGGAAGCGCAGCCCGTCGTCGTCGACCTTGAGCACGTGCTCGTAGCGGCCCACGTAGGTGTAGGCGCCGCCGTCGCGGTAGCGGTGGATGAGGAAGTTGGCGCTGATCCACACGGTCTCAGCGCCGGCCTCCAGCAGGATCACGTTGGAGACCATCCGATGGGTACGCGAGTGCGGGTTCTCGGCGTGCGCCTTGCGGCTCTTGAGCCGCTTCACCCGGGCCCGGATCAGGTCGTAGTCGTCGCAGACGAAGAATCCGGCGGTGGTGGCGTCCCAGCCGGCCCAGTCGGTGGTCGGCACCTCCATCCGGCCGTCCGGCTCGAACATGGTGAACCACTCGTCGAGGCGCCACTCGTCGAGCAGTTGCGCCTCCCGGTAGAGGAAGTCCTCCACCTGCGCCCGGGTCACCTCGCGGGCGCCCACGTTGATCACTGCTCCGCTGGTCGTCGAGGACATCGGGTCACTCCTTCCCGCTGATGGTGGGCGCGGCGGAGCCGCTGGTGGCTGCGGATCCGGCCGCGAGGACGGCAGACGGGCCGGGTGCGCCGGGGCCGGCCGGCGGGTCGCCGGCGACGGCGGTGGCCGCCCCGACCCGGTCGGCCCAGTGTCGCCAGAAGCTGCGCATCGCACCTTCGTCGATGGAGCGGCCCTGGTTGCCCTGCTTCTCGTTGGCCATGCCGCGCGACATGTCGGACCAGTCGTGGGCGGGGTCGGCAGAGTCGGCGGTGGCGACGATGCCGCGCTGCACCGCCTCGTACGCCTCGATGTCGTCGGGGGTGGCCAGGCCGCCGGGGCCGACGAAGCTGACCATGGTCTTGATCCGCAGCGCGCGGACCGACTCCGGCTCGCCGGTCTCGACGAACTGCCAGGCCCGCACGTCGGTGCGGTCCGGGGCGACCGGTTCGAGCTGGCGGATGGTCAGCGCTTCGAGGTCGAACAGCAGCAGGTTCGGGAAGACGAAGAGGATCCGGCTGGCGTCGGCGATCTCGGCGGCGAGCTCCGGCCCGAGCCGGGCGATCATCTCGTTGCGCTTGGCGACGGTACGGGCCTTTTCCTCGTCGCCGAAGCGCGGCTCCCAGACCATGCCGATCCGGCCGTTGTGGCCGGTGAGCACCAGCAGCCCGTGTCCGCCGCCGAGGTCGTAGGCGTACTGGTCGTCGTCGGTGACCGCGAACCCGGTTTCCCGCAGGTAGCCGACGAAGGTGTTGTGGGTTGGTGCGAAGTGGTAGCCGTCCATGGCGTTCTCGACGGCGAGTTTCCAGTTGCCCTTGACGCTGTAGAGCTGCACGCCGGGCAGGGTCTGCATGCCGTGCGCGCCGATCTTGGCGGTCAGCGACATGTAGTGCGCGGCCGGGCCGAGGTGGGTGAGCAGGTCGGGCACGTCGGGGTCGAACGCGATGAAGACGAAGCCCTCGTGGATCTGCAGCCGGGGCACCTGGCGCAGGCGCATCGACTCGCGGAAGCCGGGGTCGTCGGGGTAGCTCTCGTCGCCGGGCAGCGCGGCCAGGTCACCGGAGTTGCTGAACGCCCAGGCGTGGTAGAAGCACTGAAAGAATTTTGTGTTGCCCTCGTTGTGCCGGCACAGGATGGTGCCGCGGTGGGTGCAGGCGTTGAGGAAGACCTTGACCTCGCCGGCGGAGTCGCGGCAGAAGATCAGCGGACGGCCGCCGAGGGTGCGGGTCTTGAAGTCGCCGGCGTTGGGGATCTCGGTCTCGTGGCCGAGGTAGAGCCAGGTGTGGCCCCAGATCCTGGCGATCTCGTCGCGGAAGACACCCGGGTCGCGGTACGCCGAGCGGTGCACCCGAAAGCGCATCGCCTCCCAGTCCTCGTCGATCAGCGCGCCACCGTCGGCTCCGCCGAGCGGTCGCACCGGCGTCTGCTGCGTCATCACCCCACCGCCCTCTTTCGTCCCGTCCGCCCACCTCGGCGGTGCTACGTCATGCGAGACAGTGTCTCGCACTCCGATGCTGCTATCAGAGCCCTCCACCTGTCAAGAGCAGGGCATCTTCCGTGATCGGGTTACTCACTGTTAACAGGACAGCAACACGTTCCTGCGGGTTCGCCGGAAACGATCCGGTCATCCACCCGTCACCCCGGCCCACCAGCGGCACGCACCGCCGCGCGCCCTGCGCCAGCCGGCCGGGTACCCCATCCGGAGGAACCGATGCTCCAGCCGCACCAGGGACCGATCGCCGGCGCCCACTACCTGCCGACCACGCCCGAGACCTGCCTGTGGGGCCGGCTGCCCAACCGCAGCCACGCGCCGGTGCTGCGGGTCCGCTCCGGTGAGACCGTGACCATCGACACCCTCAGCCACGAAGGCATCCTCGAAGACCAGGGCCGCGACCCGGTCGGCTACCTCAAGCAGTACGACGTACCCGCCGACGGCGTCCTCACCGACGCCCGCGACCTGGCCGCCTCCGACGTCGCCCACGACTACGACGACGACGGCCCGCACGTGGTCACCGGCCCGATCACCGTCGACGGCGCGCAGCCCGGCGACCTGCTCCGGGTCGACGTGCTCGACCTGGCGATCCGGGCCCCGTACGGCTTCGTCAGCAGCCGGCACGGCTACGGTGCGCTACCCGGCGAGTTCCCGCTCACCCCGGCCGACACCGGGCCGGACAGCGACCCGCGCGCCTACGGCAGCGTCTGCCACTTCACCGAGGTCGCGTCCAGCGGCGGCCGGCTGTACGGCGTACTGCCGTTCGGCGCCGGCCGGGCCGCCCGGTTCCCACTCGCGCCGTTCCTCGGCCTGATGGGCGTCGCCGTCGACACCGACGAGATGGTGCACTCGGTGCCGCCCGGCGGGCACGGCGGCAACCTCGACATCAACGAACTACAGGTCGGCTCCAGCCTCTACCTGCCGGTGCAACTGCCCGGTGCCGGCTTCTACGCCGGCGACCCGCACTACGCCCAGGGCGACGGCGAGGTGGCGCTCACCGCCCTGGAGGCACCGCTGCGGGCCACGCTGCGGTTGAGCGTGATCCCGGCGGCACAGGCCGCCCTGCTGGTCGGCGCCGGCGAGGCCCCGCTGGCCGAGACCACCACCCACTGGATCCCGGTCGGCCTGGACGCCGACCTGAACGAGGCGATGCGCCGGGCGGTCCGGGCCGCTGTCGACTTCCTGGCCCGCACCCAGGGCATGCCGCGCGACACCGCCCTGGCCTACCTCAGCGCCGCCGCCGACTTCGAGGTCAGCCAGGTCGTCGACGCGGTCAAGGGCGTGCACTGCCTGATCCGCAAGGCCGACTTCCCCGCCCATATCTGACCCCGCCGCCACATCGCGGCACCTCGGCACTCCGCCGAGCAATCCCTTGCCATGATCATGTGAGCGCTGTGGACGTCATGATGCGATTGTGACGTCCACAGCGCTCACATGATCATGGACAACCGTTGCCTCGCAGGATCACCGGATGAGTCGAGCGTCAGCACCGCGAGCGGCAGCCAGGTGGTACCGGGGTCACTGGCGGTACGGCAACGACAACAGCGACGGCGACGAAGGACTGCTGCTGGCCACCTAGCCGACGGCGAGCACCTCGGCCCGGCGTGGGGCACTGGCCATCGCGCCGGGCCGGGTCACCGTCACCGCCGCCGCCCGGCTCGCCCAGCGGGCCGCGTCGTCGATCGCCGCACCGTCGAGCAGCGCGTCGGCCAGCGCCGCGCAGAACGTGTCCCCGGCGCCGGTGGCGTCCACCGCGTCGACCGGCTCGGCCGGCACCAGATGCTCCCGGTCGGCGGTCACCACCAGGGCACCGTCGACGCCGAGGGTCACCACCACCGGCCCCCGGGTCCCCAGCGACCGGGCCATCGCGGCCAGACCGGCGACGTCCTCCGACGGCCCGGCAGCCGCAGGCCCGGCACCTGCACCGGCCAGCGCCGCGAGTTCGCCCCGGTTGGGCACCAGCACGTCGACCCGGGCCAGGGTTCCCGGGTCGATCGGCCGGGCCGGTGCCGGGTTGACCACGACCAGGCCGCGGGCGGCGGCCACCGTCGCAGCCACCACCGCCGCATCGACCTCCTGCTGCAGCAGTACGGCCGCAGCGTCGCCGATCAGGTCTGCGTACGGCCGCAGGTGCTCCGGGGCGAGCCACATGTTGGCCCCGGAGCTGACCGCGATGGTGCTGTCGCCGTCGGCGGTGACCAGCACGATCGCCTGCCCGGTGGGGCGGGGCGCGCGTAGCACCGCCGCCGTGTCGACGCCCTCGGCGGCCAGCAGCCCGGTCAGCCACTGGCCTTCGGCGTCGTCGCCGACCGCGCCGACCATGGCCACCGAACGGCCCAGCCGGGCGGCGGCCACCGCCTGGTTGGCACCCTTGCCGCCGCCGGCCCGGGAATGGTCGGCGGCGCTGAGCACCGTCTGCCCGGCGGCGGGCAGCTCGTCGAGGGGCACCACCACGTCGACGTTGAGGCTGCCCACCACCACGATGTCGGGCATCGGCTCAGTCCTGCGCGGCGGGACGCCAGGCGTGCGCCAGGAAGTCGGCGCGCGGCGGGGCGAACACGTCCAGGTTGATGCACGGGCCCTCGGTCGGCTCGATGTAGTGCTCGGCACCGCGCGGAATCAGCAGCATCGACCCCGCGCCCATGTCGTGCGGTATGCCGTCGACGTAGTAGTTGCACCGCCCGCCGAGAATCATCACCAGCTGGTCGAAGTCGTCGTGGGTGTGCGGGTTGAGGGCCATGCCGACGGCGAGTTCGTGCCAGGCGAGGACCACCTCGTCGGTGGCGTACACCTTGCGTCGCACGCCGGGGCGCACGTCGGTGGCGGGGATCTCGTCCCAGTTGACCGAGGTGCGGTAGAGCTGCGGGTTCAGCACGTCCGGGCTCCCTTCGAGGGCTGGCTCAATTGTCGGTGGCGAGGTGGCGCAGGCCGGCACCGAGCAGCTGCAGGTCCGAGCCGGCGACCAGATAGTCGGCACCGGCGAGGCCGTACCGGCGCAGGGTGTCGTCGGCCCGGCCCGGCGCCCACCCGCCCAGGGTGACCCCGGCGGTGCGGGCCGCGTCGGCGATCTCACCGACCCGACGCAGCAGCGGCGCCTGGTCGTCGGTGGTGGCCAGGCCGAGGCTGACCGCCAGGTCGGTGGTGCCGGCGAACGCGACGTCGACACTGGCCGCACCCGGCCGGCGGCCGGCACCCGGGGTGCCGGCCGCGCCGGTCAGCGTTGGTGGTGTGGCCGCACCTGGACGGCTACCACCGGGTCGCCGGCTACGGCCCG
>NZ_JBHMIN010000095.1:0-8171 GCF_048060215.1 Micromonospora sp. LOL_021 | reverse complement strand
GCGAGTCGTCGGTCACCTCGCCCAGGAAGGTGGCGAGTTGGTCGGCGGTCCAGACCGCCACGGGCGGCCGGTCACCGGTCGTCTGCCACTGCTCGACGCGGGCCTCGGTCCACACCTTCGCGTGGGGCTGCTGGTAGCCGCTGATCTCGATGTGCCGGGCCGGGTTGCACTCCAGCACACCCTCGCGGACGGCCAGGTTCAGCGCCGCCCGCAACGTGGTGCGCAGGGGCCGCATCGCCGCAGCCGACTGGGGCAGCCCTTTGGTGTTGGTGGTCTGGGCGATCTGGTCGAACACTGCACGCAGCAGCCGGGCGTCGAGGTCAGCGAGCCGGTAGCGGCCCAGATAGGGGATGAGGATGATCTCGACGTCGCGGGTGTAGTGGAACCGGGTCGTCGGCCGAATCCTGGTACGGGTGTCCAGCCAGTGCCGCAGCCACCGTTCTACGGTCCAGCCCTGCGCGGTGCGGTCGGCCACTGTCCCGGCCAGCCACTCGTCGCGGGCCCGCCGGGCGGCGGTCTGCGACGGGTAGCCACCCCGACGGACCCGTTCCCGACCCCCGAGCATGTCGCGCGCCGAGCAGTGGAAGTACCAGCTGCCGTGGCTGCGGTCACCCAGACGTGGGCAGCGCCGTTCCAGCCGCCGGCCACTGGCGTCCCGGCACCCGCACCGTTTGAAGATCACTCCCGACGTCGCCATGACCGACCCCTTTCTCACGGACTCATCTTGTCCATCGACGCTGCCCTGTCTGCCGAGGCGGGCCGTCGGCAGATACTCGCCAGCCGTGTCTTCCGACCATCGGCGCACCGTCGGCCTGGGAAAGGTCGAGGGTGGGCCGGCCTGGGGTTCCGGTCCTGGGACGAGTCATCGCTGGCCCCGTCGGGGGACGGCGTGAAGGGAGCGTTAAAAAGGGCCGGTTCGCCGTGATGGTCGCGTGATGGGCCCTGTCGTTGCGGGCTGGCTGGCGTTGTGATTGCTCGGCGCGGCCGGACGGCGGCCCGCTGCAAGCCGGTACGGCGATTCGAGGAGTCAGGCGTGTCTGACGTGGTGTTCGTGGTGTTGACGCTGGCGCTGTTCGCAGTGCTCGCGCTGGTGGTGAGGGGTGTGGAGAAGCTGTGAACGTGGTCAACGCCGTCGGTCTGGTGCTGGCGACCGGGCTGGCCGTGTTTCTGGTGGTCGCCTTGCTGTTCCCGGAGCGTTTCTGATGACCGTGACGACAGCGGGTGCGCTGTTCATCCTCTCGCTGGTGGTGGCGCTGGTCGCCGTGCACCGGCCGTTCGGCGACTACCTCTACCGGGTGGTCTCCGGCACCCGGCACTCGGGTATCGAGCGGGGCGTCTACCGCCTGGTCGGCGTCGATCCGGTGGCCGAACAGTCCTGGGCCGTGTACGGCCGCAGCCTGCTGGCGTTCTCCGCCGTCTCGATCCTGTTCCTGTACGGGTTCATGCGGTTGCAGAACCACCTGTGGCTGTCGCTCGGATTCGATCCGGTGATGACCCATGGCGCGTGGAACACAGCGGTGTCGTTCGTGACCAACACGAACTGGCAGTGGTATTCGGGTGAGTCGACCATGGGTCACCTGGTGCAGATGGCCGGCCTGGCGGTGCAGAACTTCGCCTCGGCCGCCGTCGGCATCGCGGTCGCGGTCGCGCTGGTCCGCGGGTTCGCCCGCAGCCGTACGGGCGGGTTGGGCAATTTCTGGGTGGACCTGACGCGGATCCTGTTGCGGGTCCTGCTGCCGATCTCGGTGCTCGCCGCGATCGTGCTGATGATCGGCGGCGCGGTGCAGAACCTCTCCGCCGGCACCGAGATCACCACGCTGACCGGTGGCGGCCGGACCATCACCGGCGGGCCGGTGGCCAGCCAGGAGGCAATCAAGGACCTCGGCACCAACGGTGGTGGCTTCTACAACGTCAACAGCGCCCACCCGTTCGAGAACCCGACCGCCTGGACGAACTGGTTCGAGATATTCCTGCTGCTGGTGATCCCGTTCACTCTGCCCCGGGTCTTCGGCCGGATGGTCGGACAGAACCGGCGGGGCTACGCGATCGCGGCGGTGATGGCGATCCTGGCGATCTCGAGCATCGCCCTGACCAACGTGTTCGAGCTGGCCGGCGACGGCACGGTGCCGCAATCGGTAGGTGCCGCGTTGGAGGGCAAGGAGGTCCGCTTCGACGTGTCGAACTCGGCCATGTTCGCGTCATCGACGACGCTGACCTCGACCGGCTCGGTGGACTCGTTCCACGACTCGTACACGGCGCTCGGCGGCGGGATGTTGCTGGTCAACATGATGCTCGGTGAGGTGGCGCCCGGTGGGGTCGGTGCCGGTCTCTACGGCATGCTGATCCTGGCCGTGATCACCGTGTTCGTCGCCGGCCTGATGGTCGGCCGCACCCCGGAGTACGTGGGCAAGAAGATCGGTTCGCGGGAGATCAAGCTCGCGTCGCTGTACTTCCTGGTGACCCCGGCTCTGGTGCTGATCGGCACGGCGGCGGCGTTCGCCACCGGCAACGACTCCACTGCGCTGAACACCGGCCCGCACGCCCTGTCCGAGGTGCTGTACGCGTTCGCCTCGGCGAGCAACAACAACGGGTCGGCGTTCGCCGGCCTGACCGTGAGCACGCCGTGGTGGAACACCGCACTGGGCCTGTGCATGCTGCTCGGCCGGTTCCTGCCGATCATCCTCGTGCTAGCCCTGGCCGGCTCCCTGGCCCGGCAGCGACCCACCCCCGCGTCCGAGGGGACCTTGCCGACCGACCGGCCGCTGTTCGTCGGGATGGTCGTGGGCGTCACGGTGATCCTGGTCGCGCTGACGTTCCTGCCGGCCCTCGCGCTCGGTCCCCTGGCAGAGGGGCTGTGACCATCATGAGAGAGAAGGACATGCTCGATCCGCGACAGCTGATCCGGTCCCTGCCGGACGCGTTGCGCAAGCTCGACCCGCGTACGTTGTGGCGCAACCCGGTGATGCTGATCGTCGAGATCGGCGCGGCGTTCACCACCGTCCTCGTCCTCGCGGACCCGTCGGTGTTCGCGCTGGCGATCACTGTCTGGCTCTGGCTCACCGTGCTCTTCGCCAACCTCGCCGAGGCTGTCGCCGAGGGCCGGGGCAAGGCGCAGGCCGCAGCCCTGCGCAAGGCGAAGACGGACACCGTCGCTACCCGTGTCGTCGGCTGGACCCCGGCAGCCGACCCAGGCACGCTGCGCACGGAGCCCGTCGCGGCACCGCAGCTGCGTCAAGATGACGTCGTCGTGGTCGAGGCCGGCGAGATCATCCCCGGCGACGGTGACGTCATCGAGGGGATCGCCAGCGTCGACGAATCCGCTGTCACGGGTGAGTCCGCGCCGGTGATCCGGGAATCCGGCGGTGACCGCAGCGCGGTCACCGGCGGCACGAAGGTGCTCTCCGACCGGATCGTCGTGCGGATCACCCAGAAGCCGGGGGAAAGCTTCATTGACCGGATGATCGGCCTGGTCGAAGGCGCGAACCGGCAGAAGACGCCGAACGAGATCGCGCTCAACATTTTGCTCGCCGCGCTCACGATCATCTTCCTGCTGGCCGTGGTCACCCTCCAGCCGCTGGCGATCTTCGCCAAGGCGTACCAGGCAGCCGCGCCGGACACCGGCGCGATCACCGACAGCGGAGTCACCGGCGTGGTGCTCGTGTCGCTGCTGGTCTGCCTGATCCCGACCACCATCGGTGCGCTGCTGTCGGCGATCGGCATCGCCGGGATGGACCGCCTGGTGCAGCGCAACGTGCTCGCCATGAGCGGGCGGGCGGTGGAGGCCGCTGGCGACGTCAACACGCTGTTGTTGGACAAGACCGGAACGATCACGCTCGGCAACCGGCAGGCTGCCGAATTTCTCCCGGTCGAGGGCGTCACCGCAGACCGGGTGGCCGACGCCGCCCAGTTGTCCAGCCTCGCCGATGAGACCCCCGAGGGCCGGTCGGTCGTGGTGCTCGCCAAGAACGGATTCGGCATGCGGGAGCGCGAGCCGGGCCTGATGCCGCACGCCGTCTTCGTGCCGTTCACCGCGCAGACCCGGATGAGTGGCGTCGACCTGACCCCGGACGCGACTGTCGGCGGCGGCGCGGCCGGGAAGGTGCGACGGATCCGCAAGGGTGCCGCCGCCGCCGTGATGAAGTGGGTACGCGACAACGGCGGCCACCCGACCGAGCAGGTCGGCCAGATCGTCGACGAGATCAGCGGCATCGGCGGCACCCCGCTCGTCGTCGCCGAGCACCTCGATGGTCAACCGGCCCGCGCCCTCGGTGTCATCCACCTCAAGGACGTGGTCAAGGCCGGCATGCGGGAACGCTTCGACGAGATGCGTCGGATGGGCATCCGTACGGTGATGATCACCGGTGACAATCCGCGTACCGCCCGGGCGATCGCCGACGAGGCGGGGGTGGACGACTTCCTCGCCGAGGCCACCCCGGAGGACAAGCTCGCGCTGATCCGTAGGGAGCAGGACGGCGGCCGGCTGGTCGCGATGACCGGTGACGGCACCAACGACGCTCCCGCGTTGGCGCAGGCCGACGTCGGTGTCGCCATGAACACCGGTACGTCGGCCGCGAAGGAGGCCGGCAACATGGTCGACCTCGACTCCGACCCGACGAAGCTGATCGAGATCGTGCAGATCGGCAAGCAGTTGCTGATCACGCGCGGCGCGTTGACGACCTTTTCGATCGCCAACGACATCGCGAAGTATTTCGCGATCATCCCGGCCATGTTCGCCGGCATCTACCCGAGCCTGGACGCGCTGAACGTCATGCGGCTGTCCAGTCCGGAGTCGGCGATCCTGGCCGCGGTGATCTTCAACGCGGTCGTCATCGTCGCGCTGATCCCGCTGGCGCTGCGCGGCGTGCGCTACCGGCCGGCCGCCGCGTCGCGGCTGCTACGCCGCAATCTGCTGATCTACGGCCTCGGCGGCGTCGTCGTGCCGTTCATCGGCATCAAGCTCATCGACCTGCTCATCCAGCTCATTCCAGGGATCTCGTGATGCGCCTACCTACCTGGCTCGCCCTGCACCTGGCCGCGCTGCGCGCCCTGCTCGTCTTCACCGTGCTGCTCGGTCTGGCCTACCCGCTCGCGATGGTCGTCGTCGGCCGGTTTCCCGGCCTGGCGGGCGGGACCGACGGTTCGATCATCGAGGTCGACGGACGGCCCGTGGGCAGCGCCCTGATCGGGCAGTCGTTCACCGACGCGGACGGCGACCCCGTCCCGCGTTACTTCCAGTCCCGCCCCTCGGCGGCCGGCGACGGATACGACCCCACCTCCACCAGCGCCAGCAACCTGGGCCCGGAGGACATCGTCGACACCATCGCCGTCGACCCCGACGACACGACCCAGAGCCTGCTCACCCAGGTCTGCGCCCGCAGCGCAGCGGTCGGTGAGCTCGAGGGCGTCAACGGACGACGCCCGTACTGCACACCGGACGGGGTCGGTGCCGTGCTGGCGGTGTTCCGCCGTGACGGCCTGTCCGGGCCGGTCGTTCGGGTGGTCAGCGTCAACCAGACCGCACCCGCCACTGCGTTCATCGCCCGTTACGAAGGCGTACCGGTGGAGCTGGCCGACCCGGGTGTGGACTACCGGGCGGCCGGGGCGACGATCGTGCCCGTCCGGGGCGATGCTCCGGCGGAGCCGGCGGTGCCGGCCGACGCGGTCACCGCCAGCGCGAGCGGCCTCGACCCGCACATCAGCCCGGCGTACGCCGAGATTCAGGTCGACCGGGTCGCGCGCGAGCGGGGCGCGGACCCGAGCGAGATCCGGCGCCTGGTTCAGGAGTACACCACCGGCCGGTCGCTCGGCTTCATGGGCTCGCCGGGGGTGAACGTGTTGGAGCTCAACCTCGCGTTGGACGAACAGCTTCCGGCACGCTGACCACGACGGCACGCTGAAGACACGACGGCACGCCGACCGCGACAAACGCCGGGCTGGGACGCTGGCACCGTCCCGGCCCGGCGCCCGCCGGCAACGCTAGGAAAGGACTCATGCCGTGCCACGGGGAGAACTGCGTATCTACCTCGGTGCCGCACCGGGCGTCGGGAAGACCTACGCCATGCTCGAGGAGGCTCACCGCCGCGCCGAACGCGGCACCGACGTGGTCATCGGGTTCGTCGAGACGCACGGCCGAGAGCACACCGCCGCGATGATCGGCGACCTGGAGACGGTCCCCCGCCGCACGATCACCTACCGGAACACCCAGTTCACCGAGATGGACCTCGACGCGGTCCTGGCCCGCCGCCCCGAGGTCGCCGTCGTCGACGAACTCGCCCACACCAACGTGCCCGGCTGCCGCCACGAAAAACGCTGGCAGGACATCCAGGAACTGTGCGACGCCGGGATCACCGTACTGACCACCGTCAACGTCCAGCACCTGGAGTCGATCAACGACGTCGTCGCCCAGATCACCGGCACCACCCAGCGGGAAACCGTCCCGGACGCCGTCGTCCGCGCCGCCGAGCAGGTCGAACTGGTCGACATGACCCCGGAGGCGCTGCGCCGGCGGATGGCCCACGGCAACATCTACCGTCCCGACAAGATCGACGCCGCGCTCGGCAACTACTTCCGCGTCGGCAACCTCACCGCCCTGCGCGAACTGGCCCTGCTGTGGCTCGCCGACACCGTCGACGAGCAACTCGACGCCTACCGAGCCCAGCAGGGCATCTCCGCGACCTGGGAGGCCCGCGAACGGGTCGTCGTCGCGCTCACCGGCGGACCGGAAGGGGAGGCGCTGATCCGGCGCGCCGCTCGGATCGCCGCCCGCGGCAAAGGCGCCGACCTGCTCGCCGTACACGTCGCACGTAGCGACGGGCTCGCCGGCGCCGACCCGGCCCGACTCGCCCGGCAACGGGTCCTGGTGGAGAGCCTCGGCGGCACCTACCACCAGGTCCTCGGCACCGACATCCCCGCTTCGCTGCTCGACTTCGCCCGAGGCGTCAACGCCACCCAACTCGTCCTCGGCACCAGCCGCCGCAGCCGCGTCGCGCAACTGTTCTCCCGTGGAGTCGGCGTCACCACCACCGCGCTGTCCGGGCCCATCGACGTACACCTGGTCACCCACCCCGAGGCCGGTCGCGGCCGGCCCGGACCGACGGTCCCGGCCGCGCTGTCCCGACGTCGCCGGCTATACGGCTTCGTCCTCACCGTCGCGGGCCTGCCCGCCCTGACCGCACTACTCAAGGCGCTACCCGACCTCACCCTCACCAATGACATCCTGATATTCCTCGCCTGCGTCGTCGGCGTGGCACTGGTCGGTGGGCTCTGGCCGGCGCTGCTCGCCGCCCTCGGCGGGTCACTGCTGCTCAACTGGTTCTTCACCCCGCCCTTCTACACACTGACCATCGCCGAGCGGGACAACTGGCTCGCCCTGGGCGTCTTCGTCGGCGTCGCCGTCGCGGTCAGCTGGATCGTCGACGTGGCCGCCCGACGGACCCGCGAGGCCGCCCGCGCCTCTACCGACGCGCAGACTCTGGCCACCGTCGCCGGCAACGTTCTCCGTGGCCAGCGGCCTTTGCCCGCGCTGCTGGAACGGCTCCGGGAGACCTTCGCGCTCCGCGCGGTCAGCGTGCTCGAGCTGGTCGACACCGCTGGCGGACGACCGGATCGCGCCCGCGAGGAGGCCGCCTGGCGGATCGTCGCGAGCGTCGGTGAGGCACCGGCGACGAACCCCGACGCGGGCGAGACCGCCGTACCGGTGGACGAACGGCTCACGGTCGTCCTCTGCGGCCGCCGGCTGGAGGCCGCAGACCGGCGCATCGTCGAGGCGTTCGCCGCCCAGGCCGCCGTCGCGCTCCGGCAGGAACGCCTCGCCGCCCAGGCCGCCGCCGCCCGGCCGTTGGCCGAAGCCGACCGGATGCGCACCGCGCTGCTCGCCGCCGTCAGCCACGACCTGCGCACCCCCCTCGCCTCGGCCAAGGCCGCCGTGTCCAGCCTGCGCAGCCGCGACGTCGACTTCGACGCCGACGACCGCGACGAGCTGCTGGCCACCGCCGACGAGTCCCTCGACCGGCTCAGCCGCCTGGTGGCGAACCTGTTGGACATGAGTCGCCTGCAGGCCGGGGCACTCGGCGTCACCACCACCACGATCGGCCTCGAAGACGTCGTACCTCGGGCCCTGGACGAACTCGGCCCGCCCGCCACCGACGTCACCACCGACATCCCTGCCGACC
>NZ_JBHMIN010000094.1:0-9253 GCF_048060215.1 Micromonospora sp. LOL_021 | reverse complement strand
GTACACCCGCAACGTGCCCAGATCGGAATCCGGCTGCCCGTCCACCACCGTGAACGACCACCGCTGCGCCGTCGTGCCGTTGCACTCGTACAACTGCACCTGCTGACCGGAGACCGCGAACCCCGCCTGCAGGTCCAGGCACTTGCCCACCACACCCACATAGGCGGTCTCGCCGCCACCGCCCTGACCGGCGATCCGCTCCACCTGACCGTCGTAGGTCCAGGTCAGCTCCTGCACGTCACCGGAAGACACCGACCGCACCGACCGCGTCTCACCGGTCGCCTCGTACAACCGCTCGGCCTCGGCCGTCACCTGCGCACCCGCCGGCGTCACATAATCCTTACGGACCGACGTCAACGTCCGCGGCTGCGACCCGTCCGCGCCGCCGTAGCCGTACGTCGTCGTCGCGTCCTTCCCGGTGTCACCACCGAGGTCCTTCTCCACCAGCTCCGACCGGTTACCGAGCAGGTCGTAGGAGTACCGCTGCCAGTAGCCGGCCCCGTCCGCACCCGCCGCCACCGACGCGGCGGCCGGCGCCACCGCGCACGAGGTCTGGTCGGCCGCCGTCCACGCCTCGGTCAGCTGGCCCAGCGGGTCATAGCCGAAACACTGCCGCTCCTGAATACCGGCGGCGTGCTCCCGGATCGCGGTGACGTTACCGGCCGCGTCGTAGCCGTACGACCGGTGCGACACCAGGTTCCCGCCGACGATCGCCTGATCACCGGTCTGCTCCCGGAACACCCGCTGATCGGTCAACGCGCCACTGGCGTCGTCGTACGACGCCGTCGTCCACACCCGGTGCGGCTGAGCGCCCAACGTCGACCGCAGCACCTGCCCGTACGGCGAGTAGACCGTCTCCGCGCCGTACCAGTCCTGCCCGGACACCGACAGCGGCAACCCGTCGGCCGTGTACCGGACCAGCATCTGCTCGGCCGGCATCCGACCGACCGCCGGCAAATCGACCGACGCCGGCAGCCCGGTGTCGGTGTACGCGTAGCCGTACGTGTAGGACTCCGCCAGACCCCACATGTCGGCGACCGACTGCGGCAACGTCAACGTCGTCGACGTCGGCTGGTAGTCGTCGGTGTAACCACCGACCTGCTGTGTGTACGCCAACCCGTCGGTGTAGCGGGTCGCGGCCGCCGGCAGCCCGATGCCACCGGGCGCGGTGTCGTAGCCGTACTCGGCCAGCAACGTCCCGCTCGACCCGTCGAGCCGCTGCTGCGTCGGCCGGGACAGTTCGTCGTAACCGTTCCACACCGTCACGCCACGCGCGTTCGTCGAGGTCAGCGGCCGGTCCCGGTGGTCGTACGTCAGCGTCGTGCTGCCGGAGTCCGGGTCGTTGGCGGTGACGAGCCGGCCGCGCTGGTCGTAGCTCCAGGTCCACGGGCGGTCCGGGTCGGCGGAGTGGGTGGCCGACGCCAGCTGGCCGCGCGGGTGGTAGCCGTACCGCATGGTGGTGAACTCGGTGCGCGCGGCGTCGGTGAACGTGTCGACCCGGACGGTGCGGCCGATGGCGTCCGAGTAGGTCCGGTACGACGGCGAGCCAGCCGGGTTGATCACCGTGGAGTGGTCGGTGCCGTACTCGTAGCGGGTTGCCCGCTCCGGTGCTTCCGTGCCGCGCAGCACCGGCATCTCGGTGACGACCCGGCCGAGACCGTCGTAGGTGTAGCGGGTGGCGTTCGGCACGGCGGTGTCGGCGAGCGGGGTGAACAGCCCGCCGCTCGGTGCGCCCTCGGCGTAGTAGGCGTTGTTGGTCTGCCACACCTCACCGGAGGTGTTGTAGAGCGTGTCGCTGATCAGCCGGCCGCCGCCGACGGCTTCCTGCTGGCTCTGCCGTTCCCGGCCGAGCCCGTCGTAGAGGGTGACGGCGGTTTCGACCCGGTTTCCGTGGCCGCGGCTGCGAGTGACCACGTACGGCGGTTTGCCGGCCGGCAGGTGGTATTCGGCGCTGAAGTCCGGGACCGCGCCGGCGGTCGGGGTCCGTCCGGGCGCCCAGACTTCGACGAGCCGGCCGAGCGGGTCGTACGTCGACTGGCTGACGTGCCCGTTCGGGTCGGTGCTGCGTACGGCGACACCGCGACCCGGGTCGACCTCGACGGTCTGTTCGTGGCCGAGCGAGTTGCGTTCGACGACCTCGTAGGCCTGCCCGGTGGCCGGTTCGAAGGTGGTCGTCGAGGTCTTACCGTCCGGATCGGTGCGGGACACCACCCGACCGATCGCGTCGAAGGCGACGGTGCCGTCGCTCTGGAAACCGGACCCGTCGGCCTTCAACGACCAGGAGCCGGTGACCAGGGCCCGGGTCGACGCCGCGAGGGCGGTGCCGTACGGCTGGCCGTCGTAGCCGACCCGGCTGGCCGAGCTGAGTGTGGTCAGGTCGTCGAAGTCGGCGTCCGCGCACAGCGTCGGGCTGGTCCGCAGCTGGCGGGTCATCCCGATGACGTGCTGGTCGGCCCGGTGCAGGTAGTCGACGTACGTGCAGGACTCGTCGCCGGGGCGGCCGGTGTCGCCTCGGGACTCGACATGCGTGGGCAGCCCGTACGTCGCCTCGTAGGTGGTGCGGGCTTCGACGACCCGTTGGGTGCGGGTGTCGTCGCCGGTCCCAGAGGATCGGGTGTACGTGATCTGCCGGGGTTCGGTGACCCGCCAGGCACGTAGCGGGCTGAGCCCGTCGTCGCGGTCCCGACGGGCGAGTTCGGTGGCGGCCGGCACGGTGACGCTGCGGGTCAGCCACGCCGCGTCGGCGTCGTCGGCGCTGGTGTAGGTGAGTTCCTCGGCGATCCGGCCGGCGAACGGCTCGGCGTCGGAGGCGATCAACACGCCGTCGATGTCGTGGACGTCGACGGTGTCGCCCAGGCCGCGGAAGTACCGGGTGACGGACTTGCTCCGGCGGCTGCCGATGGCCGGGTCGTCGTCGCCGGTGATGACGGTGACCTGGCCGAAGCCGGCGAACCGCGAGTAGGTGCGGGTGGACTTCTTGGTGAACTCCTGCTCGGCGAGTTTCCAGCCGGCGTCGGCGTAGGAGTACCGGGTGACGGTGGGGTAGGCGCCGTCGACGGCGGGCAGTTCCTCGACGGTGTCGACGACGTACTTGTGGAACCAGTCGATGTCCTCGACGGCCGGGTCGGGGTGCCAATAGGACGGATAGCAGAGCCGGGTGTTGGCCTTCAACGCGGCTGTGTCGTTCTTGCCGGGCAGGCCGGTGCCGGTGGCGCAGGCCCCGGTCGGCTGCTTGTACGTGACGATCGTTTCGCCGCCGTACTCGTTGATGACCCGGCCGATGCGCAGCCGGGAGAAGTTGGGCCGGTCGTCGCGGCGTACCCGGTTGGGCATGTCGTCGGGGTTGGCTTCGAACCGCACCGCGTTGAGGGCGATCTTGTCGTCGGGGTTCCCGCTGCGGCCGTAGCCGGTACGGGTGACCGACTCCAGCCACAGTGCCGTGTTGAGCCCGGTCCGCAGGATCGGGAAGGACTGCTTGAGCCGGTATTCGTCGACGGTCTGCAGCGCGGTGCTGCCGGGCTGCCGCTGCGCCGAGGTGGTGATCCGGTCGAGGCGTTTGCGGGTGAAGAACGCCGGGGAGGCGTTCCAGCACTTCTGCCCAGCGGTGCAGTGCAGGTCGGCCGGGGTGTCGTACCAGATCCGGTAGTTGCTCGGGTCGGTGCTGGTGAAGTTGGCTTCGGTGCAGGTCAGCGAGCCTTCGGCGAAGCAGCGTTCGGCGACGGTGAAGGAGACCCGGGCCAGCGGCGCGGCCGAGTAGACGCTGTCGGCGCGCTGGCCGTAGTCGATCCGGGTCAGGTAGCCGCCCCGGTCGTAGCGGACCGGGTCCTTGAAGTTGAAGTTGCGGGCGTAGTAGTTAGTCTCCTTGGCCCACCACAGGCTCATCGCGTTGCCGTGGACGTCCTCGACGTAGTCGAGGGACCAGCGCCACGCCTGGGTGCAGGCCGACCCGGCCCAGTTGCCGGCCTGGTAGCAGGGTTCACCCGGGTGGTTGCCGTAGACGGGGGCGGTGAGCACCGAGTTGGTCACCGGGTCGCCGGACGACCAGCCGGGCAGCCGGTGCCGACCGAAGTGGTGCCGGGTGCCGTCGCGGGTGGTGACCACCCAGTACTCGCCGTCGGCGTCGCCGTTGGCCAGCCCGGAGTCCTTGAGTAGCTGCACCTTGGAGCCGTCGCCGTTGGCGGTGATCCAGGTCTGCTCGTCGTCGTCGAAGACAAGTTCGGTGGTCGTTCCGCCCAGCGACAGGGTGGCGTTGTTCGACCCCCAGCACAGGTCACCGGTGCGGTGGCTGGCGTTGTTGGAGCCGGCCTTCTTCGAGTCCTGCCGACAGTTGGCGTAGCTGCGGGTGATTGACCCGGCGGCGTAGTCCCAGCCGTCGCCGATCCAGGAGGCCTGGTTGTTGGTGGCCGAGGTCCGCCCGTCCACCGACTGCGACGAGTACGACAGGTTGACCTGCGGCATCAGCCCGCCGGAGGTCTCCGGCACCTGCACCTGGTAGCCGTAGGTGAACGCACCGGAGGAGGAACCGGCCGCCCAGGAGCCGGAGGAGAGCAGCGGGGTGGCGGTGTAGTCGCCGGCCGCCGACGCGCCGGTGTCCAGTACGCCGACCACACTCGACGACGTGGCGGACGTGGTGGCCCGACCCGCTGCGGGTTCGCCCGCCAGCAGCGCGCTGACCGGGACGGTGCCGCTGACCACGCGCCGGGTCGACGCCACCGAGACCTGGCTCGGTGCCGGGGTGAACTCGCCGGTCCCGGTGATGCCGGCACCGCCGGCCTGCGGTCCGGCGCTGCGGCCGGTGCTGCCGTCGGCGGTGGCGCAGTCGCCGCTGTCCGGGGCGTCGTAGACGCATTCGGGCAGCAGCAGGAAGCCGAACCGGTCGGCGGCCTGGGGCCCGTACAGGTCGGCGAAGGTGGTGTAGTCGACGGTCAGCGCGACCTCGGCTGCCGGGTCGGCGGTGGCCGGCGGGGTGATCTTCATGATCAGGCCGGCGACGCCAGCGGCCTGGGACGCCTCGGGGGCGGCGAGGCCGACAGCCCAGCTGCCGGCGAGATCGGCCGGGTCGCCATCGGACGGTACGCCGAGCGCGACCGGCAGGTCGTCGACGGGCAGCGTCTCACCAGCGGCCAGACCGGTGAGGTCCACGGTGCCGTCGCCGGACTCCCACGGGGTCACGGCCTGCGGTTCGTACGGCACCACCGGTACTTCGTCGGCGGTGGTCAGGTCGGATTCCGCAGATTCGTCCTGGCCGACCAGTTCGGCGTCCGGGATGTCCGGCAGGTCGACCTCGATCGCTTCGCGGCTCATTCCCGGGCCGGGTATCGCCCACGCCTGCGCGGGCAGGACCGTCACCACCATGACCGCCGTCAGCAGGAGCGTGCCGCCCCGGCTGCCAAGCCGTCGGCCAAGCCGGCGTGCTCTGGTACGGGCGGTTCGGTCACCGGCGGCTCGGCGGTCCAGCTGCCAGGACTGTGGACCGGTTCCACGCATGCGCGTCGACTCCCAGGCGCGAAGAGAAGGTGCGGACGGACCGCGAGAGCACACGCCGGGTGTGGGGCACGGTCGTGAGCACTCTGCGTCAAGTTGATCTGACACTCAAGTGAGCAGCAGGCCGACAGCAGGGATATGAGTGAACTGCATCACTGGTCAATCTTCACCTGTGGTGGCAATCTGCACACAAGGCATAGAGATCTTGAAATCGCAATACATGGATGAGTTGCCACTAGCAAAAGCCGACAAAGGCTCGCATTACGCCGCGGGTGGCGATGCGCACCAGCGGGATATAACAGGTTAATAACGTTAAAGAGGGGCGCGTCGATGGTGGTGTCCGTGCGATCGTGTGCGGACTTCTGCCCCGTGGCCGCCGAGCGGGCGCAGTGGTGTCCACATCGTTCCTGCCCACCGGGTCCCACGGGAGTAGACCGCAGTGACCGCGCCTCGCCTGCTCAGCCCATTCACGCGTACGCGCACCAGGCTCGCTCTGACCGTCGGTCTGCTGGTGGTCGCGCTCGTCGCCGCGACGCTGCCCTTGCTGCGGTCCACCATCGACCGGCTCGTCGCCCCGGACCCGGCACCGTCGGCCGGCCCGCTCGACGACTCAGCGGCCCTGGCCCAGGCCCGCCGCACCGGTGAGGAGGTGCTGATCGACACCGCGACGACCGCCACCTCACTCACCTGGGCCAGACCGGACGGGCAACTGCGTACCACCAGCCACGCCATCGCACAGCGGGCCCGCGACGCCACCGGGCAGTGGGCGGAACTCGACACCACCCTCACCCGCATCGGTGCGGCCGACCAGGGCCGGGCCGACGGAGCCGGCCGCAGCCGGGTCACCGACGACGCCGACGGTCTCGGCGTACGGCCGGTGAACGCCCCGGCACCGGTCCGCTTCTCCAGCGGTGGACCGGCCGCCGACCGGTACGCGGCAGCGGACGACCAGCCTGCCGACACCACCGACACCACTGACCGGGTGCTGGCCGAGCTGGACCTCGACGGTCACACCATCACGTACACCTGGCCCGGGCCGCTACCCGAGCCGGTGCTCGACGGCCCCCGGGCGCTCTACCCTGACGTGCTGCCCGGCGTCGACCTGCTGATGGTGGTACGCGACGACGGCGGCGTCGGCCAACTGCTCATCGTCAAGACGCCCGATGCGGCCACGGTGGACTCGGTCCGCCGGATCAACTACGGCCTGCGGTCGGCGACCGCTGTCTTCCAGCACGATCCGGTCACCGGCGGGGTCCGGATCCTCGACCCGGCCGACGACAAGGAAATCAGCTCCATCCCCACCCCGTTCGGCTGGGACTCCTCCGGACGCAACACGGACGACCCCGACGCGCCCCCGCGTACCTCGGTGGCCACCACGACCGACGTGCTACGCCTGTCCGGCCTCAGCGGTGCCGAGCCGGGCTCCAAGATCGGCCAGCTGCCCAGCACACTCGACGGCGACGGCACCGGTGAGGCGCGGCTGCGGCTGGACGCGGCGGCCAGCGGTCTGCTGGACGACGCCGAGGTCCGGTTCCCGGTCTTCCTCGATCCGACGATGCGCAGCACCACCCAGGCGTGGGCAACCATCTACAGCCAGCACCCGTACACCAACACCTGGAACGGCACCAACTTCAACAACGGCACCACCGTCGCTCGGGTCGGCTACGAGGAGGAGACGCCGCTGCGCGCCCGCACCTTCTGGCGGATGGGCTTCAACAGCGGCATCGAGGGCGCGACGGTCAGTTCAGCCAGCCTGCGGCTGCTGAACAACCATTCGTGGAGCTGTCAGGCCCGGGAGATGCGGCTGTGGCTCACCGGAGCCATCTCCTCCGGTACCACATGGAAGAAGCAGCCGGACTGGATCTCCGAGCAGCAGCGTCGGTCGTTCGCGCACGGCTACAGCAACCAGTGCGCCGACGCCTACGTCAGCTTCGACGTGCAGCAGGGGGCCCAGGCCGGCGCGACCAACGGCTGGTCCCAGATCACCTTCGTCATGCGAGCCGCCGACGAGGACGACACCCACACCTGGCGCAAGTTCCAGGTCAGCGCGACCGAGCTGACCGTGGTCTACAACCGCAGCCCCAACGAACCAACCGCCGGCACCATCACACCCGGCGGAAACTGCGCCCCCGGGCCCGGCGGCGGCACCCTCGTCGCCCGGACCAACCTGGTGCTGGCCGCCACCGGCTCGGACCCGGACGGCAACCTGCGCGGGCTGCGCTTCCGCTTCTGGCCCACCGGCGGTACGGTGCCCGCCGGCACCCTCGTCACCAGCCTGAGCAGCGGCCGGGGCAGCGTGACGATCCCCGCCACCAGCCTGGTGGACGGCGTCACCTACTCCTGGGACGTCCGGTCCGAGGACACCGACGGGGCGACGTCGTGGTACTTCCCGCCCGGCGACCAACCCTGTCGGATCACGATCGACGCCAGCGCGCCACCGGCTCCGGCCGTCACCAGCGACGTGTTCCTGGCCGCCACCCCGGACGGAGCGACCTGGGCAACGGTGAAGTTCGGCCAGACCGGTCCGGTCACCTTCACCGCCGCCGACGCCGCCCAGTTCAGCTACGCGCTCGGCGGGCGTGAGCTGACATACGTGACCGCCAACTCCGGCACGGCGACCGTGCCCGACCTGCGACCCCGACATTCCGGCCCGACCACCCTGCAGGTGTACGCGTACGACGCGGCCGGCAACCGGAGCGCCCGCACCGACCACACCTTCTACGTACCGCCTCGCGACGCTGTGGACGGGCCGGGCGACACCGGTGGCGACGGACGACCCGATCTGACGATCATCGACGCCGACGGCAACCTGCGGACCTATCCCAGCGACACCGACGGAGCCCTGTACGGATCCCTGGCTGCGTCGTACAGCGCCGATGGCCAGCTCGACCCGGCTGGGCACTGGTACGACCCGGCGACCTCCCAGGTCGCCCTGCTCACCAAGTACGGCGACGCCTTCCCCGGCGACGGCATCACCGACCTGTTCGTCCGCACCCCGGACGGCGGCTTCTGGATCTACCCCGGCGACGGCTACGGCAGCTTCGACGTCGACGACCGGATCCGGGTGCGGTTGCCGGCCGGCGCACCGGATCCGGCCACCTGGACCCAGCTCAAGGCCGTCGGGGACATCACCGGGGACGGGCACCCCGACCTGGTCCTACGGGCCGGCACCGCATTCTGGACGTTGAGCGGCTACACCGGAGCCAGCTTCCAGCAGGCGACCCTGATGGAGGGCACTGCCTGGGCCCGCAGGGAGATCGTCAACGTGGCCGACATCGACCAGGACGGCACCCCGGACCTACTGTGGCGCGACTTGGACAACGGCAGAATGTCTGTGCGGCACGGCCTGCCTGGCACCGTCGCTGGTAGCGTCGATCTGCACTCGTTGAAGTTGGCCGTGAACTCCCGTGACGGTGATGTCTCCTTCGGCACCGGCTGGTCGGCCGCGAGCGTCGACCTGGTGATCGGCGTCCCCGACCTCAACGGCGACGGCATACCCGACCTATGGGCCCGATGGACGTCGGACGGGCAACTGCGGGTGTACCACCCCTCCACCTCCGTCGCGGGCGACGCCGTGCAGGTTCTTTCGGACACGGCCTATCCGGGCGCCAAGGGGCTCGGCTGACCGCCGCATCGTCGACGTCCGTTGCCGATCTGCAAGTCGAGCCGTTGATAGGGATCCGGGCGCAGCAGTAGTCGCAGCCGTTCGAGCACGGCGCATGGCGTAGCCGGCGGCGCGGGCACCGGCCTGGGCACGTTGCGGGTGTAT
>NZ_JBHMIN010000093.1:0-9949 GCF_048060215.1 Micromonospora sp. LOL_021 | reverse complement strand
GTTGTGGTTGAGCATCCGGGCTTCTTCCTGAGCCAGGACGACAACCCGTCGCGCTCGGTCGTTGAACCGCTCGAACATGCCCCTCGCGCTCCTCACATCCACTCGACGGCGGATCAGTGATCTCGGTACGCCGCCGATCAGGCCTTGACCAGTTCGAGCAGGTATCCCTGTCCCCAGACGGTGCGGATGGCTAGGTTGAGTGGTTTGATCCGCCGCCGGATCCGCATGATGTGCAGGTCAAGTGCATTGCGTCTGCTCATCGTCGAGCGGTCCGGGAGGCACTTGAGCAGTTCGTCGCGGGACACGACCTCGCCGAAGCTACGTACCAGGCGCTGGAGCAGGTCGGCTTCCGTTGGAGAGATGGCACAGGACCGTCCACCGTGCCGCAGGACTCCGACCGGGTCGATCTCCGGCACCCGGTCCACCCACGCCTTCGCCAGGAGCGTTGCCATCCGGGCCTCGAGGTCGGTCCGGCTGACGGGTGCACGGATCCAGTCCTCCTTGGCGTCACTGCATACTGGTGGCCGGCAGCCACCTTCGACAACCAGCAACCTCGGGATCCCGAGGTTGCGGTATCTCTCTCTACGGGCTTCCTCGGCGGGCCAGCGGACGAGCTTGACCGCTGTCTCTTGGCGTACTCCGGTCATGGTTCACCTATCTCCTAGGCGACTACAACGGGAAGTTGTGCCGACGCATTCAGTGATGCCGACCATGAAAAGGTTCACATCGGCGATGCCGGTTGTCAAGCGGTGAACCCGTCAAGGCATCCAAGCTTGCCACGATGTCCACCGGTTGGCACGCCGCTGACCTGGCAATACGACATCAGGTTGACGATTGCCGCGTCCCGACCACGCTAAGGGACTAGTTGACAAATCAATAAGTATGCCCGCCAACAATCCTGTTGGACGGCTGACGGATCCCCCCGTATCCACGCACGTCATGCGTTCAATCGAGTCGTCCACAGGTGCACGCTCAAGGTGTCGGGAGGTAAGGTGCACAACTCCCCTGTCGTCACTGGCGGGGCCGGTCGGCCCATGCCCGAATCGGGTCAAACGAGCCCATTAGTCACACCAATCAGACGCCGATCAGCATCTAGTGATCGATTGTCGGAAATGACGGCCTTAGCCCGACGTAGCATCATCCATCTGAGACGTCGACCGACCCTGCTCGTCTTCTCGATCCTGGAACCGGTCCTCCTCCTCCTGTTATTCCGCTTTGTCTTTGGCGGTGCAGTCGAGATGAGTATCGACACCACGTACGCCAACTTCATGATTCCCGGCATCCTGGTCCAGACCGCAATACTCGGGGCAGTCACCATCGGCGCCGGCCTTGCCCGTGACCTTGAGGGCGGGATGCTGGACCGACTGCACTCGCTACCGATCGCGCCGTCGTCCCTGCTGGTCGGACACACCGTCGCGGGACTGCTGCGCACTCTCGTCGTGCTGTCCGCGATGGTCGCCACCGGTTGGCTCATCGGCTTCCGCCCGACGGCGGGGCTCGGCGACTGGCTGGGGGCGCTAGGGCTGTTGTTGCTCTGCGCGTTGGCGATGGCCTGGGTGACGATCCTCGTAGCGCTGCTACTGGGCGGCGTCGAGATGGTCGAGACGCTGAGTCTGAGCGTGCTGTTTCCGCTCACACTGGTCAGCAGTGCGTTCGTCCCGGTGGCGACGATCCCCCCGCCGGTACAGGTCATCGCCGCCCATCAGCCGGTCACCGCGATCGTCGACGCGGTGCGGGCGTTACTGCTCGGCCGACCCGCCGCCAGCCACCTGGTCGAGGCCCTCGCCTGGTCGTTGATGATCCTGACGGTGTTCGCCGCCGCAGCCGTCATGCTCTTCCGGTGGCGCGTCCACCGCTGACACGCGGACACCACCCGCGCGCGCCCGCCAGGCCGCCGCCACGAGCGGCAACCGAGCAGCGGCCACCCGGCCGCCGCCGGTCCCAACCCCCAGCCAACGTTGACAGATAGTCACGTTGGCCTGACAGATTTGGTTGACGGGAGCGGTCATCGCTATATGGTTTTCAACTAGATAGTTCCTACGTCGACAGGAGCGACAATGTCCGTGAACTACTTCCCTCCGGGTGGCACCGACTACCTCCACCTGTGGACGGACGCGGTGATCGAGATCGCGGGTGACACCGAGACGATCGAGGCCGAAGGCTGGTTCGTCGTCAACCGCAGCTTCCCGACTCCAGCGGACCCCACCAAGATCATCGTGCAGATCCTGCAGATGAACCTGCGTGGCCACAGCGAGCACCTCGGTGAGTTCCTGTTCACCATCAACCCGCAACTGCCCACGATGGGCGAGGAGATGGTCTTCGCACCCGAGGACTTCGCCAACCGCTTTAAGGGCTACTTCAACGTCTTCTTCGAGCTCCAGCTGCTCGAGCAGGGCAAGACGTTGGTCAACAAGGACCCGATCAACATCGAGGGCCTGTTCGGCGCCCTCCCGCCCATCGGCGCCATCGGCGAGATGGCCCCAGGCGACCGAGTGGGCATGTACGACAAGAGCAACCCTGACAGCGAGCCGATCATGTACATGCTCGCCACCCGCAAGATCGTTGGCCAGTACGTGTCCGGCGACTACGACATCCGTCGCGGCGACTTCGTGTCGTCGCAGGAGGTCGCCGCGCAGTGGAAGCAGACGGCAAGCACCCTGGCGCCGTCCGCCACCCTCTGAACGGTAGCCAGCTGAGGATCGGGCGTCCGGACCGCTGATGGCCCGGACGCCCGGTTGTCGTGCCCGCACCACGACCGGGAGGCGAATCGTGTCCAGCCACACGCCGGTGGACAACTTCAACCGCATCGCCGCACGCTACGACCGGCATCCCGGCCAGTTCGGTTGCCGCCGGGCCGACACGCAGGTGCTCGACGCGGCAGCTGACGCAATGCTCGACGCCGCGACCGACGCGCGACTCGCCGGGAAGGACCGTCCGCCAGAGCCGACGGCCGTACTGGACGTGGGGTGCGGGACCGGTCGGCTACTGGCGCGCGCAGCAGCCCGGTGGCCCGACGCCACCCTGATAGGTGTGGACCCGGCGGTGGAGATGGTGCGAGTGGCCCGGCAACGGCTACCCAACACAGTGCTCGCCGTCGCAGGCGCGGAGGCGCTGCCGCTGGACGATGGCTCGGTGGACCTTGTGCTGAGCACGACCTCGCTCGGACACTGGATCGATCAGACCGCCGGGTGCACCGAGATTCGACGGGTGCTCGCGCCGACAGGTCAGGCGGTGATCGCCGAGCACACCCCGCCGCCCGGCTGGCTCAAGCCGTTGCTCAGCCGGTTCGGCGACCTGCCGCGCCACCTTACCGAACCGGCCCTACGACAGTTGCTGACCTCCGCCGGCCTGCGGCCGCAACGCACCGCCAGAATCCGGGGCGGGCTCTTGTTGGTTGCCGCCTCGCCGGCCTGACCGGCCCGGTACACCCGCCCTGACCCGGTCAGCTAACCGCCGGCTCAATCGGCACCGCGGTGAGCAGCGACTTGATCAACACCGGCTTCGCCTCGGCTTGAAAGTCGACCGCCGCGTCGAACTCGTTGATCATGCCCTCGATTACCAGCAGTGACAACAACGGGAAAATAAACTCCGGTGCCGCGTACAGTCCGCATCGACGCTGCAGGTCGAACAGCCGGGCAGCGAACGGACCCAGCTTGAATTCACCGATTCGCCGGTTGTGCGTCGCCTCGACCAACTCGGTGATCTCCTTGCGGAACCTCGGAAGGTCGGCTTCGCGCCCCTGATCAGCGGTGCTGCGTACCACGATGTCCGCACACTGCTTGCCGTTGCCCCGCGACATGTTGAAGAAAAACTCGGCGAACAGCCGGCGTACCCGCGGCTGAAGCCGGACCACGAAACCCGCGTCGAGCAGTGCGAGATCGCCCGACTGATCGATGTAGAGGTTTCCCGGATGCAGATCGCAGTGCACGACACCGTCGAGGAACAGCATCCGGTAGACGCAGTGCAGAACCCGCCGGACCGCCAGTTCAGCCAGCTCCGGCGACAGCTCGTCCGGGTCGATCCGACGCAGCCCAGGTAGGTACTCCATCACCAGTACGCCGTCCGCGCTGACCTCGGGCAGGGCCTGCGGTACCCGGAGGAAGTCAAGATCGTCGAGATTTTCCCGCAACTGGTTCAGGGCCTGCGCCTCGGTCCCGAAGTCGAGCTGGCGCAGCACCGCGTCGCGGATCTGCGCCACAATCGTGGCCGCCGGCATCCGCCGCAGCCGCGGCACCCGTCCGATAGCCCGGGCCCCTGCGCCGAGCAGCGCGAAGTCGGCCGCCATCCGGGCACCGATACCCGGGCGCCGAACCTTCACCGCCACCTCGCGCCCGTCGACGAGCCGGGACCGGTAGACGCAGGCTATACTCCCACTGGCGATCGGTGTCCAGTCGAACTCGACGAACGGCCACGGCCGGTCCCGGTAAGCCGCCCGCACCTCGGTCTGAACCAACTGTTGCCGCATCGGCGGCACCTGGTCGTGTAGCCGGCCGAAGGCCGCACAGAGCGACTCCGGTAGCAGGTCACGGCGGGTACTGAGCAGCTGCGCCGCTTTGACGTAGCTGGCGCCCAGATCCGTGACGAGCAGCCGGAGCCGGTCATCCCGCACCGCGCGAATCCCCGCCGATCCACCTGATGCCGCCCGGACCACCGACGGCACTGCCGCCAGTCCGTGCCGGAGTGCCACCCCGGTGACCTGGACCGCCCGTGCGCCGGTGTCGTACCACCTCGACTTCGCCATGCGATACCCCCAACGAATGACCGATTCCGCATAGCCAGAGTGCCTTGCCTGTGCCGCGATGACCCTCTGTATGTTTCGAGGCTCTGAAAGATTTTCGCAGAAGTGCATGTAAACCGTCTAGCCTCGGCTTCGTGAAGGCGATAACTATCCCCGGGGTTGAAGAGTACGCCGCCAGCCACACCACTGCCGACCCCGAGCACTTGCTCGACGTGGCCACTGAAACACACCGACTCAGTGACCGGCCACAAATGATGATCGGCCCAGTCGAGGCGCGATTTTTCCAGTTCTATTTGACCGCCCTACGCGCCCGCTCGGTGCTAGAAATCGGTACGTTTACCGGGTACTCTGCACTCTCCATGGCGGCGGTGATGCCCGCGGATGGGCACATCACCACCTGTGAGCTGAGCCCAGAACACGCCGAAATCGCGCTCCAGCACATCAAGAAGAGTCAGTACGCGGACCGAATCACCGTCCATGTCGGTCCGGCGCTGACGACTCTCGCGAAGCTGACCGGGCCGTTCGACTTCATTCTGCTCGACGCCGATCAGGAACACTTTCCGGACTACCTCGGCCGAATGCTTGAACTACTCGCCCCCGGGGGCGTGATCGCGGCGGACAACGTGCTCTGGAGCGGCGGGGTGATCGACGAGTCCGACTGCAGGCCGAGCACCATCGGAATCCGCCGGTTCAACGACCTGGTGGCCTCCCGATCGGATCTCACCTCGGTGCTGCTCAGCATTCGTGACGGCATCATGCTCATCCGCCGGACGGAAGGTCAGTAGCAATGAACGTTGTCGGCATCGACCATGCGGCGCTGTACACGGACCACCCTGAGCGGGTGATCGGGTACTTCCGGGACGGTCTGGGGTTCGCCTGCAGCCCGCTGGAGACCACCGGCCCGCTGGACGATGCCGGCCAGCCCGAGACTGCCAGCGTGCCAGGTGTGTGGCCGTTGACCCAGGGCGACATCCGAATCTTCGTCACCGCCGCGACGCAGGCGAACGGTCCCGTCGCGCGTTACGTCGCCCGCCACGGCGATGGGATCGGCGACCTGGCACTCGGAGCGGTAGACGCTGCCGAGACGTACCACAGAGCGGTCGAACGTGGCGCCCGCTCGATCCGTCCACCTGCGCACACTCTGCTCGCGGACGGAGCCGCCGCGGTGACGGCCACCGTCGCCGGGCCGGGCGACCTGACGCACACCTTCGTACAACGACTGGCTGCCGGCACCGAGAGATGCGCCAGCGAGCGCGTCGGCACGACCGACCGGCTGCTGGTCATCGACCACGTCGCGATCTGCCTGCCAAACGGATCGCTCGCCCGGACCACGAACTTCTATACGGACGTCTTCGGCTTCGGCGTGATCTTCGAGGAGCAGTTCGAGGTTGGTGACCAGGCCATCGACTCCAAGGTCGTGCAGAACGCGGCGGCCGACGTCACCTTCACCCTGATCGAGCCCGACACCAGCCGCGCCCCTGGGCAGATCGACCGGTTCCTGGCTGATCACGACGGACCCGGTGTGCAGCATCTGGCCTTCCTCACCGAGGATATCGTCGCCGACGTGGCCGCGTTCCGGGCCAACGGGGTGTCGTTCCTAAAGGCACCCGAGAGCTACTACGCGATGATGGGCCGAAGAATGCCCGAACTGGCGAACGCGGTCAGCCAGCTCAGTTCGGTCGATGTGCTGGCGGATCGGGACCACTGGGGGCATCTGCTACAGATCTTCACCCAGTCCCCGCACCCACGCACCACGCTCTTCTACGAGTTGATCGAGCGTCGACAGGCGCGCACCTTCGGCAGCGGCAACGTCCGGGCGCTGTACGAGGCCGTCGAGCATGACAAGCTCACCGCAGCGGCCAGCGACCGGGCATGACCTCGCCGGTGTCGGTCGGGCGGGAGTTGCGCCTGGCCGACCTGCACCCGGCCCTGACGGACCCGGTCATGGAGTCGGCCATCTTCCTCAACGAGGTGGCCGCCCGTTACCCCGAGGCGATCCCGCTGGCCGCCGGCCGGCCGTACGACGGATTTCACGACCCCGCAGAACTCACCGATCTGCTCGTCACCTATCAGCGTCACCTAGGCGAAGAGCGTGGGCTGAGCCGTGCCGAGATCACCCGACAGATGTTCCAGTATGGCCGCACCGCCGGCCACATCCACGAACTCGTTGCCCAGACTCTCGCCAACGACACCGGATTGCGGGTCGCTCCGGAGTCGATCGTGGTGCTGACCGGAGCGCAGGAGGGGATGCTGGTCACCGTTCGCGCGCTGGCGGCTAGGCCGGACGACGTCATCCTGGTCCCGTCGCCCTGCTACATCGGAATGCTCGGCGCAGCCAGCCTGCTCGGGGTACCGGTAGTCGGGATCGCCGAGGGTCCCGATGGGCTCACCGCCACCGATGTGGTGGCTACGGCCCGCCGGGTACGCGCCGCCGGGCGCCGGCCACGGGCCGTGTACGTGGTTCCGAACTTCTCGAATCCGTCCGGGCACACGATGACCCGTGCCGAACGGGTGGCGTTACTCGCGGCGGCCGAGAGCGAAGGGCTGCTGATCATCGAGGACGATCCGTACGGATTCCTCGCCGACCCCGCGTACCGCGAACCCCCGCTGAAGGCGCTCGACCGGTCAGGCGTGGTTATCCACATCGGCACGTTCGCGAAGACCTGCTTTCCCGGGGCCCGTGTCGGCTACGTCGTCGCCGACCAGATCGTCCGCGGTCCCGATGGCAGCCGCAGTTGCCTGGCCGACCAGCTCGCCCTGATCCGCAGCATGATCACCGTCAACACGTCATCGCTGGCGCAGGCCGTGATCGGCGGGATGCTGGTTCGCTCCGGGTGCCGTCTGGACACCGCCAACGCCGAGCGGATCCGCTTCTACCGTGCCAACCTGGCGACGCTTCTCGAAGGCTTGGAGCAGCAGTTCGGCCCAGAGCGCCGACGCGGCGTTCTGTCGTGGAACGTGCCGGCCGGCGGCTTCTTCGTCGTGCTGACCGTGCCGTTCGTGGCGGACGAGCGGCTACTCACCTACTGCGCGGACCGCTATGGGGTGCTGTGGACACCAATGAGCTACTTCTATCCCGACGGGGGCGGAGGTCACCAGCTGAGGCTGTCGTGCAGTGCGCTGGCACCGGACCAGATCAGGGAAGGCGTACGCCGCCTGGCCCAGATGGTTCGGGAGCAGATCATCGGGCCCGACGTAAGCGCGGGAGGAGCACCATACCGGGATCCGGCGCGCAGGTCAGGACTTTGACAGACCGCTCTAGCCGGCGGTCTCGGCAAGGAGTTGATTCACATGGCGCAGTCCGAGCCAGCACAGGTTCCCTTCACCGGCGACGAGTACCTGGCGAGCCTGCGAGACGGCCGTGAGGTGTGGATCTACGGCGAGCGGGTCAAGGATGTCACGGCCCATCCGGCCTTCCGCAACAACGCCCGCATGATCGCCCGGCTTTACGACGCGCTGCGAGATCCGGCTGAGCGCGACGTGCTGACGACGCAGACCGACACCGGTTCGGGCGGATTCACCCATCGCTTCTTTCGAGCGCCGACCGACGCGACGCAGCTGCGGGCGGCCCGGGACGCGATCGCGGCATGGCAGCGACACTGCTACGGCTGGCTCGGGCGCACCCCGGATTACAAGGCGTCGTTTCTGGCCACGCTGGGTGCCAACGCGGAGTTCTACGCGCCCTACTCCAACAATGCCCGCACCTGGTATCGCACCGCGCAGGAACGCGTGCTGCACGTCAACCATGCCCTGGTGCACCCGCCGGTTGATCGACATCGGCCACCGGACGAGGTCGCCGACGTCTTCGTCCATGTCGAGCGCGAGACCGACGCCGGGATAGTGGTGAGCGGGGCCAAGGTGGTGGCGACCGGATCTGCGCTCACCCACTACAATTTCATCGCCCACCACGGTCTACCGGTTCGACAGAAGCGGTTCGGGGTAGTGTTCTTGGCTCCAATGGACACCCCGGGGGTCAAGCTGCTCTGTCGAGCTTCGTACGAGATGGTGGCGGCGCAGATGGGCAGCCCGTTCGATTATCCGCTGGCGAGTCGGATGGACGAAAACGACGCCATCATCGTGTTCGATCAGGCGCTGATCCCGTGGGAGAACGTGCTGGTCTACGGCGACCTGGACAAGGCGAACACGTTCTTCCACCAGTCCGGTTTCCTGCCCCGGTTCACCCTGCACGGAGTGACCCGACTCGGGGTGAAGCTGGACTTCATCTGTGGGCTACTGAGCCGCGCCGTGGAGATCAGCGGCACCGGAGAGTTCCGCGGCGTACAGGCCAACCTCGGCGAGGCGATGACGTGGCGGCATCTCATGTGGGCGCTGTCCGACGCGATGATTCAGCGGTGCGGTCCATGGGGATCGGACTTCGTACAGCCGAACGAGGAGTACGCGCTCACCTACCGGGTGTTGGGCCCAATCGCGTACGGCCGGATCCGCGAATTGGTCCAGCAGAGCGTCGGTAGCGGGCTCATCTATCTCAATTCGAACGTTGCCGACTTCCACAACGAGGAGATCCGCCCGTACCTTGACCGGTATCTGCGAGGCTCACACGGCCACGACGCGGTCAGCCGCAGCAAGGTCATGAAGCTGCTCTGGGACGCTGTCGGCAGCGAGTTCGCCGGCCGTCACGAACTCTACGAGCGCAGCCACGCCGGCAACGCCGAGGAAAATCGGGTCCAGGTGCTGCAGAAGGCGGGCCGGGCCGGGATCACCCGCGCGATGCTCGACCTGGTCGACACCTGCCTGGACGAGTATGACCTCGACGGTTGGGTCGCACCGGATCTGGTCAATCCGGCAGGGCTGTTCCATACCGAACGCTAGTAGTGCTTCCACCGCTGATACGTTCGGGTCGCTGACTCAGGTCGGGTGGCAGGATCGGGCCGGGCAGCGGGTGCGCGGGTTGATGGTGGACGGACGGCGTAAGTCGATCCAGCCGATGGCGGGGCGTCGCCGGGTGCGCATGATCAGGCGTTGCACCATTTCGGGACGAACAGTCTGTGAGATGTGGTGCCGGTGCGGTGGCGGCTGCCGCAGCGGATCAATCCTCTACGTCAACCGCACCGGCATCCCCCGGCGCTACCTGCCCCACGACTTCCCGCCCCACCGTACCGTCTACGGCCACTTCGCCGCCTGGAGCAAGGAGGCACGGGCACGGCAAAGTCGGAGAGTGTGCGGCTGAGGACTCCGCGTTGAGGTCCGGAG
>NZ_JBHMIN010000092.1:0-9980 GCF_048060215.1 Micromonospora sp. LOL_021 | reverse complement strand
TGACCTGGGCCTGGCCGCCGAGTTTGCCTTCGGTGCCGACTTCGCGGGCGACCCGGGTGACCTCGTCGGCGAACAGCGACAGTTGGTCGACCATGGTGTTGACGGTCGACTTGAGTTCGAGGATCTCGCCGCGTGCGTCGACGGTGATCTTCTGGGACAGGTCGCCCTTGGCGACCGCCGTGGAGACCTGGGAGATGTTACGAACCTGACTGGTCAGGTTGCCGGCCAGCTGGTTCACGTTCTGCGTGAGGTCACGCCACGTCCCGGAGAGCCCTCGGACCTGGGCCTGACCACCCAACTTGCCTTCGATACCGACCTCGCGGGCGACCCGGGTGACCTCGTCGGCGAACCACGACAGCTGATCCACCATCGTGTTGACCGTCGACTTCAGTTCGAGGATCTCGCCCTGCGCGGCGACGGTGATCTTCTGGGACAGGTCGCCCTTGGCGACCGCCGTGGAGACCTGGGCGATGTTCCGTACCTGGGCGGTCAGGTTCGACGCCATCGAGTTGACGCTGTCGGTCAGGTCCTTCCAGGTGCCGGCCACGTTCGGCACCTGGGCCTGCCCGCCCAACTTGCCCTCCGTACCAACTTCGCGGGCGACCCGGGTGACCTGCTCGGCGAACAACCGCAGCGTGTCGGTCAGCATGTTGATCGTGTCGGCGAGCTCGGCGACCTCGCCCTTGGCCGACACGGTGATCTTCTGCGACAGGTCGCCCCGCGACATCGCGGTGGCCACCTGGGAGATCGACCGGACCTGGTGGGTCAGGTTGGAGGCCATCGAGTTGACGTTGTCGGTCAGGTCCTTCCAGGTGCCGGAGACCCCCTTGACCCGCGCCTGGCCACCCAGCTTGCCCTCCGTACCAACTTCGCGGGCGACCCGGGTGACCTCGTCGGCGAACGACGACAGCTGGCCGACCATCGTGTTCACCGTCCGGCCGATCCGCAGGAACTCGCCGCGTAGCGGCTGGCCGTCGATCTCCAGCTCCATGTGCTGGGACAGGTCACCTTCGGCGACCGCCCGGATCACCCGGGCGATCTCGGTGGTCGGTCGACCCAGGTCGTCGATCAGCGCGTTGATTGCCTGGTGGTTGTCCGCCCAGGCGCCGCCGAAGCCCTCCTCGTCGAGGCGTTCGCTGAGCCGGCCGTCCCGGCCGACGATCCGACTGATCCGGCGCAGGTCCAGGTGCTGACGTTCCTGCAGCGAGACCACCTCGTTGAAGGCGTCGGCGACCTCGCCGGCCACCCCGACCCGGCGGGGCAGCCGTACCTTCAGATCCCCCTGCCCCACCCGGCGCAGCGCCTCGGCGAGCTCGGTCAGCAGCGCGGTCTCGTCGATCGCCGGCCGTTGGTCGGAGGACAGCTGTTTCGCGCTGGTCATAACTCCTCGCTCAGCTCTGGGAGTGGGCTGACCTCATCATTGCTCGACTACCGTGGCAGATGCGAGGCGCGTGCCCGCACCAATCTGTCAGGGGATCGGAGGAACCGGCAGGTGACAGCTAGGGCCGAGCGTTCCGCTACCGGCACCGGGAGTGAGCATGTCCGGCGGGTTCGCCTGCCGGCCGACCGACGGACCCCGGCTACCGCACGTGCAGTGGTCAGATCAGTACTGTCCGAAGCCGCCCTGGATGAACTGATCAACGAGGCCCTGCTGCTCACCACCGAGCTGTCCACCAACGCGGTCGTGCACGCCGGCACCGAGCTGGTCATCGAGGTGGTGGCCGACCCGGTCGGGCTGACCGTCACGGTCACCGACTTCGCCGCCGGCCCGATCGAGAACGTCGCCGCGCTGCCCCGCAACGAGCGGCAAAACATCTCCGAGGTGTCCGAGCGGGGCCGGGGCCTGCTCCTCGTCGACCACTTCGCCAGCCGGTGGGGCACCACCCACCTGCGCACCGGCAAAGGGGTCTGGTTCCGGCTCGACCGGCACGGCACCCCACCGGCACCGGACGACTGGTTCCCACCGTGGCCGGCCGGCACCCGGCCGGCGCCCGACGACGACGATGATCACCACCTGCGGCCGCCCGCCGCGCCCAGCGCCGGAACACTCGCCGCGCTGATGCAGGCCGGGCCGGAACCGCACGCCGACGATCCGCTCGCGGACCTGGCCGGCGGCCTGCTCGCCCGGGTCGCGGACCTGGTCGGCGCGGCCGGTGGCACCGTCCGGCTGGACCGCGGCGACGGCAACGGGGTCCAGGTCCTGGCGCGGTACGGCCGGCAGCCGCGCTCCGGTGAACTGCTGCGCGTACCGCTGACCGTGCACCGCCCGTACTCCGGGGAACTCGAACTCGACGCCGCGCCGTCGGACTACGCCCGGCCGCTGGCCGCGCTCGTCGCCGAGCGGCTCTCGCTGCACCTGGAGAACGACCGGCTGCGCCGTGCCGACCTGCGCCGGCAGACCTGGCTGACCTTCCTGGCCGAGGCGAGTGAACTGCTCGCCCAATCACTCGACGTCGACCTGACAATGGCGTTGATCCCGCAGCTGGTGGTGCCCCGGCTCGGCCGGTGGTGCGCGGTGCACACCGCGGACGAGTGGGGCCAGCTGCAGCTGGCTGCCGCGAGCCACGCCGACGAGGCGGTCCTGCCCGCGCTGCATGCCACGCTGCGCGAGTCCGGCCCCGACTCGGTGCTGGCCCGGCTGCGGGAGGCGTCGCGCAGCGGATCACAGGTGCCGCTCGGCGCGCCGATGGAGGGCTTCGCCGTACCGCTGGTGGCCCGGGGCCAGCGGCTCGGTACCCTCGCGGTCGGCCGGCACCAGCGGCACCGGCACGACCCGGACGAGGTGTCGGTGCTGGAGGACGTCGCCCGGCGGGCCGCGCTGGCCATCGACAACGCCCGGATCCATCAGGAACGCCGACGGGTCGCACACACCCTGCAACAGTCACTGCTGCCGCCGGGGCTGCCCACCATCGGCGGGATCGGGTTGGCCGCCGAGTACGTGCCCAGCGGCGACGCGGTCGAGGTCGGTGGCGACTTCTACGACGTGGTGCCGCTGTCGGAGGGCCGCTGGCTGGTGGTGGTCGGCGACGTGTCCGGCAAGGGGGTGCAGGCCGCCACCGTCACCGGGCTGGTCCGGGACGTCATCCGGGTGCTGGTACGCGACGGCAAGGCGTTGCCGGAGGTGCTGGCCCGGCTCAACGACACGCTCGTCGAGCGGGGTGGTGGCCGCTACTGCACGCTCGCGATGGCCGCCATGACGGTCACCGCCGACCAGCGGCTGGACGTGCGACTGCACCTGGCCGGCCACGACCGGCCGGTGCTGATCAGCGGGTACGGGCAGGCCCGGTTCGTCGGTGCCGGCGGCACCGCGCTCGGGCTGCTGGAGGAGATCGTCGCGCCGTCGGTGGAGCTCAGCCTGGCACCCGGCGACTCACTGGTCTTCTACACCGACGGGATCACCGAGCGCCGCAACGGGCGGGAGCTGTTCGGCGCCGAGCGGCTGCGTCGCGCGGCCGCACCGCTGGCCGGCTTCTCCGCCGACGTGGTGGCGGCCCGGCTGCGTACCACGACGCTGGACTTCTCGGTCGAGGCACCTCGCGACGACATCGCGATCCTGGTGGTACGTAACGAGCCGGCGGCGAAGGCCGGCCCGGCCGGCTCTCGCCGCCCACCCAGACCAGCGCGTGACCGACTGACCGGGTGACCCGGTCACGACCCGCCGGTGAACCGGCCGGGCGCCAGCCGGTGCTGCGGGTCGAACCGTTGCTTGAGCTCAAGTAGCCGGGGCAGGCCCGGCCGGTGGCCCCAGATGTCGACGGCCTGTCGGACCTCGGCGGGCGCGGTCAGCACCACGCAGCTGCCGCTGCGCGCCAGCAGCACCGACCGGACCGTCGCCAGGGTCACGGCGACCCGCTCCGGCGTGGTCGACCCGGGAAGTACGGCGTGCACCAGGCCGGTGCCGACCGAACCGCGAACACCGATGGGTGCGCCGACCGCGTCGCGCACCGCGTAGATCGCGGCGTGCAGGTGCGCGGCCGGTACGTCGAGCCGCAGAGCGATGTCGGTGGCGGTGAACGGGTAACGCCGCCACCAGACCGGCGGTCGGGCGGTGTCGACGGCGTCCCCGCCGAGCAGTGCCGCCGCCCGGCCGGCGCGTTGCCGGTTCGGACCCGGCTCGCCCTCGAACAGCACCGCGAGCTGCCCGCCGGGCGGCACCTGGGACGGCCGGACGGTGCCCGCGGCGTGTGCCGGCAGATCCAGCTCGACCGCCACCGGGTGCAGCCCGTCGACGGTCAGCTCGCCGACCAGGTCGCGTACCTCCAGTGGGGTGTGCACGGTGCGTCGCACCCAGCGTCGGTCGGCCGGCACCGGCTGCAGCCGGACCGTCGCGGCGACCAGCACCGCCAGGGCACCCTGCGAACCGCAGAGCAGGTGGGGCAGCTCGTCACCGGCGTCGTTCTCCGACGCCGCCCGGACCAGCCGCCCGGCGGCGTCGACGTAGTCGACCCCGGTCACGTGCCGGCACGGCGGACCGTGCCGGTGGCTCAACGGTCCGGTCTCGTCGGTGGCGACGATCCCGCCGACCGTCGCCGACGCGGAGGGCGGGTCCAGCGGCATCCGCCAGCCGGCCCGGCCGACGGCCTGCTGGGCGGTGTGCAGCGGGGTGCCCGCGCCGACCCGGACGGTGCGCGAACCCGGCGGGCGGTGCCAGACGCCGGCCAGCCGGGAGGTGTCCAGCACGATGTCCACCTGGGAGGGAGGAGTCCACCAGTCCAGTTTGCTGCCGGAGCCGCGCGGGATCAGGGTCAGATCCCGATCGGCGCACAGGCGCAGCACCTCGGCGGTCGCCGAGGCCGTGCCCGGTGCCGCCACCCAACGCGGAGCGGCGGCCGCCACCTCGTCGTCGGGGCCAGCGTCGCGTACGTGCGCGGCACCACAGATCTCAGCCAGTCGAGCGGCCACGTCCTGAATCACCGTCGAGTCACCCCCCGCGCCGATCGTACACGTGTTCTAATCGATCCGGATGGCCGTGCGGCGTGCCGCCGTGACCGGGCGGCCCGCTCCGGGCGGTACCGTGGCCGGGTGACGACCCAGACACCGGTTCCGCCGACCGCCAAGCGTGTCCCGACCGAGCGCGTCCACCACGGCGACACGGTCGTCGACGACTACGCCTGGCTCGCCGCCAAGGACGACCCGGACACGATCGCCTACCTGCAGGCGGAGAACGCCTACACCGAGGGTGCCACGGCGCACCTCGCCGCGCTGCGCGAAACACTGTTCGGCGAGACGAAGCGGCGTACCCAGGAGACCGACCTGTCGGTGCCGACCCGCAAGGGCGACCACTGGTACTACACCCGGACCGTCGAAGGCCAGCAGTACGGCATCCACTGCCGGCTCGCGGTCCGGCCCGGCGAGTCGGCCCCGCCGGCCACTGTCGACGGCGTGTCGATCGACGGCGAGGAGATCCTGCTCGACGGCAACGCCCTCGCCGAGGGGCACGACTTCTTCGCGCTGGGCACCTTCGACGTCAGCCCGGACGGCCGCTGGCTGGCGTACTCCACCGACTTCTCCGGCGACGAGCGCTTCACCCTGCGGATCAAGGACCTGTCCACCGGCGAGGTGCTGCCCGACGAGGTGCCGTCGACCTTCTACGGCACCGCCTGGTCGGCCGACGGCAGCGCGCTGTTCTACCTGACCGTGGACGACGCGTGGCGCCCGTACCGGGTCTGGCGCCACCAGGTCGGCACCGGCGCGGACCGCGACGTCATCGTCCACCAGGAGGACGACGAGCGGTTCTGGGTCGGCGTCGAGCTGACCCGATCCGAGCGGTTCATCCTGATCGACGCGCACAGCAAGACCACCAGCGAGGTACGGGCACTGCCGGCCACCGACCCGACCGCCGAGCCGATGATCATCGCCCCACGCCGGCAGGGAGTGGACTACTCGGTCGAGCACCACGGGCACCGGTTCCTGATCCTGCACAACGACGGCGCCGAGGACTTCGCCCTCGCGTACACCTCTGTGGACGCCCCCGGCGACTGGGTGCCGCTGATCGGGCACACCCCAGGTACCCGGCTCGAATCGGTGGACGCGTTCGCCAACCACCTGGTGGTGTCGCTGCGTACCGACGGACTGACCGGGCTGCGGGTGCTCCCGGTCGGCAGTACCGACACCTTCGACATCGAGTTCCCCGAACCGATCTACAGCGTCGGGCTGGACGCCAACCCGGAGTACACGACCACCAGCCTGCGGATCCGGTACACCTCGCTGATCACCCCCGACTCCATCTACGACTACGACCTGGTCACCCGCGACCTGGCGCTGCGCAAACGCAAGCCGGTGCTCGGCGGCTACGACCCGGCCGGCTACGAGCAGCACCGGGAATGGGCGGTCGCCGACGACGGCACCCGGGTGCCGATCTCGGTGGTGTGTCGGGCGGGGACCCCCCGGGACGGTTCCGCTCCGTGCGTGATCTACGGGTACGGGTCGTACGAGATCAGCATGGACCCGTGGTTCTCGGTGCCCCGGCTGTCGTTGCTGGACCGTGGCGTGGTGTTCGCCGTCGCACACGTGCGGGGCGGCGGTGAGCTGGGCCGGCGTTGGTACGACGACGGCAAGATGATGGCCAAGAAGAACTCGTTCACCGACTTCGTGGCCTGCGCCCGACACCTGGTGAAGGCGGGCTGGACCACCCCGGACCGGCTGATCGCCCGGGGCGGCTCGGCCGGTGGGCTGCTGATGGGCGCGGTGGTCAACCTCGCCCCGGACGCGTTCGGCGGCATCGTGGCGCAGGTGCCGTTCGTGGACGCGCTGAACACGATCCTCGACCCGACGCTGCCGTTGACGGTCACCGAATGGGAGGAATGGGGCAACCCCCTGGAGGACCCCGACGTGTACGCGTACATGCGCTCGTACACCCCGTACGAGAACGTCGCCGCGGTCGACTACCCGCCGATCCTGGCTGTTACCAGCCTCAACGACACCCGGGTCTTTTACCACGAGCCGGCGAAGTGGGTGGCGAAACTGCGCGCGGTGGCCCCCGGCGGGTCGTACCTGCTGAAGACGGAGATGGGTGCCGGTCACGGCGGCCCGAGCGGGCGCTACGACGCCTGGCACGAGGAGGCCTTCGTGACGGCCTGGATCCTGGACCGGGTGGGGCTGGCCGGCTGACCCGACCCGCGGTCGGGCCCGCCGCGACCGGCGTTCATCGCCGCGATGAACGCCGGTCGCGGCGGGCCCCCGACGGCCTGGGATTATGGTGGCTGAGCAACGAACTCCCGGTCCTGCGCGGACGACAGCAAGTGGAGTACCGTTCGAGCGGAATGGCTGGAGGTCTCGAATGTCCCTGACGGTGCAGACGGAGCAGCGTGGCGACGTCGTCGTCGTGTCGGTCGGTGGTGAGTTGGACATGGCCACCGCACCCCAACTCCAGGACCAGATAACGGATCTACTGGACAAAGGCCGTAGTCGGCTGGTCTTCGACCTTGCCGACGTGTCGTTCTGCGACTCCACCGGTCTGTCGGTCTTCGTCCGGGCGAAGAACGGGTGCGACGAGGCCGGCGGCGTCGTTCGGCTCGCCGCACCGCAGCGCGGAGTGCTGCGCATCCTGGAGGTCAGTGGCCTGGTCGAGGTCCTGCAGACCTTCCCGACCGTCGACGAAGCGGTGTCGGCGCCGCAGCCGGCTCCGGCCGACTGACTGACGCGGCGGTGCCGGCCCCGTCCTCGATCCAGCGGGGCCGGGCAATCGCCCAGCCCGTACCGGTCTGCACCAGCAGCGCCACACCGAGCAGACCGATCGGCACCAACCAGCCGCCGGTCTGCTCGTACAGCAGACCCACCGAGAGCGGGCCGAGCGCGGCGATCAGGTAACCGGTGCTCTGGGTGAACGCCGACAACGACACGACGCCGGCCCCGGTCCGGGCCCGGAGCCCGATCATCGCCAGCGCCAGCGGGAAGGTGCCCTGGCCGAGCGCGAGCAGCACCATCCACACCAGGGCACCCTGGTACGGCAGCCAGAGCAGCCCGGCGTAGCTGAGCGCGGACGCCACGGCGGTACCGAGCACCAGCGGCCGCAGACTCGCCATCCGGGTGGCCAGCGTCGGCATCAGCAGCGCGATCGGGACCGCGACTGCGGTCACCCCGGCCAGCAGCAGCCCGGCGGTCTCCGGCCGGAAGCCGGCGTCGCGGAACACCTGCGCCAGCCAACCCATCTGGGCGTACGCGCCGAACGACTGTGCGCCGAAGAAGCCGGCCATCAGCCAACCGAGCCGGGTCCGACCCGGCCGGATCACCGCCGTCGCGCCCGGCCGCGCCGTCGGCCGCAGGCCGGTGCCCTGCTTTGTCGCACCGACGACCGTGCTCGCCGGGCGTCGTCGGTCCCGCCAGGCGACCGGCACCCAGAACGCTGCGGCGACGACCGCGATCAGCGCCCAGAAGCCGAGCCCGGCCCGCCAACTGCCGGCCGCGTGGGCAATCGGGACCGCGGTGCCGGCCGACACCGACGCGCCGATCGTCAACGACATCATGTACGCGCCGGTGACCAGGCCGGCCCGGTGCGGGAAGTACTGCCGGACCAGCATCGGCAGCAGCACGTTCGCCACCGCGATCCCGGCCAGGGCCAGGGCGCTGGTCGCCACGAACAGCCAGGCGGAGCTGGTGGTGACCCGGAGCAGTTGACCGGTGGCGAGCGCCGCCATCGAGGCCACCAGCAGCCGTGGTGGCGAGAATCGGCGGACCAGCCAGGGGGTGAACGCGCCGACCGAGGCGAAGGCCAACGCCGGCAGCATGGTCACCACGCCGGCCAGCAGGCCGGACAGCGCCAGGCCGGTACGGACCTCGTCCAGCAGCGGGCCGAGGCTGGTGATCGCCAGCCGCAGGTTGAGCGCGACGAGGATCATCGCGATCAGCACCACGACCGTGCCGCGCCGGCCGGCCCCGCCGGTCGCCGTCCCGGCCGGTGCAGTGGCCTGCGCCGGCCGGGTCCGCCCTGGTGCGGCCGGCCCGGATGAGGCCGGCCTCGGCACGGTCGACCCCGGTGCGGTCCGGGTAGCCGGGCGGCCGGTGAGGGCGGTTGGCGGAGTCATGTCGACCATCCTAAAATCATGGGATGATTTATGGTCGGGTGATGTAACCGATGACACCCTCGGCAGCTTCCCCGCCGGTACCCGCCGGCCGGTCCGGCACTTCCCGCAGGTCCCGGCAGACTCTGGTCCGGCAGGCGATCGACTCGCTGCGCGAGCAGATCGCCGCCGGCGACTGGCCGCTCGGCACCCGGATCCCGACCGAGCCACGGCTGGCCGAGGCGCTCGGCGTCGGGCGCAACACGGTCCGGGAGGCGGTACGCGCGTTGGTGCACGCCGGCGTCCTGGAGTGCCGACAGGGCTCCGGCACCTACGTGATCTCCACTGACGAGTTGGCCGGCGCGGTGGCCCGCCGCTGCGCCACCGCCGAGTGGCGGGAGACCGTGGAGGTCCGCCGGGCGTTCGAGGTCGAGGCGGCCCGGCTCGCGGCGCAGCGGCGTACCCCGGCGGATGTGGCTGCACTGGACGCGGCGCTGGCCGACCGCGAGGCGGCCTGGCGCGGGGGCGACCTGGCCCGGTTCGTCGACGCGGACCTGACGCTGCACCGGGCGATCATGGCCGCCGCACACAACGTGATGCTGGCCGAGTTGTACGACTCGATCGGCGCGGCGATGCGGGCCACCGTCGCTGAGGCGGTCGGACCGGACCTGCACCCGGACCGGCACGTCGACCACGCCCGCCTGGTCGCGGCGATCCGCGACGGGGACCCGGATCGGGCGGCCCGGGAGGCGGCCGTCTACCTCGGCACCGACTGACCCGCGACCGCTTGCGCAAGACCGGCCCGTGACGCTCACGCTACGAGGGCCGGGCCCCGGGGGGCGGGGCCCGGCCCTCGTGCTGATCAGCGGCGTTGCGCGGTGGTGCCGCGCTGCGGCGCGCTGCTCCGGTGCTGCTGCGGATGGTGCGGTGGGTCAGCTGTTCCAGTGCTGGGCGACGAGTTCGGCGGCCTGGGTCTCCCAC
>NZ_JBHMIN010000091.1:0-10102 GCF_048060215.1 Micromonospora sp. LOL_021 | reverse complement strand
TCCTCGCGATGGCCGCCGCGATCTGGCACAACAACAAGACCGGCGCACCCGTCACCCGGTCACTGATCGCCTATGACCACTGACCGAACTTCGGAACTATTCGTCTAGACAGCACCAACCTCACCGCAGGTAACCCCACGATGGGGCTCTCACTACGGGGGGTCACCCAATATCGCGAGAAGCGATATAGTGCATCGATCGGCATGATCACATTTCGAGGAGTCGCGTGGATCCGTCGACATCGCCTCGTGGGCTACCTCGCCGCCTGCTCGGTGACCGGCGCATGGTGGAAGCTCTCGCAACCCGCACCTTCAGCACCGTCTTCAGCGCGGCGAAGGCAGCAGGGCTCAGCTTCAACGCCATCGTCGCCGCCACCGGTCTGAAGGCCGAGCGAGTCAGCCTGATCGCACGAGGCGAAGGCCGCATCACCGGCATCGATACCATCGAACATATCGCCGATGGCCTCCGCATCCCCGGTGCCATGCTCGGCCTCGCTGCTCGATCCTGAGAGGACGACGCCAACGACATCGCGGCAGAAACACGCTCCGCAAAGGAGGATGAGTCCATGTACCGCCGTGAGCTTCTGCGTACGGCCCTCGCCGCCGGCTTGACCGCCGCCCCGCTGAACCACGTCGCGGACGTCCTGGCCGCCGCCGACCGCGCACTGTCCGTCGGCGGCCCGGCCGACCTTTCGCGGCTGGAAGCGGCCACAGAGCAGCACAGCTTCGGGTACGGCGGACGCGCCCCCACCGACGTCCTCGCCGACCTGCTCACCGACTTCGCCGATGTCACCCAACTGCTCCAGCGTCCGCAGCCGGCCACCACCCGGGTCGCGCTGGCCAGGATCACCGGCCAACTCGGCGGGATGACGGCAGTCGTGCTGCACGATCTCGGCAACCGGCGTGAGGCGTACGCCTGGTTCGGCACCGCGACCCGCGCCGCCGCGGAGTCCGGCGACCGGTCGCTGCACGCCTGGGTCCTGGCCCGTAAGGCGATGTTCCGCTCAACTTCGGCGCACCGCAGGCAGCGACCGAACTCGCCGAGCAGGCGCGCCGGACCGCTGGCCAGGGACCGACCGCCGCCGCGACTCTGGCCGCAGCCGTCGCAGGCCGCGCCTACGCCCTCGCTGGACGCCGCGACGAAGCCAACTCGGCACTACGCGACGCCGACCAGCTCGCCGACACTCTGCCCGAATCGGAGCGAGCCGATTCCTGGTTCGGCCACTGCGAGCAGAAGCACCACGTCCACCTGTCCCACGCCCTGAGCGCGCTCGGCGAGACGAGCCGCGCCCGCGAAAGCCAGACGTACGCGCTTGCCTTGTCGGCCCCGACCAGCACACTCACCCGCACTCTGCTGCGCATCGACGCCGCTACCTGCCAGCACCGCGACGGCGACACCATCGGCGCCTGCCGGTCGGCAGCCGCTGCACTCGCCGACGCCCCCGCCCACCAGCGCACCGGTCTCACTCGCAGCCGCGCGGTCGACTTCTACCGCAAGGTGCCCGGCCCGATTCGGTCCGCTCCGGAGGCCCGAGGGTTGGCAGAAATGCTCGCGGCGTAGCACGCCGAGCCGAAGCACTGCACGAGCCGGGGTGATGATCGAACGCCGCTGTCGGCGTACTGCGACACAACGGGAGCCGACAGGCTCTGCTCTGGTCCCGTCTTTCCGACTACACCAGCGTCAGTTGTCTGACACAGCTTGCTTGAAGTTCCCGACTCGGAAGCATCTGTGGCCGATCAACGCCTGGCCAGCAGCTCCCGACCCGTATCTCGTTGCACAGCAGCACGACGTACGGTCCGCTGATCCACTACCCGAGGACGAGTCGTTTCCTCTTGCCGGAGCCAACCCGGTGAGCGACAATTTCCACATCGGCCTGTCGGCGACTACCGGACGGGAGAGGTGAGACTGCCACGCCGAGCCCTACGGTCTCCACCGAGGACGGACAAGCCATCGATGTACGCAAGATTAGGTGCCGGAGTTGCGACGAAATGTCGATTGCGGCAACCTCCGACACGCCCGGGATCCGGGGGAGGTTGGCGGAAAGATCCCAAAGTACGCCCGAGCTGCAAAAACTTGCCTTACAGAGATCAACTGAGCCGTCATCAAGATCACGATGATCATGAGGTTGCCCTCCGAACCACCTGTTTGCCCAGCTCAGACCTGCCGACATTTCGGACACGGGTCCCCGGACACACGAAAACCGCGCCGGATTGAAACCCAGGGGCCGCTCAGACCCAAGATCATGACAGTTTCCCCGGACACACGAAAACCGCACCGGATTGAAACCTCGGCCTCGCCCTTGGCCGCGATGGCTTCTCGACGTCCCCGGACACACGAAAACCGCACCGGATTAAATCAGCCAAAACGTCAGAATGAGAGGACCCGAGTCGACTTCAGGGCTGAGTGTCAGCGCGGTGGCGGTGGGGTGACCGTGTAGGCGGCAGTAGGGCACTGGGCCGAGCGGCCGTCCGCGTGCTCGGAGGCGGACGTGGGGCGTCACCGCCCGTCGGGTACCCGGTGCCCAATCGCCCACCAGGGCTACGGCGGTTACGCGCCCCGGGTGTCTACGGCTGCTCGGTGGCCGGGAAGTCGACGCCGTTGGGCGGCTGCCGGCGCTGCACCACACCGGGGCGGGTCAGCGCTGACTTGTAGACGCCGATCGCAGCCATCCGCCCGTCCCGCCCCGCCAACGTGATCGTGGCGAGGATCCCGACCACCGGGGAGTCGGCGTCGTCGAGGCCGTACCGGATGTCCGAGACCCGTACCGTCATCGACCGGTCACCGAACACCCAGTCGGCCTTACCGAGATGCAGCGTGTCCCCCACCCGGATCAGATCGCGGTCGGTCATCAGTCGTCCCGCCCGTCGTGGACGTACCCGTCCGGCCACAACCCGGCGTACTGCAACACCGCCCGCACCCGACGCGCCCGGCCCTGGTCCCAGCGGTCCAGCACCGCCAACGCGTTGGTGAACGGCGGACAGAACGCCGCCACGTCACACACCCGACACTCGGCCAACCGACTCGGCATGTGCACGGCGACCGCCTCCCGCGCACGGTCCAACACATCGACGTCGGGCCGGTTCCGCATCGCCGCCGCCACACCGTCCAAGGGCGCCCGCTGTGGATCACCGTCAGGTGCCGCCACCCCACGAGCGGCCAGCAACCGGAAGCGCGGATCACGCTCGATGTCCGTCTGCCCCGGCGTCCGTCGCGGCAACGGAGGCCGATCCGGCGTCGGACCAGAGTTGACCCTGACGTACGGGGTCAGGTGGTGTCTGCTGGCAGGGCCTTGGTTCCTGGTCACTTTTTCCCTCCCGGAAGAGCGTGTAGTGAGCCTCTTCGTGCTTCCTATGTGGATCGGTCAGGTCGAGCCCCACTCGGCCACCAGTCAGGCAGCCACGACCACCGCGACATTGGCCATCAGCAGGGAGTCGGTGCGAGGACGTCAGTGCGGCGGCGGTGGAGTGGTGGTGAGTTCGCCGCATTTGGGGCACCAGCGGCTCTTGACCCGGAACGAGAACAGCCCGGCCAGGAACCCGAGCAACGCGGCGCTGGTCAACGCACAGATGTCCATGATCGTCTGCCTTCTCTCGTAGCAGTGCGGGGGTAGGGGTCGGACCGGTGGTTGCCGCCAGCGGCCCGACCCCAGCTCAACAAGGGCATTGGCGCTCAGCCCGGCGGTCAGATCGACCGTCGTCGCCACCGCCGCCGGGGCGGGTTCTCCTCACGGTGCTGCCGCTGGTGCTCGCGCACCCGCTCCTCCCACGCCTGCTGGTCGTGGTCGTCCGGGTCGAACGGATACCAGCGATGCGAGCCGTCCTCGAAATGCATGTCCTCATCACCGGGCCGGATGACCGACATCAGCGCCACCACCCGATGAACCGCGAATACAGATAGCCGCACCGGTAGTCGGGCAGGTCCGCCATCGCGTCCAGCAGGCACGTCGCCATGTACACCGACAGCGACACCACCGCACCCGCGTACTCGGCCAACAGCTCCCGCCGCCGCGTCTGACACGGCCACGGCAAGCCGCAACCAGCGCACATCCAGGTCGGGCGTACGGGACGGTGCAGCGTCATCCGAGCCTCCTCCAAACTGGACCTGGGACTTGAGGTGAGCCGGGGCGCACCCATGCGGGGCAGGGTTCGACGCTCACCACCGCCCCCGATTCGGTGGGTAGCGCGCTTGACCGGCGCTGCCCGCCGACGGATCCGGCCAGGGCGGCGGGTCGTTGAACCGGCAGCCGACGTGCCGCTGCCGCCACTGCCGGAGACCTTCGCGGATGCGTTCGGCCTCGGCCCGCTCACCAGCCGCCAATCCGGCCAGCCGATCCAGCTCATCGGCGACCTGGTGCAGGTACGCGTACACCTCCTGCGGGTCCAACCCCCGCCACCGCCGGCTGAACCGGACCGCCCTGACCCGCCACGACTCGGCCTGCCCGGCTGTCGCGCCGCTTCCCGCCGTCACCGCGACCGCCACCTACCGACCATGTCTCGCGGACGAGACGGCAGCAGGCCACGAAACTATGTCGCACCTGTGGAATGTTCCAGCATCGGCACGGTTACAGGATGCATCGAGGGGGCATCCGACGCAAGAGGCATCCACCACCGTCTCCCCCACCCGGACACACGAAAGCGGTGCCCGGGTAAACCCGGACACCGCTCGGTGTGGCCTCAGTCAGCTGCGTTAGCGCAGGTCACCCCCGCCCGGCACGCAGACTGTGGATCAACGAGGCAAACGACGTACGACTGAAATCAAGGACCGGCCCCGCCGGACCCGCCTTGCTGTCCCGGACGCCCACCCGAGCATCCGTGACGTTCACCTCCACGCAGTTGTCGTCGCCGCCGGACCGCGTGGACTTGTGCCAACCTGTGGCTGGAAAGCTGCTCATGCTCCCGATTCTCCTCACCGACCCGCCCCAGCCAAAGCCCGGAGCAGTCCCATGCTGTCCTCAGCCGGCAACGCCGACTCCCACACCCGACCGAACAGGTTCGCGTAGGGTGCAACCTCGTCCGGCTCGGTATAGACCAGGTCCGACGTCTCCGTGTCCACCGCGACCGCGTCCGGATCACCACCACCGAACCGGTACACCGTGAACGGCGACCTCGGCAACCAGTAGTCGCGCAGCTCAGCGCCCTGCGGCAGCACCCGCACCGACACCCGCCCGGACCCCTCGGCCAACGTCGCCAGGTGCAGCAACTGCTCCCGCATCACCTCCGGCGGCGCAGCCGGCCGCCGTACCGCGACCTCCTCGACCACCACCTCGTACCGAGGACCGTCCGGCCGCGCCAACATCCGCTGCCGCATCATCTTCGCCTCCACCGTCCGATCAAGGTCGGCCGACGGCAACCGGGCCTGCTTGAACGCCAACTCCGACCGCGCCCGCGTGTACGCCGGCACCTGCAACAACCCCGGCACCACAAACGACTGATACTCACGGATGCTCACCGCACCGTGCTCCAGATTCGCGTAGACCGCCTGACGCCGGCCCATCCCTGACCCGTACGACTCCCACCAACCACGCTCGGCGGCGTCGTTCGCCATCCGTACCAGCTCGTGCCACCGCTCACCGTCAACCGACAACGCGCCCAGGATCGCGCTCACATCCGACACCGACGGCACCCGATCCGCCGTCTCGAACCGGGACAGCTTCGGCCGCGACATCTTCGCCGCCCGCGCCAACTCCTCGGCGGTCAGCCCAGCCTCCTCCCGAAGCCGCCGCAGCTCCTTCGCCAACCGACGCCGACGCACCAACGGACTACTCAACCCCACACCCCATCCGTTCCACCAACCAGCAATGTTCCACCACTCGGCAACGAGCGAACCTACCGGCAATCACGGGCAGCCGACACCCCAGGAACCTCAACGTGGAGACCTCCCCGACGCCGCCTACCTCGACGGCCCCGACGCGGTCCGGGCATACACTCGGCTCGGGGAACGACTCACCGCCGCCGCACTCGGCCCGGTCGAGTCCCGCACCCTCATCCGACGGATCGCTGACGACACCGGAGGCTGATCATGAACACGCCGCACCCCACCTGGCGCAAGTCCAGCCGCAGTGACAACAACGGCGGCGCCTGCGTCGAGGTCGCCAGCCTGCCCTCCACCACCGCAGTCCGCGACAGCAAAGACCACACCGGCCCGGTCCTCACCTTCACCACCACCGGATGGAGCGCCTTCATCCGCGCGGTCAAGACCGACGGGCTCAACGCCTGAAGCAGCCCGCGCCCGTACGGCGATCGGCGGTCGAGACAGCCGGAAGTTACTTGGCCGCACCTGTCCGCAGAAGGTGCTGCCCGACCGGCCATCGGTCCCGACCCCGTCGCGGCCGATGGCGGCGTACCCGCTGTCAGGCTGATTCAGGAGTAGACATCCTTGCGGTGGCCGACCGCGTGGATGATCAGGTCGTCGCCGTCGATCCGGTAAAGGACCCGGTAGTCACCAACACGCAGCCGTCGGCCCGATCCGTCACGGAGCTCGGTCGAACTTTGCGGCAGAGGATCGGACACCAGGTCAAGGATCGCGCCGAGGACCGCCAGGAAGACGTTGCGCGGCTGCTTGTGCAGCCAGACCAGCACGTCCCGGTCGACTTGAACCTTCACGCCGCCGCACCGTCGGTGCGGTCGGCCAGCAACGCTTCGACTTCACGAGGATCGACCCCGAGCGACTCCAGCGCCGCCGACAGCGGCACGAACTGCCCCTCGGCACGGGAGCGGGCGATCACCGCAGCGTCCTTGCTGTCCCGGAACGCTTCGAGCTCTTCCCACTCGTCGATCCCGACCAGTACGGCCACCGGCCGCTCGTACTTAGTGATGACGACCGGTTCACGGGTGCGCTCGACCGACTCCAGCACCCGGCCCGCACCATCGCGGAACTCCCGCAGCGTGATCCTCTCCATGCACGGACTGTACCACGCGGTACCGTGCTGCCTCTTACTTGGCGAGAGACACCCGTCCCCGTTTCGGGCGGCCCTTCACGTTCAGTGGGCGGTCCAGCCGGGTTGGCGGGTGAGGCGGTGTGGCTGGCGGGCCGGCAGCCACCTGGCCCGGCGGGCGCAGTCGGGGCACGGGGCGTGGCCGTGGATCCGGTCCGCCGGGCCGGCGACCGCGGCCAGGTCGGCGACGACCCGCGCCGCGGTCAGGTTGACCTCCGGTGGCACCAGCCATCCGCTGTACTGGAAGCGGTCGGCGATCGGGCCGAGCCGGGCGCGTACCTCGGCGCGGCGGCGGTCGTTCACGATGTCGTAGACGACGAGCACCGGCCGGTTCACCAGCCGGCCCAGCCCTGCTCGGGGAGGACTTCCAGCGGTACGCCGTACCCGGCGGTTTCGCAGTCCGGGCAGGACGGCAGGGCCAGCAGATGCCCGCCGCCAGTGAACCGTTCGGCGCTGGCGGCGAGCAGCCGGTCCAGGTGCGCGTCACCGATGTGGATGGTGAAGACGCTGTACAGCACCCGTACGCCGTGGCGGCGCAGCAGCGTCGTCAGCTGCCGCCGGTCGCGGTCGTCGGGCAGGTCGAAGGTCACGGTCCACCAGCTGGGCTGCATGCCGGTCACCTCCAGCGGAACGGCCGGTACTGCGCCTGCTCGTCGAGCAGCCAGCCGCGCAGCCGAAGCGCCTGGCGGCGTACCAGTTGGTGGTAGGTCGGCTGGTCGGCGGGTGCCGGCCATTCGCGGGCCGGCATGGCCAGCCGGGCCTGATACCGCGAGATCAGCGCGGACGTCGCGCCGGGTGTCAGGTGGGTGCCGTCGAAGTCGGCGTCGGTCACGGTACGCAGACCGAGCATCGCCAGCACGGTGCTTTCCAGCAGCGCCGGCCGCCACTCCTCCATCAGGTCGAAGGCGAGCGTGGGCCGGCCCCGGCTCGGAGTGTGCAGAAACGACAGGTACGGGTCGAGACCGGCGGCGAGGATCGCACCGTGCACGGTTTCCCGCAGCAGCGCCGAGCAGTAGTTGATCAGCGCGTTGATCACGTCGCGGCGGCTGCGGTCACGGGCGGCGAAGCCGTACTCGGCCGGGGTCATCACCCTGATCGCGCGAAAGTACGCGCCGGCCGCCGCGCCTTCGATGCCGATCAGTTGCGCCAGGTCGGTCGCGGCGCTGGCGGCCTGCTCGAACTCGGCGAGTCGGGTGACCGCCGCCCACACGGTCGCCGGGTCGCCGCTGCGTCTGGCGCGGCGGCGCAGCAGCGTCGCCTGGTTGGCGATCTTGGCAGGGATGACGGCGCGGGCCAGGTCGAGCCGGGCGGCCGGATCGCGGTGCCGGTCGAGTTGGCGCAGCCGGGCGGCGATGTGCCCGGCGGTGGGTGGTTCGAGCCGGCCGAGCGGTCGGCCGGTGCGGCTGAGCAGGATCAGCGGGATGCCATGGGCGAGCATGCTGTGCATCGCGTGCGGCGTGACGGTCACCCGGCCGGTGGTGACGACCTCGCCGACCATGGTCAGCGGCGCGGAGGCGCGCAGCACACCGTCGCGGTGCACGACGAGCCGGCCGTCGCGCCGGCCGAGGACACAGTCCGGGCCGATCACGTGGAACGCCTTGCCGATCATCGCCGGCTCCCGTTGCTGGCCGGCAGCTTGCCCCGCTGCGGCGTGTTGAGCAGCGGGTGCGTCCAGTCCGCGTTGGGCTGCTCGGGCCGGCCGTGTTCGCCGTCGAACACCCAGCCGAGCATGCTGAACCCGGCGTCGAACGTGGTGATCTGCGTCTTGTCCGGGTGCAGCCGCAGGTTGAGCGCGGCCAGCTCGGCACCGATCTGCCGGGCGCCGCTGATCGCCGCGTCGAGGTCGAGGCAGAACAGCGCCAGGTCGTCGGCGTAGCGCACCAGCCGGCCGTGCCGGCCGTCGACCCGGGCGTCGAACTCACGCAGGTAGAGATTGGCCAGAGTCGGGCTGATCGGCGCGCCTTCGGGAACACCCCGGACCCGGGTACGCAGACCGGCGGCGGTCAGCATCGGCGCGGTGAACCAGCCGCGTACGATCCGGCTGACCGCCGGGCCGGCGAGACTTCCGCTGACCATCTCGTGGAGGAGCTGGTGGTCGACGCTGGCGAAGAAATCGGCGATGTCCGCGCGGACCACATAGCGCAACCCCTTGTCCCGGTACGCGAGAGCCATCGTCAGCGCGTCCACCCAGGAACGACCCCGCTGGTACGCGAAACCGACCTCGGCGCGGCGGGTCTCCCACCGGTCGCCGGCGACGTGCAGGAAAGCGCGCTGGGCGACCCGGTCGGCGGACGGTCGGAATGCCCCGGTCGCGGCGCTCGCCACCACGGTTGACGGTCATCAGTCGAAGGGGTTGCGGGGTGTATTCGCCGCTGCGCAGCAGCGCGGACAGCGACTCCAGCCGTGGCCCGAGGTGATGGGCGAACTCGGCGACGGTCACGCCGTCCGCTCCGGCGAGTGCGGTGCCGGCGGCGACCCGCGACCACGCGGCCCACAACGTCGGCTGGTCAGACATCCGACTCAACAGCCGGGAAGGAGAGGTATTCATGCCGAGATCGGACGGACGAACTCCGATAGAATCGGTGGCATCGACGTCACCGCCGAGATCAACAGGAGCTTATGTCCGGAAATGCCCCTTGCGACAACCCCCGACACGCCCGGGATCCCGGTTAGGTTGGCGGAAAGATCCCAAAGTGCACCTGAGCTGCGAAAACCCGCCCCATGGAGATCATTTGAGGCTCCCCCAAGATCATGATCAACAAGAGGTTGCCCCCGGAGCGCCATGTTTGCCCAGCTCAGACCGCCCGACATTTCGGACACGGTCCCCGGACACACGAAAACCGCACCGGATTGAAACTTTGCGCGGAACGCCACGCCCGCAGCCGCAAGCACGTCCCCGGACACACGAAAACCGCGCCGGATTGAAACTCGCGGAGCGTGATACGCTCGCGGATGTTGCGGGTCCCCGGACACACGAAAACCGCGCCGGATTTGGGCAAGCAAAATGCCCGTCGGGGTGTCCGCGAGTGGCGTACCACGACCGTGCAGCATTGATCCCCGATGCACCGCAGCGCGTGATCCCGTCAGGGAATCAAAATCCTGTGACGGGAGGACTTCCCAATAGGCTTCGAGCCGATTGGCACCGAGGTTCGTCGATGTTACGTGGGG
>NZ_JBHMIN010000090.1:0-12147 GCF_048060215.1 Micromonospora sp. LOL_021 | reverse complement strand
ATCGGGGTTGGGCCAGCGGTCCCGTCGAGGTCCAGCGGTACGTCGACGGCAGATCGCAGGTCGGCGGTGCGGTGGTCGGCGGCGGGGTGGTGGGTGGTGCGGTGGTGGGTGGTGCGGTGGTCGGCGGCGGTGCGCTGGTCGGGGTCGTGCCGCCGTTGCACGACACGCCGTTGAGCGAGAAACTCGTCGGTGCCGGGTTGCTACCCGTCCACGAGCCGTTGAAGCCGAACGACACCGTACCGTTGGTGGGGACGGCGTTGTTGTAGCTGACGTTGCTGGCGGTCACCGCCGAGCCGCTCTGGGTCAGCGATGTGTTCCAGGCCTGCGTCACCGTCTGCCCGGCGCCGAACGACCAGGTCAGCGTCCAACTGGTCAGCGGATCACCGAGGTTGGTGATGGTCACGTTGGCGCCGAACCCGCCCGGCCATTGGGACGACACGGCGTAGTTGACCGAGCAGCCCGCCGCGGCGGCACCGGCCGGTGCCGCCACGGCGAGCGCCGCCGACGCCAGCAACGCGGCCCCGGCCGACGCCAGGCCGGCTCTGGTGGTTCTTGATTTGATCATGTAGCACTCTCCCGGCAGGACGGTGACCTCGCACTTGTGTGCAGGTCAGTGTTAGGTGAGCGTTAACATCCGTGCCGGGTATGTTACGGGAGCGCTCCCAGTCCATCAACCTATGTCTATGCTGTGACGTCGGGTTCCTGCATGAGCCGCGCCGGGGGCAGGTGCGAGTCCGGGTCAGACGGGCGGGGCCCCTCCGGGCCGTCCGGGCCGACCCGGACGAAGGTCTCCACCCGGGTCACCCGGCACGGGACGCCCTTCAACTCGAAGTCGTCGGTGCGGGGCGGCCGGTGCGCCGCGCGGGCCCGCTCGTACGCGGCCATGAACTCTTCCATCGGGGTGTCGTCGTCCAGCTCGACGCCGACGTCGGAGATCGAGAACGACTGCGCGTCCCGGGCGTCCTGCGGCGTCGCGTAGGTGGTGGACGACCGCGGCCGCCATCGGCCAGCGACGCACTCTCCGACGGTGAAGCCGACCGGGAGCAGCACCACGTTGGGATGCGTGGTCACCGCCAGCCGGGAATCGGCGTGCACGTCCCCTGGGACGGCTCCCGGATGGTAGGAGGCGGAAGTCATCTCCATCCGGACGAGTCCATTGGTCAGTCCGGTGCCGGCGGCCGGGTCAATGACAGATCCGTCCAACTGCGACGTGTTTCGCTTTGTCTGGCCCGGCGGGTACGGGTCCGGGTCGGTCGGCCGGGGTGGCTCCGGCCCGTCCGCGCCCATCCGGATGAACGGCTGGGCGCGGATGATCCGGTAGCGGGAACCGTTGACAGTCAGTTCGTCGACCGCCTCCCAGTCCAGCAGCTCGTACACCGCTTCGTACTCGGCCCGCTCGGCGGCGTGCTCGGGGGTCTGCGGTGTCTCACTGTGCAGCCTCCGGAAGTGGGACGCGAGGCTGTCGCGAGCGTCCTGCGGGCTGTCGGCGTTCAGCCGCAGGATCCGCCACCGACCATTCACCTCCTGTGCGGAGCCGAAGATCGGGGCACCCCACATGAGCTTCGGGTAGGCGGCCGCACGGTTGCGGGCGTCGTCCTCGGAGACCGCCGATACGGGGTCGTCCCGATGCTCGATCTTGATCAGCAGGTGCTCGGGCACCTGGTTGGCGTCATAGACCATGTACGCATTGTGATGGCTCGATCGCTGGGGCGCAGCCCCGCCAGCCCGGATCGGCTCATATCACGGTCGATCCGTCTGGGCGCGACCCTACGCGCCGTTCGGGTCCATGGCGGCACGCGCCTCGTCCCGGCTGGGGTACCCGCAGAGCTCGACGAGGTTGCCGGTCGTGGCGACGAAGGCTTCGTAGATGTCGTCGTCGAAATGGTTGAGCCAGTCCCCGGCCTTGCCCTTGCGGTAGTGCGCGGTCGGCCCGGTCTCCAGGCGATTCTTACGCATGCGGGAGAACCCGTGCCGGTCGAGCAGTGCCGCCAACTCGTCTGGAGGCAGGGCGATCCCGCAGTGCCGCATCAACTCTTCCACCTCGTCAGCCTGTCGCTCACCGGTCAGATCCTCGTACCGGAAGAGGCGGAACGTCTCGGCGCTGGGCGCGACCACCCACGACCGCAGCGCGGAGAAGAGGTTCTTCTCCGCGAGGTGGTTGATGATGTACAGCAGGCCTTCCTTGCGTGGCTTTTCTTTGAGGATCTTCCGATGGTGCAGCACATCGCCCATCGGGGTGTGCGAGTTCCGCAGCGAGAAGTAACTGGAGACGACGATGTCGCGCGGGTCCCGCATCACGAAGAAGGCCCGGTACTTCTCCGGCTTGGGGATCGCTTCGAAGCGCTTGTAGCCGACGAAGAGCGACGAAGCCACCCGACCGGGCGGGATGGCGTCAGGGTAGCGCCGTCGGTGGACGCGCTGATCGAAGGGCAGCAGGCCGGAGTACTGATACACGACCGGGTCGCTGAGGATGGCCTTCACCCACTGGCTGCCCGTCTTGCGAACCGTACAGTGGTAGATGTTGTCGTATTCGCAGCGGGCCACCACCGGGATCGTCAGCCGGCTTCTCGCGATCCGCGTCTCGAGCATCGTCCACCGCACCGCCACCCGCAGGTTGCTGGGCGTGTGGTGCTTGGCGAAGGTAAAGGTCTGTTTGATCAGTGTCCTAGCCCTGTCTCTGCCCGCAGCCCTGTCTCTGCCTCAAAGCGGATCCCTGCCCGAAAGCGGACGACACGCATCGGCGGATGATGCGCATCTCAGCCTGAGATGATAGTACGCACCTCAGCCTGAGATCATGATGGACCTGTACGGTGCCGGTCAACCTCGAGCTGCCCGTGAGTCTTCCCTCGCTGGGCGTGCTGACCAGGGAGCGGGGCAGGGGCTGCTGCTGGCAGCACCACTGTTCGGCCTCTGCACACTCGTCGGCGTACTCGCCGGGGAACTCACGGTACGGCCACCACGCGGGTCGACCCGGACCGCAGCCGTCGAGGTCCGCCGGATCCGCGACTACCTGCCGCGCCGATTCGGCCAGGTGGTCGCTGTGGCCGGCGGCGTGCTCCTCGTCCTGCTCACCGCGACGACGACGGCCGGTGACCCCGACGACATGGGTCGTGCCGGACGGGCGCTCACCCGACAGTGCGCGACCGGTCTGTTCGAGAGCCGCACTCCGTGGCCGGGCTCGTACTACACGTCCGGGCTGGCGGTCGTCGTGCTGGTTGGCCTGCTGATGGCGTACCTCGTCCTGCGCCCCATCGTCCGGCGACCGCGGTCGGCATCCTCGTCGCCATCCCGCTCGCCGGGGTCAGCCTGACGGCGGCCAACGGCCTGCTCGGCACGTCCTGCGCGCCAACCTGGTGGACCGTCACAGGCTGGGTGCTGCTCGCGCTGGCACCGGCAGCGCTCGCGATGGGGGCCTGGTGTGCGGCTGCGGTCCTCCTGCTCACGGACCGGGCCGATCCACCGGTGCGGACGCGATGACCAATCGTCTGGCGTTGACGGTGGTCACCGGTGACCCCACGCCGCCCTACGAACAACTACGCCGTCAGTTGGTCGAACTGATCCGGTACCGCGCGCTGGCCCCCGGTGACCGCCTCCCGCCCGTCCGCCAGCTCGCCGCCGACCTGGGGTTGGCCGCCGGTACGGTGGCCCGTACGTACCGCGAGCTCGAGGTGGCCGGGCTGGTGACCTCCCGGCGTGGCGGCGGCACCCGGGTCGCGGCGGCGCCGCCCGCCGGGCCCGGTCCGGACGAGATGCTGCGTCACCACGCTGCCGCGTTCGTCCGCGAGACGCGTCAACTCGGCGTGGACGACACCCAGATCATCTCGGCGGTCGCCCGAGCGCTGGAGGCTTAGACGCATGACCTCGACGCGCAGGTCCGGTAGTCCGCCGTCCAGGAGTTGGGCCGGCTCAAAGGATGTCCAGAACGGCGCGTAGCAGCCGGTTGACCTCGACCATCTCGGCTGGGCTCAGCCGGCCGACGCGCTCGCCAATCGCCTTTTCGGCGTCGACGGCACGCAGTTGGTCCAGCATGAGTCGGGTTGGCTCGCCGCGCACGGTGACCTCGGGCCGGAACACGTACGGGTGGGCTGAGGTGGAGGTAGGAGCGACGATCGTCGTTGACAGGTTGAGATCGTCGGACTGCACCACCACGGCGTACCGCGCTCCTTTTTGCTCGTGACCGACGGCATCGCGGGGTGCGCGCAGCCGGTAAACGTCACCACGCACTGAGCTCGTCCATCTCAGCCTGTACCCGGCGAACCTCCGCCAGGTCGTCGATGTTGCCACGAGCGTGCTCCGCGTCGGCCCGCATCTTCGCCCTCAGCGCCTGGTCGGCGTGCTCATCTAGAAGCCGCGTGATGACCTCGTCAATCGGCGCGTCACCGAACTCTTCCGTGCGGGTCCGCATCAGCCGGTCGCGAGTGGCCGTGCTGACCCGGATCGTCGTCGTCGCCATGTAGAGAATTCTACGTTTCAGGCTACTTTCCGTCTACAACTCCGGTCTACTTCCTCCGGGTGCCTGCCGATTCGCTAGCGGATGGATCGGCGGATCGGTTGGTGGTGCAGCGGTTACCAGTCGGTAATGATGGCGGGATGCGGTACGACGTGGTCGTGATCGGGTCCGGGTTCGGCGGCAGCGTCGCCGCGCTGCGGCTCGCCGAGAAGGGCTACTCGGTGCTGGTGCTGGAGGCCGGCCGCCGCTTCGCTGACCACGAGCTGCCGCGTACCTCCTGGCGGGTGCGACGGTTCCTGTGGGCGCCGGCGCTCGGCTGCTACGGGATCCAGCGGATCACCTTGCTGCGCCCGGCCGGCCGACGCGGAGCAGGTGGCAGCCGCGCGGGCGGGACAGGCAGGGGAAAGACACGCGCGGGGCAGAGCGGCGGCCGGGCCGGGGTGTTGGTGCTGTCCGGAGCCGGGGTCGGCGGCGGGTCGCTGGTGTACGCGAACACGCTCTACGAGCCCCCGGCCGACTTCTACGCCGACCCGCAATGGGCAGGCATCACCGACTGGCGGGCCGAGCTCGCTCCGTACTACGCCCGCGCCAAGCAGATGCTCGGCGTCGTCGACTATCCGCGTACCACCGCCGCCGACAAGGTGATGCGCGCGGTCGCCGACCGGATGGGTGCCGGCGACACGTTCCGGTCCACCCCGGTAGCCGTCTACCTGGGCCGCCCCGGCGAGCGGGTCGCCGACCCGCACTTCGGTGGGGCCGGGCCGGACCGGGCCGGCTGCACCCACTGCGGGTCCTGCCTGACCGGCTGCCGGGTCGGCGCCAAGAACTCGCTGCCGAAGAACTACCTGTGGTTCGCCGAACGGGCCGGAGCGCGGATCCGGCCGCTGACCACGGTGGTCGGACTGCGGCCGGGTCCGGGCGGTGCCGGCTACCTGGTCGACGTACGGCGTACCGGTGCCTGGGCCGGCGGCCGACAGACGATCGCCGCCGACCAGGTGGTGCTCGCCGCCGGGGCGCTCGGTACCCAACGGCTGCTGCACACCGCCCGCGCCACCGGCGCGCTACCGGCGATCTCCGCCCGGATCGGGGCCCTGACCAGGACCAACTCGGAGGCGATCCTCGGCGCGTCGGTGCCTCGCCGGGCTGCCCGCCGCCGGCGGCTCGACTTCACCGACGGGGTGGCGATCACCAGTTCGTTCCATCCGGAGCCGGGCACCCACGTCGAGCCGGTGCGCTACGGCCCCGGGTCGAACCTGATGGGTCTGCTGCAGTCGGCGCTGGTGCCCGGCGGGCCGTGCCGGGTGCGTCGTTGGCTGGCCGCGCTGGCGGGGCGGCCCCGCGACACGGTCCGGTTGCTGTCGGTACGGGACTGGTCGAGGCGCACCGTCGTGGCGCTGGTGATGCAGTCGGTGGACAACTCGCTGACCACGTACCACCGACGCGGTCGGCTGGTCGCCGGGCACGGACACGGCCGGTCCAACCCGAGCTGGATCCCGGCCGGTCACCGGGTGGTTCGGCTGCTCGCCGACGAGATCGGCGGCATCCCGGGCGGCGCGGTCACCGAGCCGTTCGATGTGCCGATGACCGCCCACATCCTGGGCGGGGCGGTGATCGGGGCCACCCGCGCGGACGGCGTCGTCGATGCGTACCACCGGGTTTTTGGTTGTCCGGGCCTGCATGTGTTGGACGGCGCGGCAGTGCCGGCGAACCTGGGGGTGAACCCGTCGCTGACCATTGTCGCGCTCGCCGAGCGGGCAGTGGCCCATTGGCCGGTCAAGGGCGCTCCGGACCGCCGCCCGCCGGCGAGCTGAGCCGCGACCCTGAACCATCGTCGGGACGGTTCGGCGACGGTCGGTAGGCTCCGGAGCATGAGCACGCCGCGTCCGGTCCTGGTAGTGGACTTCGGAGCCCAGTACGCCCAGCTGATCGCCCGTCGGGTGCGCGAAGCCAAGGTCTACTCGGAGATCGTTCCGCACGACATGCCGGTGGCCGAGATGCTGGCCAAGGAGCCGGCGGCGATCATCCTGTCCGGCGGCCCGGCGAGCGTCTACGCCGACGGCGCCCCGCAGGTCGACCCGAAGCTGTTCGACGGTGGGGTGCCGGTCTTCGGCATCTGCTACGGCTTTCAGGCGATGGCGCTGGCGCTCGGCGGCACGGTCGCGCACACCGGCAACCGGGAGTACGGCGGCACCCCGCTGGCCGCCCGCCCCGAGGCCGGGGTGCTGCTGCGGGAGCTGCCAACCGAGATCCCGGTGTGGATGAGCCACGGCGACTGTGTGACCGCCGCGCCGGAGGGGTTCGTGGTGACCGCCGGTTCGGCCGGGGCGCCGGTCGCCGCGTTCGAGGATCTCGCCGGTCGGCGGGCCGGGGTGCAGTTCCACCCGGAGGTGGGGCACACCGCGCACGGCCAGCTGATGCTGACTCGCTTCCTCTATGACATCGCCGGCGTCGAGCCGACCTGGACGCCGCAGAACATCATCGACGAGCAGGTGGCCCGGATCCGCGAGCAGGTCGGTGCCAAGGAGGTCATCTGCGGGCTGTCCGGCGGGGTGGACTCGGCGGTGGCCGCCGCGCTGGTGCACCGGGCCGTCGGCGACCAGTTGACCTGCGTCTTCGTCGACCACGGGCTGCTGCGTGCGGGGGAGGCCGAGCAGGTCGAGTCGGACTACGTCGCCGCGACCGGGATCAAGTTGAAGGTGGTCGACGCCACCGACCAGTTCCTCGGCGCGCTGGCCGGGGTGACCGACCCGGAGCAGAAGCGCAAGATCATCGGTCGGGAGTTCATCCGGGTCTTCGAGGCGGCGGCCCGCGAGGTGGCCGCCGCCGGGGACGTCGAGTTCCTGGTACAGGGCACTCTCTACCCGGACGTGGTGGAGTCCGGCGGCGGCACCGGCACCGCCAACATCAAGTCGCACCACAACGTCGGCGGTCTGCCGGACGACCTGCAGTTCGCCCTGGTCGAGCCGCTGCGCACGCTGTTCAAGGACGAGGTGCGGGCGCTCGGCCTGCAGCTCGGCCTGCCAGAGGCGATGGTCTGGCGGCATCCGTTCCCCGGCCCGGGTTTGGCGATCCGGATCATCGGCGCGGTCGACCGGCAGCGTCTGGACCTGCTGCGCGCCGCCGATCTGATCGCCCGCGAGGAGCTGACCGCCGCTGGGCTGGACCGTGACGTCTGGCAGTTCCCGGTGGTGCTGCTGGCCGACGTGCGCAGTGTCGGGGTGCAGGGCGACGGGCGCAGCTACGGCCATCCGGTGGTGCTACGCCCGGTGTCCAGTGAGGACGCGATGACCGCCGACTGGTCCCGGCTGCCGTACGAGGTGATCGGCCGGATCTCCACCCGGATCACCAACGAGGTGCCCGAGGTGAACCGGGTGGTGCTGGACGTGACCAGCAAGCCGCCGGGCACCATCGAGTGGGAGTGAGCTGACCGGTCAGTCGGTGGGACCAGCCTGGTGCGGCCGGGTCGGCGCGGTGCCGGGTCCGGCCGGTGCGGTGCCGGGCCAGGCCGGTGCGGTCGGCGGCTCCTCCGGCATCAGGAACCAGATCACCGGGTAGGTCAGCGCGGCCAGGCCGCCGGTCAGCACGGTGACCACCGCGAAGATCACCCGGACCAGGGTGGGGTCGGTGTCGAAGTAGCGGCCGAGGCCGCTGGCGACACCGGCGATCATGCGGTCCGTGGTGGGTCGCCGGAGCTGCTTGTACGGGGTCTGAGCTGTGGGGTTCTGGGAGGTCGTCATGCTTCAACGGTCCGCGCGGCGGTCCCCGGCGACCTCGGTGACCCCCCGGATCAATACCCTGATCCGTCCCGGAATGCGGCTCTAGGTAGTCAAGTAGTTACCTAGAATACTGTCGCCAATCTGACAGTCGTCCGCGCCGACTGGCTACTTGCGGGCAGAATTCGGACTCGTGACTCCCGCCCTAGAGCCGCTTCGCAGGATCGCGGCATACGCTGTCTGTGCCGATTCGGAGGACCGGGTTCTGCTGGTCCGCGCCTCTCCGCGCTCTGGTACACCCGGGGTGTGGTCGCTGCCCGGCGGGGCAGTGGACCACGGGGAGGATCCCAACCACACCGTCGTCCGGGAGACCGCTGCGGAAACCGGCATTTCGGTCGCGGTCACCGGGTTGCGTGACGTGCTGGCCGACATGCGCTCCCTTCCCCGGCGCGGTATCACCCTGCACACCGACCGGTTGATCTACGACGCGTCGATCCGTGGCGGACAGATCTGCCACCGGATCAACCAGCCCACCGACCTCGCCCGGTGGTGCAGCCTGGACGAGGCGAAGCAACTGCCGTTGCGTCCGTTCACCGCCAGCGCCCTCGGCCTGCCGCCGGAGACGATCGACCTACGCCCGGACACCGCTCCCGACTTCCCATCGTTCTACGCCGTACCTGGGCCGGACGGGCTGCACCGGGCGCAACGGTTCGCCGCGTACGCGGTTGCCACCGACCCGGCCCGGCGGGTCCTGCTGACCCGGATCGCGCCCGGCTACCCGGGTGCCGGTCGGTGGCATCTGCCCGGCGGTGGCACCGACTACGGCGAGCAGCCCGGCACGGCGCTGATCCGCGAGTTGGTCGAGGAGACCGGTCAGCGTGGCCGGCTGGTCCGGCTGCTCGGCGTGGCCAGCCACCGGGATGCGGCCTCGCTCGGGCCGGAGGGCTACCCGATCGACTGGCACGGGGTGCGCGCCTTCTACCAGGTGGAGGTGGACCGCCCGTCCCTGCCGATCGTCACTGACATCGGTGGGTCGACCTCGGAGGCCCGCTGGTTCGCCCGTACGGACCTGGCGGCCATCCGGTCGGAGCTGACCGAGGTGACCGCCGAGGCGGTTGGAGCCGCCCGGCTGGTCTGACTCCGACCCCGGCGGTGCCTCCGACGCTCGGCGGCGCCGCCGGAAGGCTGCGGTCCGCGCTTGCTTCAGCTAGCACCGCTTGCTGAAGCAAGCGTATCGCCGTGAGCAGGTGACCGGTTTGGCCCGGACGAACCGGCATAACCCAGACTGATCTCTCGCCATCCCGCGTCGGCTGTGCAATGGTGTAGGCCGCATAATCGGGCGTCCGGCGCAAGTTGCGCTCCGGACGACCGACCGATGATGGAGGGATCCGTGGCGAGAGCCCCGTGGCGGCGGCGGCGTACGACTGACAGTCCCCGACCGGCAGGACGTCAATGGGCGGGCCGTCGGTGGACCGGTCCGCTTCGTCGTAGTGGCAGCCTGGCCCGCCAGGTCCTGCTGGTGCGGGTCGGCCGCACCGGGAGCGACCGGCTCCGGTTCGGTCGGCGGCCGGCGGACCCTGCCGGGCGGTACCGGGTCGACCCGCTGACGGCGGCCGAGATCGCCGCGATCGCTCCGCTCAGCCCGGCGGTCGGTCCGGTCGGTCCGGTGCCCGCGACCGGCGTCGAGGACCACCCGACCTCCACCTCCGACGACCACAACGCCACGGCGGGCAGCCGGCCCGGCGGGCTGCGGCCGGCCCCCGTACCGCTGCTGCCCGGCACTTCGACGGCGGCCCGGCGGGCCAGCTTCGTGCTGGTGAACTCGACCACGTTGGCCAGCCTCACGCTCGGCCTCACCGCCATCTTCCTGGCGATGGAAGGCGACGTACGCCCGGCTGCGGTCTGCCTGATCGCCTGCGTGGTCTTCGACGGACTCGACGGGGCGCTGGCCCGCCGGCTCGGCGTGGCGAGCCCGTTCGGGGCGCAGATGGACTCACTCGCCGACATGTGCTCGTTCGGGCTGGCCGCCCCGGTCGTCGTCTACGCCTCGCTGGCCGGCTCGGTCTCCACCACCGCCGCAGCGGTCGCCTGCGCCCTGGTCGCCGGCTGTGCAGCGATCCGGCTGGCCCGGTTCAACGTGTCACCGTGCGACGGCCGGTTCTTCACCGGCGTACCGACCACGCTGGCCGCCGCCGTGCTCGGTCTCGGCGTGCTGATCGACGTCCCGATCCCCGGTGGTGCGCAACTGGCGGTCGTGGCGCTGCTTGCCTTCGCGATGGTCTCCAGCTTCCCGTACGCGAAGCTTGCCCGGCTGATCAAGCTGCCGCCGTGGCTGTGGGTCGTGCCGGTGGTCGGCGCGTTGATCGATGTGCGGCTGACCTTCGGCCTGACCGTGCTGGCCTACCTGGCGAGCGGGCCGTTGCTCTGGCTGCACCAGCGACGGGCCGCCTGACCCTGGGCCGGCGGCCAGGCTGGCACGACCGGCGGCCAGCAGGCATGCCCTGCCGGTCAGCGCCAGCGGGCAATCACCGAGCTGCCACCGGCCACCCGGTCACCCGGCCCGACCAGCGCCTCGGCGGCGTCCGCCGGCAGGTAGACGTCGGTGCGCGAACCGAACCTGATCAGCCCGAACCGCTCGCCCTTGGCGAGCAGACCGCCGACCGGGGCGCGGTGCACGATCCGCCGGGCCACCATCCCGGTGCGCTGCGCAACAACCACCCGCCCACGGGAGGTCTCCAACACCGTGTACGCGGCGACGTTGTGCTCGGCGGCCGGCTTCATCGCGGCGGCGAAACCCCCGTCGGTGACGAAGTGGTCGACCACTCGGCCGGCGACCGGACTGCGGTTGACGTGCACGTCGAGCACCGAGAGGAAGACCGCGATCCGCAGGAACTCGGTGGCATCGAGCCGTTCGTCGTGCACCCGCTCCACCGACAGCACCCGGCCGTCGCTCGCCGCGACCACGGCGGTCGGGTCCTCCGGTACGTCGCGTTGCGGGTCGCGGAAGAACGCGGCGACCGGGCCGGCGGCCAACGCCGGCAGCAGCCAGAGCCGGCTCTTCGGCCGGGCCAACCGGGTCGCCGCAGCCAGCCCGAGGGCGATCCCGGCGGCGGCCACGCCGCTGGAGTCGATGTGCATCCCCCGGGTCAGCGGCACGCTGCTCGTCCGGAACGCCGGCCCCAGCTTGGCGGCCCGGTCGACCGGCGCCGGGGTGAAACGCAGCCGGTGCACCCGCAGCGGCGGGACGTTGCGCAGCACCAGGTCACTGCCGACGCCGAAGAGCGCCGCCTGTCGGTCCAGCTCGGCGGCCGCGCCCGAGGTGCCGCCCGGCAGCGCCGCGACGGCAACGGACAGTACGGCGCCTTCGGTGAGGTACTTGCCGTAGCCGTCGATCATGGCGCGGGTCTGCTCGCCACTTCCGGTGCGGACGGTCCCGACGATCAGCAGGTCGGCCGGGTCAGCGGCCGACGCCGTCTCGATCACCCGAACCCGTTCGTCGACCCACGGGCCGTGGCCGGCGATCTCCGTCCGCAGTTGTGCCGTCTGGTCGGCGCTGGCCGGCACCACGGTCATCGTGTCGCCGGGTAGCAGCGCGTCGATGGCGGCGTCGACCACCACCGACCCCGGGGCCACCTCGACCAGCAGGACGTGCTTCGCCGCGTTGTCCCGGGCGAGTTCGGCGGTCAGCGCCCGGGCGGCGCGCTCGCCGATGTCGACGCGGGTGCGAAGCACGGAAGTGGCTGGTACGGGGGTGTCGGACATGGCGGACGGGCTCCTCGCGGCAATGGTGGGACGCGGACCCAGCATAGGTGCACCACCGGTGGGCTGCAGCGGGCCGTCAACCACCCGACCCGCTGGGCGGGGCAGCCGGCTCGTCGGGCGTCGGGGCGCCGGGCGCGGGCTCTTCGGGCGTCGGGGCGTCGGGCGAACAGGGACCGACCGCCGACCCCGGCCAGCACCCGCAGCCCGGCGACGATGTCACCG
>NZ_JBHMIN010000089.1:0-13754 GCF_048060215.1 Micromonospora sp. LOL_021 | reverse complement strand
CCCTGGCCACCAACGGGGCGATAAATGACCGCCTACGGGGAGTATTCACTGGCCGCCGACAAGCCCTTGGGTTCAGGGGTCGTCGAGCATCGGCTAGTGGTTCAGGTCTCGAACCTAAGGTTGACGCACGTCACCCTCCACGCATCAACCTGTACGAAGTAATCACACACCACGGAGCCAAGCGGTCCGGCGTCGACTCGCGATCGGTAGCACGGAGGGAATGGCGCCTCTGGCTCATCCCCTGACTCGCCGACGTGGTGCCCCATCTCAAGACGTGATCGGGGCACAGCGGCCGGGTTGTTGGCAAGTTGCGTTAGCCACGTAGCAAACGACTGCCGAAGGTGCGACGGGAGGCCGTCGAGGTCGCCGAGTCGGTCGACGAAACCTTCGAGTTCCCAGCGGCTACCGGCTGCCACGGCCAGCGACCTTGGCGAGGAGCGCGTCAAGGTCGTCTGGTTCGGCTGGTGGGCTTGCCGCCTGGACACGGCGGATCTCTGCGGCGGTCTGCCGCAGGCGTTCCAGGCTGTCGTGCTCGACCGGTTCCAAGGCGCCGTCACCGGTGAAGAAGTCCCGCATCATCGCATTGTTGATGGCCTGCCCAGCCATGGTGTTCTGCCACGGCGGTTCGGCGCGGGCCAGACGGTCGAGGTCGCCGGTGGTGGTCTTGCCGTAGCGGGTGGCGACGGCCAGGACGACGTTGAGCAGCCAGTCGTCCAGAACCCTGGGGGTATGGGGTTGGTGCTGGTCGACGAAGTCCTCGACAGCCGCACCATTCGTCGAGGCGAGGATCCGGTTGGGGAACGCGGGCTTGCCGGTGTAGGCAAGGTGGTGGCCTTGGACGTAGTACAGCAGCCAGTTCAGTTTGGTGCCGTCGACTTGGGGCAGGTGCACGCGTAGTGCTGCGGCGGCCTGGTTTGCGGTGACAGCCATCGGGCCAACGTATCGGCTGGTCATCGATGGTTCGACCCGGTGAGCGTGTCGGATTTCAGATGGGGCGTGGGCATGGAGCAGCGTCATGGGTGGCCTCCCGCTTCGTGCCAGCACTGACCACCAAGAGTATCGACATGACTACTTCTCGCGTGTCGGGTGGGCGACAGCTCAACACACCAGCCGTTCGGATGCCACCAAATTCCCTGACGCCTGATGAATCAGCTCATACGGGCTGATCCGGCCGTCACGACGTCGCTACCGCGCGATCGACCAGCCCGCCCACGATCCGCTGGCACAACTCGGCTAACGGACCCCGGCCCGACGAACCTGGAGCGTCGCCGCGCTCCAGCCCTCGGCTGACCCGTGGCTCAGGTTGCAGCACCCCGGTCACCGGCAGCCCCAGGGTCCGCCCGATCTCCCGGGCCCGCAGCCGACCCGGCGCCGGCCCGCGCACGACCAGCGACAGGTCGGTGCAGTGCGGTTGGATGTCGGTGATCACCCGGGCGGTCGCCGCCGTGGCCCGCAACTCTGCCGGGACCAGCACGAGGACCCGGTCGGTGGCGTGCATCGCGGCGATCGCGGCGTCGTCGGGCCGGCGGGGCAGGTCGACGACGACAACGTCGCGCTCCCGCCGGGCTGCGTCGAGGGCGGCGCTCATCGTGGCGGCGGGCAGTGGTAACGGTTCGCCCCGGTCCCAGGAGAGCAGCCCGAGGTCGCCCCGGCAGGGCAGCGCGCCGGCCAGCGCCGACGGGTCGATCCGGCCGTCGCTGTCGGCGAGCGCCGGCCAGCGCAACCCGTCGATCTGCTCCCAGCCGAGGACCAGGTCGAGGCCGCCACCGAGCGGGTCGGCGTCAACCAGCAGGCTGCGCAGCCCAAGCCGGGCGGCGGTGACCGACAGGGCGCCGGCCAGCACGCTGGCACCGGCACCGCCCCGGCCGCCGATCACCCCGATGACGGCTGCGGCTGGCTTGTCGGTGCCGCCGTTGTCGGTGAGGCGATCGACCAGCCACGGCTCCGCCGCCGGCAGGATCGCGACGTGCTCGGCGCCGAGCAACTCAGCGACCTGCCAGGGCTGGTCCTGGTCGGCTCGGCCGACCAGGACCAGCCGGGGTCGGCGGGGCATTCTGGCCCGCAGGTAGGCGTCCGCCTGGTCGGCACCGACCAGGACGAGCGGGGCGGCGGCCTGCCGGGACCGGGCGGCGGCCGGGTCGGCGGCCAGGTCGACGTCGGTGCCGGCGAGCGCCGCGAGACGCAGCAGATCGTCGAGCAGTCGCTCGTCGGCGGTGACGACCAGTGGCAGCCGGCGGGGTGCGGCGGTGCTGGTACGCGGCGGCATCCGGACCTCCTGCGGTCGATGAGGGATGCCGCAACTGTGGGCGCCTGCCCGGTGCCGGCGCGCCGTCGACGCGACGGCCTGTGGACAACGGGACAGCCTGTGGACAACGCCGACGCCGGTCAGCTGATCTGGTAAGTGAGGAGGACCGGGCGGCGGAACGGCGCCGGAAGCTGGAACCGCCAGGAATAGCGACGACCCCCGCCGGGGGGAGACGGGGGTCGCCTGGGGTCCGGCTCCGGGGGGGTCGAGCCGAACCCGCTCAGCGGTCACGGGGGGTGCAACCGCCGAGTGTCTTCCGGATGAAGCCTGGGACGGAAAGATAACTGTGTCATGACAAGCATGCCTGAGCAGACCGCCACCCGTCGAGTGGCGTTTTCACCGGGAGTCGCACCGCTGCCGGCACGGGACGCAGGTTGGGCCACTCAGCTTCCTGATCGTCGGATCAGATCCCGGGGGATCCCCGTCGCCGACCGGCGACGACGCACCGGCCGTCGCCGACGTCCCGCTCCGGCTAGACTGCACCGTCGTGGGCCGCAGCGCCGCTTTCTTCGATCTCGACAAGACTGTCATCGCCAAGTCCAGCGCCTTGGCGTTCGGCCGGCCGTTCTATCGCGACGGGCTGATCACCAGGCGGGACGTGGTCAAGTCGGCGTACGCCCAGCTGATGTTCCGGCTCGGCGGCTCCGACGAACAGACCATGGCCCGCACCCGCGACTACCTGGCCGCGCTGTGCAAGGGCTGGCAGGTGGAGCAGGTCCGCCAAATCGTCGCGGAGACGTTGCACGAGCTGATCAACCCGTACGTCTACGCCGAGGCGGCGGCGCTGATCGAGGAGCACCAGAACGCCGGGCGGGACGTGGTGCTGGTCTCCGCGTCGGGCGAGGAGATGGTACGCCCGATCGGCGAACTACTCGGCGTCACCGACGTGATCGCCACCCGGATGGCTGTGGAGAACGGCCGGTACAGCGGAGAGATCGAGTTCTACGCGGCTGGGGCGGCCAAGGTCACCGGCGTCACCGAGCTCGCTGAGCAGCGCGGATACGACCTCGCCGAGTGCTACGCCTATTCCGACTCGGTGACCGACGTACCGATGCTCGAATGCGTCGGGCACCCGACGGTGGTCAACCCGGACCGCCAGCTCCGCAAGCTCGCCACCGAGCAGGGCTGGCCGGTCCTCGCCTTCCGCCACCCGATCCCGCTCGGCCGCAGGTTGCGGGAGCGGCCGGCGGTCCCGGTGGCGGCCGCCGCGTTGAGCGTCGGGGTCGGGGTCGCGATCGGCATCGCCTGGTACGGCCGGCACCGTCGGACAAAGACGGCCTCGGCCTGACCGCGCAGCTACCAAGCAAGATCAGGTGAGCGTGATGGACCTCTCAAGCGACCGGTGAGGTCCATGACGCTCACCTGATCTTGGTCTAGGATGCACGGCCGACCCGACAGGCTCGCACCAGCGCCCCGGCCAGTAGCGGCTCAGGCGTTGGCCAGCACTTCGTCGGCGACCCGGGTCAGCTCCTGCGCGCCCAGCTCGACCGCGGTCAGATAATGCCGTAGCCAGGAGCGGACGCCGTCAGGCGTGCCTGTCGCGAAGGCGCCGGCTGAACCCACGTACTCGGGTTGCCGCTCGTGGTGGCCGACCTCGACGGCGAGCAGGCCGCGCGGGTCCGTGCCGGCAGCGACCAGGGTGAGCCGCGCGGCGGCCCGGGCCACCACCCCGCCCGGCCCGGCGAACGGCCGCAACGCGAGCAGCTCGGCGTGCACCACGGCGGCCAGCAGCAGCGCCGGCACCGAGGTGCCGCCGCCGACCAGCGCGGAAACCCCGTCCAGGCGCAGCGTCATGTCTGACCGTGGCGTCACATCCGGCCCGGCCGTCGCATCAGGCCCGGCGACCGGACGACCCAGCTGGTCGGCCGGCACCAGCCCACGCGCGGCGAGCACGTGCAACCGGGCCAGCACCTGACGGGGGGTACGGGGCCAGCGGTCGGCCAGCGTGGGGACCGCCTCGGCCACCCGCAGCGCCCCCTGCACCACCGGATCGGTCACCGTCCCGGCGCGTACGTCGGCGACCGGATGGTCGTGCCCGTCCAACGCGGCGCTGGCCACCGCCGAACGGAGGCTGATCTCGGCCGCCACCGGCCCGCCGTGCCGGCGCAGCGCCCGGTGCCGCAAGGCGGCGTCGACCTGCTCACGGGCGCGGTCCAGCGCGGGTGCCACGTCGGCGAGGTCGAGCAGCGGGGCCAGCGGGTCGGTCTCGGTCACCAACGACACGGTACAAGCTTGGCCGGCTGAACCGCCCGCCGCGCCGGTGTGGCCGCTCGGCGCGCGATGGGTACCCGGGTATCCGCCAAGTCTCGTGCCGGCGGGACGGCGACACTAACCTCGGAGCAAGTCAAGCGACGTGTGAGGAGCCCCACGCATGAGCGAAACGCTGGAGAACCTACTTCAGGAGAATCGCCGGTTCGAGCCGCCCGCCGAGCTGGCCGGGGCGGCCAACGTCACCGCGGCCGCGTACGACGAGGCAGCCGCCGACCGGCTCGGCTTCTGGGCGGACCAGGCCCGCCGGCTGCACTGGGCCAAGGAGTGGGACCAGGTGCTGGACTGGTCCAACCCGCCGTTCGCCAAGTGGTTCGTCGGCGGTCAGCTCAACGTCGCGTACAACTGTCTGGACCGGCACGTCGCCGCCGGGGCCGGTGACCGGGTCGCCATCCACTGGGAGGGTGAGCCGGGCGACACCCGCACCATCACCTACGCCGACCTGCACCGGATGACCTGCCAGGCGGCGAACGCGCTGACCGACCTCGGCGTGACGGCGGGTGACCGGGTGGCGATCTACCTGCCGATGATCCCGGAGGCCGCGGTCGCGATGCTGGCCTGCGCCCGGATCGGCGCGACGCACAACGTGGTGTTCGGCGGCTTCTCGGTCGACGCGCTCTCCGGCCGGGTACAGGACGCCAGCGCCAAGGTGATCATCACCGCCGACGGTGGCTACCGGCGCGGCAAGCCCTCGGCCCTGAAACCGACCGTCGACGAGGCGGTGGCCCAGTGCCCGTCGGTGGAGCACGTCCTGGTGGTCCGGCGTACCGGCGAGGAGGTCACCTGGACCGACAAGGACCACTGGTGGCACGAGACGGTGGAGCAGGCGAGCACCGAGCACGAGGCGCAGCCGTTCGACGCCGAGCAGCCGCTGTTCATCCTCTACACCAGCGGCACCACGGCCAAGCCGAAGGGCATTCTGCACACCACCGGCGGCTACCTGACCCAGGCGTCGTACACCCATCACGCGGTCTTCGACCTCAAGCCGGGGACCGACGTCTACTGGTGCACCGCGGACATCGGCTGGGTCACCGGGCATTCGTACATCGTGTACGGTCCGCTGTCCAACGGCGCCACCCAGCTGATGTACGAGGGCACCCCGGACACTCCGCACAAGGGGCGGTTCTGGGAGCTGGTGCACAAGTACAAGGTGAGCATCCTCTACACCGCGCCGACGCTGATCCGCACCATGATGAAGTGGGGCGAGGACATCCCGGCCGGGTACGACCTCAGCTCACTGCGGCTGCTCGGCAGCGTCGGTGAGCCGATCAACCCGGAGGCCTGGATGTGGTACCGGGAACACATCGGCGGCGGCCGGTGTCCGATCGTGGACACCTGGTGGCAGACCGAGACGGGCTCGATCATGATCTCGCCGTTGCCCGGGGTGACCGCCACCAAGCCGGGCAGCGCGATGACCCCGCTGCCCGGGATCAGCGCCGACGTGGTCGACGACCAGGCCGAGTCGGTGCCCGACGGTGGCGGCGGCTACCTGGTGCTGCGTGAGCCGTGGCCGTCGATGCTGCGCACCATCTGGGGCGACGACCAGCGGTTCATCGACACCTACTGGTCCCGGTTCGACAAGATGTACTTCGCCGGTGACGGGGCCAAGAAGGACGCCGACGGGCACGTCTGGCTGCTCGGCCGGGTGGACGACGTGATGCTGGTCTCTGGGCACAACATCTCCACCACCGAGGTGGAGTCGGCGCTGGTGTCCCACCCGTCGGTGGCGGAGGCCGCCGTGGTGGGTGCCACCGACCCGACCACCGGTCAGGCCATCGTCGCGTTCACCATCCCGCGCGGCAGCGCGGAGATCGCGGGCGAGGCCGGCGAGGCGCTGATCCAGGAGCTGCGCAACCATGTCGCGCGTACGCTCGGGCCGATCGCCAAGCCCCGCCAGATCATGCTGGTGCCGGAGCTGCCGAAGACCCGATCCGGCAAGATCATGCGCCGGTTGCTGCGCGACGTCGCCGAGAACCGGTCGCTCGGCGACGTGACCACGCTGCAGGACTCCACCGTGATGGAGCTGATCTCCTCCGGCATGCAGGGCGGCAAGTCCGACGACGACTGACGTCGCCGACGGCGGTGGCGCGGTCCCGGCGTGCCGCCGGCTGTGGACGACTCGAGGCCGGCCCGGTCGCTTCGGCGGCCGGGCCGGCCACTTTTCACGCCGTGATCGTTGTGACATATCAGGGCGATCCAGCCGGGAGCGTGAAACAAATCGACGCATCGACCTTCACAGAGGTTCCCTCGGGTGACTAGGTTCACGGTGGCCCCAACAACGGTGGCCACATCATCCGGACATCGTGCCGCCCTCACCCAAGTGGCGGCGTTGATTCCCCCGAACCGGAGGTATCCAGGTGCGCAAAGTCATGGTGGGGATGCTCACCGTGTCGCTCGCCTCGGGCATGGGCTTTGCTCTACCCGCGACGGCGATGGCCGCACCATCGGTGGACACACCGGTGGCGGCTCCTTCCCGAGCCGAAACCCCGAGCCTCGACGACCTGCCCAACCCGCTCGGCGAGAAGCGTCGTGAGCTGCGCGAACGAGCAGTGAGCGAAGTGGTCAGTGGCCGGCTCACCCCGGAACGGCGCGGTGCGAGCACCGTCGCGAAGGTCGGTGAGACGCCGGGCACCGGCGGCGCCGGCCGGGCCGCCCGTGGCGGCGCCGGGTCCGGCAAGGACCAGTACGTCGAGCTGGAGCGGGAGACCACCGACCGGATCTTCGTGATCCTGGCGGAGTTCGGCAACGAACGGCACCCCAGCTACCCGGACGTGGACAGCAACCCGAACTGGGACGGCCCGGCCCGGTTCGACGGACCGCTGCACAACGAGATTCCCGCGCCGGACCGGACGGTCGACAACACCACCATCTGGCAGGCCGACTACTCCCCCGAGCACTACCGGGAGCTGTACTTCGGCGCGGGTGAAGACGTCGAGTCGGTCAAGACCTACTACGAGACCCAGTCCTCCGGGCGGTACAGCGTCGAGGGCACCGTCACCGACTGGGTCAAGGTCCGCTACAACGAGGCCCGGTACGGCCGCGACCTGTGCGGCGGCAACGTCTGCAGCAACGTCTGGCAGCTGCTGCGCGATGCCGCCAACCAGTGGGTCGCCGACCAGCAGGCACTCGGCCGCACCGACGAGGAGATCGCCGCCGAGCTGCGCGAGTTCGACAAGTGGGACCGGTACGACCACGACGGCGACGGCGACTTCAACGAGGCCGACGGCTACATCGACCACTTCCAGATCGTGCACGCCGGTGGCGACCAGGCCGACCGTGACCCGTGGCAGGGTGAGGATGCGATCTGGAGCCACCGCTGGTACGCCTTCGCCACCGACATCGGGCTGACCGGACCGGCGCAGAACCCGGCCGGTGGCACCCAGATCGGTGACAGTGGGCTGTGGATCGGCGACTACACCATCCAGCCGGAGAACGGCGGACTGAGCGTCTTCGTCCACGAGTACGGCCACGACCTGGGCCTGCCGGACGACTACGACACCTCCGGCGGCGGTGACAACAACAACGAACACTGGACGCTGATGGCGCAGAGCCGCCTCGGTGCCGCCACCGACGGCGGCATCGGCGAGCGCCCCGGTGACCTCGGCGCCTGGAACAAGCTCCAGCTGGGCTGGCTGGACTACGACGTGGTGGTGGCCGGGCAGAAACGCACGATCCACCTGGGTCCACAGGAGTACAACACCAAGCGGGCCCAGGCGGTCGTCGTCGTGCTGCCGAAGAAGGAGGTCACCACCGAGCTCGGCGAGCCGTTCGCCGGTGAGATGCAGTACTTCTCCGGCAACGAAGACGACATGAGCAACACGATGACCCGTGAGTTCGACCTCGCCGGTGCCTCGACCGCCGCACTGTCGATGAAGGCGCGTTACGACATCGAGGACGACTACGACTACCTGTACTTCCAGGCGTCGGCGGACGGTGGGGCGAGCTGGACCTCGCTCGAAGGTACCGTCAACGGCGTCCCGTACGGCACCGACGGCAGCGGCACCCCGGCGATCGACAGCTCGACCGGTGGCCAGTGGGTCGACATCAACGTGCCGCTGGACGCGTACGCCGGGGACGCCGTACTGGTCCGGCTGCTCTACCGCACCGACGGCGCGGTGGCGTACGGCGGCTTCTTCGGTGACGAGATGACCGTGACCGCCGACGGCTCGCCGATCTTCACCGACGGTGCCGAGGGCGACGGCGGCTGGGACCTCGACGGTTGGACCACGGTCGGGGCCAGTGTGACCGCCGACTACGACAACTACTACATCGCCGGGCACCGGTCGTACGTCTCGTACGACCGCTACCTGGAGACGGGCCCGTACTACTTCGGGTACGCCGACACCAAGCCCGACATGGTGGACCACTACGCGTACCAGGAGGGTCTGCTGATCTCGTACTGGGACACCTCCCAGGTCGACAACAACACCAACGTGCACCCCGGTGAGGGGCGCAACCTGTACATCGACTCGCGGCCGCGACCGATGTACAACCTGACCGGCGCGCCGTGGCGGGCCCGGGTCCAGGTGTACGACGCGCCGTTCAGCCTCAAAAAGGCCGACGGGTTCACCCTGCACATCAACGGCGAACCGCACTGGGTACGCGGCCAGGCTGCCCAGCCGCTGTTCGACGACACCCGGAAGTACTTCTACGAGGAACTGCCCAACCACGGGGTGAAGCTGCCCGCGGTCGGCGTGAAGATCCGGGTGGTGTCGGTGGACGGCACCACGATGAAGATCCGGATCTCCTGATCCGGCGGTGACGCGGTCCCGGCCGGCCGGTGGAACTCCGGCCGGCCGGGCGGCGTCCAACCGGCATGGCAGTACCGAAGCTGATCCGACAGTCAGCCTCCCGGGCCGTCGCCGCCATGCTGACCGGCGTAATGCTGATCTCCGTCGCCGGTTGCGGCGGCGGTCCCACGTCAGGAGCACCGATGCCGGTGGCCCCGGACCCCTCGCAGCACGAACCGGATGCCTCGCAGAGCGGATCCGACAGTCCGGCGACACCGACACCGACAGCGACACCGACAGCGACAGCGACACCGGCACCGACCGAAACGCCGGGCCTGTCCCGGACCGAGCTGCCGACACTGCCCCGGCCCGGGACACCACCGAAGACCCCGTCCGACCTGATCACCGGCGACTGGCTGGTCGGCACGGTGACCCGGGGTGGCACCGGACCCTGCTACGGACTGGTCACCGACGACGGGACCGAACACGCGCTGTACGGCGACGACGGCACCGCACTCACCCTGCACACCCGGATCCGGGCGAAGGTGGCTCCGCTGCGGATCCGAATCCACTGCGGGCCGGGCCAGCACTGGCAGCTGATCCGGGCGGAGGTCATCCGGTGACGCCGTCGGCCAACTCCAGCCAGTGGTAGTCGTGTCGGCACGGCGGGCCGGCGGCCAGCCCCAGCCGGCGGGCGTCCAGGTCGATCAGCACCGAGTAGACCGTTTCCGCCTGATCAGCCGGTGCGTCCCGCTCGTCCAGATGCCGACAGATCGCCAACGGCAGGCCCAGATGATCATGGAACACGTCGGCCAGGTCGGCCAGACTCAACGGCCCACCGGCCGCCCGTTCGACCAGTAGCCGGCGGGCCCGCGCCGCCCGGAACATCGACGAGCCGCCGAGGTTCTTTGTCGTGTCCCGTACCGGTAGGGCCGTCTCCAGATGGTTCGCGTGGGTGAGCACGCCGTCCACCGGATGGGTCCATCCGACGTCGCCGGGGACCACCTCCAGATCGAGCAGTTCCCCGCCGGCCGGGCCGGCCTGGCCGAGCAGCAGGTTGATCGACGCGTTCCGGGGCGTACGGCAGGCCACCCGGGTCGCCTGACCGAGGCTGCCGGCTTCCAGCACCGCGCGCAGCAGCACGTGGTACGGCACCCCGGGCGATCGGCCCGGCGCCAGCCCGTCCCGGTCGCTGCCCAGCATGTTGATGCAGACTCCCAGTCCTGCCGAGTTCAGCCCGGCCTTGGCGAGCATGCCCGCCTCGGTGAGGGTGAGCACGGTCAGTCCCCGCTCGTCCGTGGTCCGCAGCAGCACCATGGTGTCCCGCTGGTCGGGATGCCAGTCCCAGTTTTGGCCGAGCAGCAGATGGTTGTCGGCGGTCCGTGAGCCGAGCACCCCAGCCGCCGTACAGCCGCCGGCCGAACCGTCCGGACCGACGGCGCGGCCGGGGCCGGGGTTGGATCCGGGGCCGGCATCGGAGCCGTAGCCGGCATCGGAGTCGGAATCGGTGGGGTCGCTGGGCGGCGGGTCGGCCGCCGTCCGCCCGGTGCCGTACAGCAGTTCGGTACGGGCGTTGAGCGCGTAGACCTCGTCGACGTGCACCTCGGCTCCGCCGGCCACCGCGTCGAGTGCCTCGACGATCCTCGGATGAGCGGCCCGGCTGGCGTTGCGGAAGGTGCCGCCGGCGATCCGTACCGCCGACCTGCTCAACCCGGCTTCGTCGCGAAACCGCCGCAAGTAGTGCTCGATGTTGCGGGCGATCACCGACGCCGCCGCCGCGCCGTAGCCGGCGCCGTACTCGGCCGGCGGCCCGGCGACGCTGATCAACGGGACGGGTGGCGGTTGGGGGTTGCCCGGCGCGGGTCCGGCAGCGTCGTCGGCCATCCGGCAACCGTATCGCCGCTCGGCCGGGTCCCGCCGCCAGCGGCGGAAGTCCGCCACCCCCGGTGGACCACCCTGAGCCCACGCCGGTGATCACCCCGAATCAACCTCTATTGTTTGCCCAGGCCGGATACGGTGGTGCGGGGTCGGCCTACGCTGTCGCCATGGGAGAACGTGGCAGGACAGCGGGCCCGGTCGACGAGTCCTGTGTGCTCATCAAGGGCCCCTGGGAGCACCGGTACGTCGGTGCCAACGGCAGCCGGTTCCACGTGGTCGCGGCCGGCACCGGCCCGCTGGTCCTTTTCCTGCACGGGTTTCCCGAGTTCTGGTGGGCCTGGCACGAGATGCTGCCGGCGGTGGCCGACGCCGGTTACCGTGCCGTGGCGGTCGACATGCGCGGTTTCGGGGCGAGCGACAAGCCGCCGCGCGGGTACGACGGATACACCCTGGCCGCCGACGTCACCGGCATGATCAGGGCGCTCGGTGAGCGCTCGGCGGTCATCGTCGGCGCCGGCTTCGGCGGCATGATCGGATGGACCGCCGCCGCGTTCCACCCGAGGATGGTGCGCCGGCTGGTCGTCATCGGGGCCGCCCACCCGCTGCGGCTCCGCTCGGCGATCTTCACCGACCCGCGTGGGCAGGCCGCCGCCTCCACCCCGTCGCTACGCTTCCAGCTGCCCCGCTACGAGCACGTGCTGACCCGCGACGACGCGGCGATGGTCGGTGGGTTCCTCCGCCAGTGGGGTGGGCCGGTGTGGACCGGCGGAGCCCGGTTCGCCGAGTACGAACAGCTGTGCCGGACCGCGATGCGGATCCCGCAGGCGTCGTTCTGCGCGTTGGAGGGGTACCGCTGGGCGTTCCGGTCGCTGCTGCGGCTGCACGGCTACCGTTTCGTCAAGCTGCTGCAGGAGCCCTTGGTGACACCGACGTTGCAACTGCACGGAGCGCTGGACCCGGCGGTGCTGCCCCGGACGGCGCAGGGCTCCGGGCGGTACGTGATCGCCCCGTACGAGTGGCGGCTGCTGGACGAGGTTGGGCACTTTCCGCACGTCGAGTCGCCGGAGGTGGTGCTCGGCGAGGTGCTGCGCTGGGCCAAGAGTTGACCCGCGGCCAGGGTCAGACCCGGTGCTCGCGCAGCTCGGTCACCTCGTTGGCCGCCGCCCAGCCCTGGTAGACACCGAAGTCGAACTCCTCCAGCCCGAGTGACTGGGCGACCGGGGCCCGACCGCCGGTGTACTCGACCCGCAGCCAGCCGTCGTGCTTGGCGAGCACGACGAACGGCTGGCCGTGCCAGGTGCAGGTGGTACGGACGTACGCCAGGTCGTCGACCTCGGACATCGGCACCACCCGGACGTACCGGCCGGAGCGGATCGCGGTGAAGCCGTCGCCCTCCGTCGGCTGGTAGATCCGCACCTCGTCGCCGGCCGGGCTGGCGTCGTACTCCTGCCCCTGCCAGCGGGCGACGTAGCCGTCGCGCATCATTCCTCCTTGACCCGCTGCCAGGCGGTCTCGTCGGCGTCCAGCCGGGCGACGAGCGTCCCGGTGCCGTCCGCGCCGAACCGCCACAGCTGCGAGCCGTGCGGCAGCCGGATCCCGTCGACCTTGAACTCGGCCACGACGTCGCTGCTCTCCCCGGGGGCGAAGCCGTTGCCACGGAACGGCGGGCGCTCGATCACCCAGCCTTCCATCGCCCGCATGGCGTTCTCGTTCTGCCCGCCGTAGGGGATCCGGTAGAGGCTCGGCCGGTAGGCCGGCCACCGCAACACGAAGATCTCGTCGGCGTCCGGGGCGAACGGTGACCCCGCGTAGCCGAGCCCGAGTGCCGCGTACAGCTTGGCTGGGGTGTCCAGGTGGGCGACCTCGGCGGCGCGGTGCACGAACCCCGACACCCGGTCGTAGCCACGGTCCAGGTAGTAGCCGACCTGGCTGGCGGCGACGGTCTTCTGCATCGTCGTCGGCTGCCCTGGGACGTCCGGCCCGCTGGACACGGCCGGCTTCGGCGCGGCCGACGCGCCGGGTTGGGGTTCGGCCGGCAGTTCGACGTCGGCTTCCTCGTCTCCCAGCCCGACTTCGGCCGCCCAGCTGGCCAGGCCGACGATCTCGGTGCCGGGCAGCTTCGCGCCGACCGGGGTGCCGGGGTTGATGACGAACGACCATTGCGGGTCCGGCCAGCGGCGGATCAACTGGACGAACTTCACTTCGACGGTCTCGACCGGGGTGTCGAAGTGATCGGCGATCCGCTCCGGCGAGGTGAACACCACGACGAACGTACCGTCGGCGGCGGTCTCGGTCCGCCAGGTGAAACCCTCGTCACCGGGTCTGGACCCGGCCGCGGACGATTCGGAGACCGGCAGCAGCACCTTGGCGAGCAGCAGGGTGGACAGGAACGAGTTGCTGCCGCCGCCGCCCGCCGCCGCGACCAGGTCCCGCTCCACGTCGTTGGCCGGCTCGAAGGCCGGACCGGACGCCGGCTCGACCGCCGGCTCGGACGGTGGCTCGACCGCCGGCCCGGACGGTGGCTCGACCGCCGGCCCGGACGGTGGCTCGACCGCCGGCCCGGACGGTGGCTC
>NZ_JBHMIN010000088.1:0-13883 GCF_048060215.1 Micromonospora sp. LOL_021 | reverse complement strand
GGGCACGCCGAGGGCGAGCAGGTCGTCGACGTCGTCGGCCAGGTCGAGCTGCACCGCGGCGAGCCGGCCGTCGATCCAGTCCCGCACCCAGGCCAACCACTGCGGATCCCGCCACCGTCTGTCGTCCACGGCCGGTGATGCTAGTCAGCCGTCGACGTCGGCCGACACTCGTTCTAGCCGGCCGGGCCAGCCGGCAATGTGGGATCAGTCGTGGTCGGGGGCTCCGGTCAGGTAATGGTCGGCGGCGTACAGGGCCTCGGTGACCAGGCGGCGGACGTGGCCGCCGCGTGCCCGGTAGAGCACCCGGCGGCCGTCACGGCGGCTGGCGACCAGGCCGGCGAGCAGCAGTTTCGCCAGGTGCTGCGACACGGCGGGGCGGGCGGCGCCGACCGCCGCCGCGAGGGTGCCGACGTCGTGTTCGCCGCCGCGCAGCTGCCACAGCAGGCGTAGCCGGGTCGGGTCGGCCAGCATCTTCAACGCGGTCACCGCCGCGTCGACCTGCGCGCCGGTCGGTTGCTGCTGCCCATCCGTGGCACCTGCAGCGTTGTCGCGTGCGTACATGAGCACGTATTCTGCCATCGCCATGGACCACGACCACCACCGTCACGACCACCACCCGCACGGTCACCGGCATCCGGTGCGGCGAGCCTGGTGGCGACGGGCGCTGCACCGGCTCACCCCGCACACCCACGACACCGCCGCCAAGGTCGACGACTCCCTCGAAGCGTCCCGCGACGGACTCCGCGCCCTGTGGATCTCCCTGGCGGTCCTCGCCGCCACCGCCGCCGCCCAGGCCGTCATCGTCGCCGCCAGCGGCTCGGTGGCGCTGCTCGGCGACACCCTGCACAACGTCACCGACGCGCTCACCGCCGTACCCCTGGCGATCGCGTTCCTGATCGGCCGGCGCGCCGCCACCCGCGCCTACACGTACGGATTCGGCCGCGCCGAGGACCTCGCCGGCATCGTCATCGTGGTCGTCATCGCCGGCTCGGCGATCGCCGCGGGCTGGACCGCCGTCGACCGGCTGATCCACCCGGCGCCGATGACCCACGTGCCGTGGGTGGCCGCCGCCGGCGTCGTCGGCTTCGCCGGCAACGAGATCGTCGCCCGCTACCGGATCCGGGTCGGCCGGCGCATCGGCTCGGCCGCGCTGGTCGCCGACGGGCTGCACGCCCGTACCGACGGGTTCACCTCGCTGGCCGTCGTCGCCGCCGCCGGGGGCGCGGCGGCCGGCTGGCAGTGGGCCGACCCGCTGGTCGGCCTCGCCATCACCGTCGCGATCGGGTACGTGCTGCGCGACGCCGCCCGCGAGGTGTACCGGCGGCTGATGGACGCCGTCGACCCGGCCCTGGTCGACACCGCCGAAACGACCCTGCGCGCGGTGCCCGGCGTCCGCGACGTGACAGCGGTACGGCTGCGCTGGATCGGCCACCGGCTGCACGCCGAAGCCGACCTCGTCGTCGACGCCGACCTGAGCCTGCTCGCCGCGCACGAGGTGGCCGCCGACGCCGAACACCAGCTCACCCACGCCGTGCCCCGGCTGGTGTCGGCGACCGTGCACACCGACCCGGCCGGGCACGCCGGTGCGCACCACCACGTCACGTTGTCGCACCGCCGCCGGGCCGCGACGCTGCGGTAGAAGCTGTCAGCCGGTCACCTTGGCGACGAACGCGGCGACGGCGGCCAGGGTCCGGGCGGTCTTCTCCTGCAGGGTCAGTGACTCCTGCAGTCTGGCCCCCGGGCCCGGGTCCTTCTTGCCACGCACGTACAGCGAGCAGGCGAGGTCGCTGCACAGGTAGGTGCCGACCGAGTTGCCCTGCTGGCCGGCCCGGCCCGCCTTCGGGGCGACCATCAACGACACCCCGGCCTGCGGCGCGGTCAGGCAGATCGAGCACATGTTGCGCCGCAGATGGCGGGCGGCCGCGTCGGGGCAGCGCAACGCGACCGCCGCGGGCCGGCCCGCCAGCTCGGTGACCAGGTAGGCGCGGGCCGGCGACTGCGGATCACGCCAGCCGAGGAAGTCCAGGTCGTCCCACGGCCGGCCGGCGAGGTCCCGCGGCACGTACAGGCGTTTCGTCTCCCCCTTGGTGCGTTGACGAACGCGGCGCGGATCTCCTGCTCGGTCAGTGGCGTCATACCGGGCAGGCTAGTTTGCCTAAAGGTGTTAGGCAAACGCATAATCGATGTCGGTTCGACGGAGGAGGCAGGTACGGGTGGCACGGGCCGGACTGAACGCGCAGCGGCTGACCACGGTCGGCGCGGAGCTGGCCGACGAGATCGGCTTCGACCAGGTGACCGTCTCCGCGCTGGCCCGCCGCGTCGGCGTCGCGGTGGCCAGCCTGTACGCGCACGTCCGCGGCTCCGACGACCTGAGGATCCGGATCGCCCTGCTCGCCCTGACCGAGCTCGCCGACCGGGCCGCCGACGCCGTCGCCGGGCGGTCCGGCAGGGACGCGCTGGCCGGGCTCGCCGACGCCTACCGCGACTACGCCCGCGAGCACCCCGGCCGCTACGCCGCCGCCCGGGTGCGGCTCGACCCGGCCTCCGCCGCCGCCAGCGCCGGCGGCCGGCACACCCGGCTGCTACGCGCGGTGCTGCACGGCTACCGGCTGCCCGAACAGGAACAGACCCACGCGGTACGGCTGATCGGCGCCACCATTCACGGCTACCTCGACCTGGCGGCCGCCGGTGGGTTCAGCCACAGCGACCCCGACCCGCAGGACAGCTGGCCCCGGATCCTGGACGCCCTCGACGCCTCGCTGCGCCACTGGCCAGCCGACTGACCACGCCGGCGCGGTCGATGCCCAGTTGATCGGCCGCAGTCAGACCAGTTCGAACCGGCGGGCCCAGCCGGCCAGGTCGGCGACGGTCACGTTGCCGCCGCAGACCACCAGGCCGAGCCGGACGTCCGGGCCGACCCGCTCGATCACCCGGCGGGCGGCGGGCAGCAGACACCCGGCTGCCGGTTCCGCCCACACCTTGGCCTGCTCGGCCAGGTCCAGGCTGCCGCGCACCGCCTCCGCGTCGGACACCACCAGCACGTCGGCGACCAGTTCGGTGACGTGGTCGTAGGTCAGCTGCGACACCGTCGGCGCGCTCAACGTCGACACGATCGAGGACAGCTCCACCGGCAGCGGGCCGCCGCGCCCGCAGGCCTGCGCCATCGCCGCCGCGCCGTCGGTCTCCACCCCCCAGACCCGTACGCCGGGCCGGCGGGCCCGCAGCGCGGCCGCCACCCCGGAGATCAGCGCGCCGCCGCCGACGCTGACCAGCACGTCCGTCGGCGCCGTCCGCTCGTCGGCGAACGCGTCAGCCGCCAACTCCAGCCCGACGGTGCCCTGCCCGGCGACCACCACCGGGTCGTCGAACGGATGCACCATCGCCAGCCCGTCGGCCTGCAACCGCGCCGTCAGGTCGAACGCCTCCGCCATCGTGTCGACCACCCGCACCGTCGCCCCTGCCGCGGAAGCGACCTCCACCGCCCGCTCCGGCGCGGAACGCGGCATCACCACCGTCGCCTTCACATCCAGGGCCTGCGCCATCACCGCCACCGCGATGCCGTGGTTGCCGCCACTGACCGCCACCACGCCGGCCGCCCGCTGCCCGTCGTCGAGGGTCAGCAGCTTCGCCGCCGCGCCCCGCGCCTTGAACGACCCGGTACGCTGCAGCAGCTCCAGCTTCGCCGTCACCGGTACGCCGAGCAGCCCGGACAGGCCGGGGCTGGGCACCGTCGGCGTCCGCACCACATGGTCGGCGATCCGCCGCGCGGCCGCCTCGATCTGCGCGACGTCGATGATCATCATGCCCTCCGGGTGCACTGGTCAGCAGCGCTACCAGTATGCCCACCGGTGCGGTGACCCGTTCACCCGCGCCGGGCCATTTCGTTCAGCACCACCGCTGCGGTCAACAGCGCCGTCGAGCCGAGCAACGGGACGTGCCCGGCCAGGCGGGACCGGATGTCACCACCGTCGTCCGCCGACTCCCGCCGCCGCCGTTGCGGCGTCGACAACGCCCCCAACAGCACCACAGCGATCGAGGTGGCGCCCAGCCCCATGACCACCAGTCCGGTCCACCGCTGCCCGATGTCCAACTGCCGCGCGACGGCGAACACGGTGAGTCCGACCGCGACGGCCACGACCACGGCCGCCCCGGCGGCGAACAACGAGTCCCGGTCCGGTCGCGCCATGTCGCCATTGTGGCAGGTCCACTCGCCACGGCCCGGGGACGCGGCACCGGTCAGCGCCGGGCACGTGGCCGATAGTCGCCCACAAATGGGCAATGGCACGGTGTGCACGGCCGCCGCCAGCGGCGATGATGATCGCCGTCCTGACCGGACATCTCACGTTGACCAGATCGCAGGAGGACTGTGTGAGGGACAAATCCACACCGATCAGACGGATCGGCACCACGCTGGCTGCCACCGCCGTACTCGTCGGTGGTCTGCTGGCGAGTCCGGCGGCCGCCGCCCCCGGGCCCGCCCCGGAACTCGGCGGTGAGGCGGCGTTGGTGCTGGCCGAGCGGTTGGGTGACCGGTCCGCCGGGGTGTACCGGGACGAGGTCACCGGTGATGTGGTGGTGACCGTGACCGATGAGACGGCGGCCCGTGTGGTGCGGGCGGCCGGTGGGGTGGCCCGTGCCGTCGAGCGCGGTGCCGGTGACCTGGCCCGGGTCACCGGTGCCCTGTCTCGGTCGGCGGCCGTGCCGGGGACCAGCTGGTACGCCGACCCGGTCAGCAACCAGGTGGTGGTCTCCGTCGACGCGACCGTCACCGGTACCCGGCTGGCGCTGGTCGAGGCGGTCGCGGCCCGTTTCGGCGACGCCGTCCGCGTCGAACGCGTCGCCGGCACGGTCGAGACCACCGCCGCCGGCGGCGACCCGATCTACTCCAACGGCCGCTGCTCGCTCGGCTTCAACGTGTACGACAGCGCCGGCCGGCCGGGATTCCTCACCGCCGGGCACTGCACCGAGTCGCGGACACAGTGGATGGTCGACGGGGTCGCCGACGCCGGCACCACGGTCGCCAGCAACTTCCCCGGCGACGACTTCGGCCTGGTCCGCTGGGTCGACACCACCGTCAAACGGCCCGGGGCGGTCAACATGCACGACGGGACGCTGCGGGACATCACCGGCGCCGGCAACCCGTACGTCGGGCAGACGGTCAGCAAGAGCGGCAGCACCACCGGGGTCACCACCGGCCCGGTCGTCGCGGTCGACGTCACCGTCAACTACTCGGCCGGTCCGGTGACCGGGCTGTTCCAGACCAGCCTGTGCGCGGACAAGGGCGACAGCGGCGGCGCGGTGTTCGCCGGCAGCACCGCGTTGGGTCTGCACTCGGGCAGCAACCGGGCCGAGTGCCGGGCCTACCACCAGCCGGTCGCCGACGCGCTGGCGGCGTACGGGATCGACGTCTACTGATGACCGTGGCCTGAGTGGGCGGGCCGGGCCCGCCCACTCAGCCGGGCCCGGTCACGGACAGCACCCGCACCTGATGGTCGGCGGTGACCACCGCGACGGTGTCGCCGCCGACCACGGCGTGCGTCACCCGACTGTCCGCTAGGTCGACGCCGACGTCGACCGGTGCGGTCCGTCGCCCGGTCGCCGCGTCCCACACCGAGACCTGCGGCACCGCCGTGCTCGACGCCGTGTCGACCCGGTGGCCCAGCACCACCACCCGGCCGTCGGCCACCGCCGCAGCAGCCCACCGGGTGTCGTCGTCGGCGGTGATCTCAGCACCGGCGTCGTCGAGCAGGCAGAAATCGTCAACCGTGCCGAACGTCTGATCACCAAAGACGATCCCACCTGGCATCGCGTACCAGTTGTCGTCGACGCCGGACTCGGTCGGGCGGTTCCACTTCTCATCGCCGGTGCCGATGTCGATGGCGATCGTGCGGTACACGCCGCCGTCGACCGCCGCGCACACCAGTCGCGCCCCGCACGGTTTGACCAGTTCGATGGTGTCGCCGGCCGGCAGCGGCACCTCCCAGACGCGGGTGAACCCGTCGAGGTCGTACGCGGCCAGCACGGCCCGCCCCGGCGACGCCTCGTCGGAGAGCTTGCCGATCGCGAGCCCTTCGTAGACGGTCCACGCGTCGTGGTCCAGCGGCAGGTCACCGCTGACTATCGGGTCGCCGTCGCCGGTGTCCAGCACGAACCCCCGGCCGCTGCCCTCACTCAGCTCGACGACACGGCCCGGTTCGGCGTGCCGGTTGTCCCGCAGCCCGTACCCGGTGGCCGGCAGCACCCCGGCGTCCTCGTCACCTTCCGTGCCGGTCCACCGGGTCGCCGCCCGGATCCGGGACGCGTCGAGGACCAGCAGGTCATCGTCGGGGGCGTCGCGTCGCCACCGCTGCTCGCCGGTGGTCAGGTCGATCCGGGCGACCGCGTTGTCGAAAATGCCGTCCTTGATCTCGACGATCACATCGGTGCCCAGCCGGACCACGTCGGTAAGGTCCTGCCAGCTGCGTTTCCACCGCACCGTGCCGTCGGCGGCGTCGAGCACGACCCGCATGTCGTCGCCGCCGTCGGTCGCCGAGTCTGCGGCGTCGACGACGAGCAGCTCACCGGCGGCGGTGAGCCGCACCTCGGTCGGTTCGACGTCCACGGTGGTGGTCCAGGCCGGATCGCCGCCGCCGGTCGGTACCGCAGTGACGGTGGTGCCGCCGACGGCGACCGCGGCGTACACGGCGAGGTCACCGGCGACGGTGACCGTCGACCCGCCGGTGCCGGCGGGCAACGTCACCTGGTGGACCTCGGTCAGGCCGCCTGCGGTGTCCCCGGTCTCGCCGTCGTCGTCGCGACCGAGCAGGCCGCCGACCAGGTTGTTCCCGCCCGGGTCGCCGCCGTCGTCGGCGCCGGTGATCCGGTCGAGCAGCCAGCCGTTGGTCAGGCCGATCCCGACGGCAACGGTCACCGCCACGGCCGCGGCGACCGCTGTCACCGCCCGGGCCCGCTGACGGCGGCGTAGGCGCTGCGGCGGGACAGCCTGCGGCGGGTGCGGCGCGGCCGGGACCGGCCCGGCTGGGGCTGCGGTCGACGGCGCCGCGACATCCGTCGACGGCGTGTGGTGCAGCGCACCGAACGCCACCGGCAGCTCCGGCTGCTCCGGCACCGACGGGGCGACCCCGAGCCGGGCGTGCAACCGGCTGGCGACCAGTGGCATGCGGCTCGCCCCGCCGACCAGCAGCAGCCCGGCCAGCCGCGCCGGGTCGACCCCGGCCAGCTGCAGCACCCGGCGGGTCTCGTCGACCGCCCGGTCGACCAGCGGCCCGGCGATCCGGTCCAGCTCCTCCCGGGTCAGATGCATCGGGTCGTCGCGCCCGGGCACCGTCACCGGTGCTGCCGAGGCCCGCGACAGCATCTCCTTGGCGGCCCGTACCTCAAACCAGAAAGCGAGCCGGTCACGGCGGTCGGCGGCGGTCACCGGCCGGCTGAGCCGCTGCCACAGCTGCGGGTCCCGGACCGCGACCAGGTGACCGAGGTGGGCGACCAGCGCCTCGTCGACGTCGAGCCCGCCGAGGTCGTCGAGCCCGCCGGTGGCCAGCACCCGCAGCCCACCGACGCCGCCCGCCGCGGATTCGTTGCGGACCACCGCCACGTCCAGGGTGCCGCCGCCGAAGTCGAACACGGCCAGTGTGCCGCCCGGCGGCACCTGCCGGCCCAGCACCCAGACACAGTAGGTGGCGGCCGCGATCGGCTCGTCGAGCAGCCGCACCGGCCCGAGGCCGGCCGTCGTGGCGGCCGCGCGCAGCAGGTCCCGACGTGGGGCGCCCCAATCGGCGGGGCAGGTCAGCACGGTGCCGCCGGCCGGATGCACGCCGGCGGTCGCGGCTTCGGCGGCGACCCGGCGCAGGGTCACCGCCAGCAGTTGGGCGACGGGCAGCTCCCGGTCGCCCAGCAGCACCGAGCCGTCGTCGACGCGCCGTTTCGGGTGCGGCTCGAACCGGTGCGGCTCCCCGGCGGCCAACCGCTGCGCGTCACGTCCGCTGTGGACGCCGCCGGCGGCGTCGATACAGACCCCGGAGGCCAGCAGCGGAGTGCCGTCGAACAGCAGCGGCCGAGGTGGCTCGTCGCCGCGGCGGACCACCGCGACGGTGTGCGTGGTGCCCAGGTCGACGGCGAGCCGTACCGGTCCGTTCACAATCTGTCTGTCCTCTCCCGGGTTGGTGCCGGCGTACACTCCCGCCGTCCGGCGGGGATGCTATCGGCCGGCCGCCACCGTCGTGTCGGCACCGAGCTGCTTCAACACCCGGGTACGCAGCGTCTCGTACTGTTCGCGGCAGCGGCGCGGCGGACCGTCCGGACGGTCGACGACCGTACCGCCGCTGATCCGCTCGTGCGGGCCGAACTGGTCGCGGGTCAGGTCGATCTCGACCACACCGAGGCGGTTCCACCAGTGCTGGCCGGTCCGCCGCCCACCGGTGCTCACCTCCCCGACCAGCAGCTCGCCGCCGAGCAGGTCGTGCAGCACCAGCGCGGTGACGCCGCACTGGCCGCGGGCCGGGTTGCCGGTGTGCCAGTCGGCCAGGTCGGCCGGATCGCAGGTGTCGGCCGACCAGGCGGTACGGATGACACGTTCGATGTGGGTGAGAGTCCAGGTGCGGGGGAACATGGCGGCAGATCCTGCCACAGTGGTCCGACATCGCCGTCCGGCCTGGGGGCCGAACCGGCATCGCCGCCTGACCCGGCGTCACGACCCGGGCCGCCGCTGCCGGCGGTAACGGCTAGTAAGCTGCCCGGTCGTGACCGACGACAGTCAGCCGAGGACAGCCGGGCCGGGCGGCGGCGACCAGTCCGCGTTGGCGACCGCCTGCCTGGCCGCCGGTGACGGACGGCTACGGCACGGGGCGGCGTTGAAGTTCTTCTGGGGTCCGATGGACTGCGGCAAGTCGACGCTGGCCCTGCAGATGGACCACAACCACGCCCGGCAGGGCCGCCGGGGTCTGGTGCTGACCCGCAACGACCGGTCGATGGGGCCGCAGGTGACCACCCGGATCGGGCTGGCCCACTCGGCGATCGAGGTCACCGACGACCTGGACCTGGTGGCGCTGGTGCGCGGCCGTTGGGCGGACGGCACCCGGGTCGACTACCTGATCTGCGACGAGGCGTGTTTCTACACGGTCGACCAGGTCGGGCAGATGGCCGACCTGGTCGACGGCTACGACGTCGACGTGTTCGCGTTCGGGCTGGCCAGTGACTTCCGGTCGGTGCTGTTCCCGGCGGCGCAGCGGCTGTTCGAGATCGCCGACGAGGTGTGCCGCATCCAGGTCGAGGTGCTCTGCTGGTGCGGCCGGCAGGGCCTGCTCAACGCCCGCGTCGTCGACGGTGTGGTGGCCCGCCACGGCGAGCAGGTGGTGATCGGCGACACCGTCGACCACTCCGACGTGCGGTATCAGGTGCTGTGCCGCCGGCACCACCGCACCGGCGACCTCGGACCCCGCTAGCCGACCACGTCAGCAGGCGGACGGCTCCGGTTCGGCGGCGGCGAGCAGCGCGGCCTCCTGACCCGCGTCGAGCCCCAGCGGCGGCAGGTCGGTACGCAGCGCCGGACGGTGGTCCACACTGGCCAGCCAGGCCCAGGTGTCGGCGACGGTCTCGGCCGCCGGCCGGCAGCGCAGCCCGGTGGCCAGTGCCCGGGACACGTCGCCGTGGTGCAGCGCGTCGTACAGCTCACCCGGGGGCAGCCAGATCGGCAGCTCGGTCCAGGGCGCGACACCGGCGGCGGCCACCGCCGCCGGATCGATCCACCGCAGCCGGGCGGACGCCCCGGTCACGTCGACGCAGTGGGTCAGCAGCTCGCCCATCGTGGTGTGGCCGCGCGGGCTGACCACGTTGACCGGCCCGCCGACACCGGCGGCGGCCGCGTCGAGCAGCCAGGCCGCCAGGTCCCGGGCGTCGACGTACTGCAGCGGCAGGTCGGGCGGCCCGGGTGCGGGCACGTCGCCGCCCCGGGCGACGCGGTGCAGCCACCACGGCAGCCGACCGACGTCCTCGTACGGACCGAGGATCAGCCCGGCCCGGGTCAGCAGCGCCCGGTCACCGAAGGCGGCGACCGCGGCGAGTTCACCGCCGCGTTTGGCGCGGGCGTAGGTGACGTCGCCGGCGTCATCGGCGTCCCCGTCGACCAGCGGCCCGGTCTCGTCGAGCCCGGCCGGCGGCGGGTACGCGTACACCGAGCGGCTCGACACGTACGTGAAGTGCCCGACCCGGTCGTACAGCAGCCGTGCCGCGTCGCGGACCACCGACGGCGCGCCGGCCCAGGTGTCGACGGCCAGGTCCCAGTCACCGGTGCGCAGCCCGGCGAGCCCGGCGACGTCCGTCCGGTCGCCGACGATCACCTGCGTGCCGGCCGGCGCCGGCCGGTGGCCGCGGTGCAGCAGGGTGACCGCCCAGCCCCGCGCCAGCGCCTCCTCGACGACGCACCGGCCGACGAACCCGGTGCCGCCCAGCATCAGCAGTCGCATACCACCACTGTGTCGCCCGGCGTGACCGTCCGGAAGACCGTCACGCTGCCAGCGAAACCCACCACAGGTTACTGTCGGGTAGTAATGGTCGTGCGTGGCGAGGAGGATCGATCATCGTGGACCGGTACGTCCAACCTGTGCCCGCCCCCGGCGACCCGTACCGCACCGACTGGCTGCTCGACCGGTGGCTGCGCCACCGGATCGCCCCGGCCACGCACACCGCCGCCCGGCCCCGGCTGGCCGCCCTCGCCGCCGACGTCACCGGTCCGCTGCGGGCCGCGCACACCGACGCCGAACAGCACCCGCCCCGGCTGGTCCGCTACGACCCGTGGGGTCGGCGCGTCGACCGGGTCGACACCTCGACCGGCTGGCAGCGGCTGCGGGCCGCCGCCGCCCGGCACGGCCTGGTCGCGCTGCCGTACCGCGCCGACACCCGCGCCGCCTTCGGCCCGGACGCCCGGAAGGTGCAGCACGCCCTGCTGCACCTGTACGCGCCGGAGTCGGCGACGTTCTCCTGCCCGGTGGCGATGGCCGACGGAGCCGCCGCGCTACTGCGCCACCCCGACGTCGACCCGGCGGTCCGCGACACCTGGCTGCCCCGGCTCACCGCCACCGACCCCGCCACCGCGATCACCAGCGGGCAGTGGATGACCGAAGCCCAGGGCGGCTCCGACCTGTCCGGGTCGACCACCGTGGCGCGCCCCGCCGTCGACGGCGACGGTTGGCGGCTCACCGGCGAGAAGTGGTTCTGCTCCGCGGTCGACTCGGCGGTCGCGGTCGCCCTGGCCCGCCCGGTCGGCGCCGCCGACGGCAGCCGCACGCTCGTGCCGTTCCTGGTGCCCCGCTACGCCGCCGACTCGCCGCTGGCCGTCGCCGGCACCGACCCGTACGCGCCCGCCCCCGGCGTACGGGTGCACCGGCTCAAGGACAAGCTCGGCACCCGGGCGCTGCCCACCGCCGAGGTCGGCCTGCGCGACGCGTACGCGCTGCCGCTGGGCGACCCCACCCGGCCCGGCCTGGCCCGGGCGATGACCCTGGTGGTGGTGACCCGGCTGCACAACGCCTCCGCCGCCGCCAGCGGGATGCGCCGCGGTCTGGCGTACGCGCACGCCTACGCCACCGCCCGCCGGGTCGCCGGCGGCCGGCTGGTCGACTCCCCGGCACACCGTGGCCTGCTCGGCACCCTCGCCGTCGACGCCGCCGGCGCGTTCGTCCTCGCCGGCCACGTGTTCGACCTGCTCGGCCAGGTCGAAACCGACGCCGACGGGCGGAGAACACCCGGCGAACCGGACGCCACCGGGGCGGACCCGGCGGCCGAGTTGCGGCTGGCCGCGCCGCTGGCGAAGCTCGCCACCGGCCGGCTCGCCGTCGCCGCCGCCAGCGAGTACGTCGAATGTTTCGGCGGCGCCGGCTACGTCGAGGACACCGGGGTGCCACGGCTGCTGCGCGACGCCCAGGTACTGCCGATCTGGGAGGGCACCACCACGGTGCTGGCGTTGGACGCGCTGCGGGCGGTGACCCGCGAAAAGGCCGCCGGGCCGCTGCTGGCCCGGGTCGACCGGGCGGCCGCCACCGCGTGCGACCCCGAGGTGGCGGCCGCGCTCACCGATGCCGCCGGGCGGCTGCGCACGGACCTGGCCCGGGTCGCCGCCGACCCGCGCGGGGCCGACACGGCGGCCGGCGCGCGCCCGCTGGCGCTACGGACGGCGTACACGCTGGCCGCCGCGCTGCTCGTCGACCTGGCCGACGGGCCCAGCGCCGACAGATCCGGCCGCGACGCGGACGCGGCGGACTCCGACGGCGGAGCGGCGGGTCGCGACGACGTGGACGCCGCCCGGGTGGCGGCCCGGCTGTGGACCCGACGCTGGCTGGTCGGCGCCGACATCGCCGCCGACGCCCACCGGCACCTGGAACTGCTCAGCCGGGGTTGAGTCCCGGCGACCGGGCATCGTAGCGCAACGTCCCGGATTGTCCACCAATGCCGTGTGTCGGCACGCGCGACGCCGCCGACGGGTGCACGATCTCTGACATGGGTTCGCTGGAGATCGGCCCGGGCGTGTGGGCCGTCACGATCGTCGTCATCATCGCGCTACTCGCCCTCGACCTGGCGGTCGCGGCGATCCGCCCGCACGCCGTCGGGTTCGGCGAGGCGGTCGCCTGGTCGGTGTTCTACGTCGCGGTCGCCGTCGTGTTCGGCCTGGTGTTCATGGCCTGGGCCGGCGGCGGCTACGGCACCGAGTACTTCGCCGGCTACCTGGTGGAGAAGAGCCTGTCCGTCGACAACCTGTTCGTCTTCGTCATCATCATCAGCACCTTCGCCGTGCCGGAGGAACACCAGCACAAGGTGCTCACCTTCGGCATCATCGCCGCGCTGGTCATGCGGGCGATCTTCATCGCCGCCGGCGCCACCCTGCTGAACCTGTTCTCCTTCATGTTCCTCGTCTTCGGTCTGCTGCTGATCTTCACCGCCGTGCAGTTGTTCCGACACCGCAACGAGGACCCGCAGGTCGACGACAACGTGCTGGTCCGGGCCACCCGCCGGGTGCTGCCGGTGACACCGGACTACGTCGATGGGCGGCTCGTCACCCGCGTCGACGGTCGCCGCGTCGTCACCCCGCTGTTCATCGTGCTGATCGCGATCGGCAGCACCGACCTGCTGTTCGCCCTCGACTCGATCCCCGCCGTGTTCGGTGTCACCCAGGAGCCGTACATCGTCTTCGTCGCCAACGCCTTCGCGCTGATCGGGCTGCGGGCCCTGTTCTTCCTGGTGAAGGGCCTGCTGGACCGGCTGGTCTACCTGTCCACCGGGCTCGCGCTGGTGCTGGCGCTGATCGGCGTCAAACTGGTGCTGCACTGGGGCCACACCCTCGACGACCGGGTCCCCGAGGTGCAGACCCCGGTGTCGCTGGGGCTGATCCTGGTGATCCTCACCGTCACCGTCGTCGCCAGCCTGGTCAAGGTCCACCGCGACCCGACCGCCCGCGCCCACGCCGGTTCGCTGCGCGGCCACGACGACCAGCGGCGGCAACGGTGACCCGTCGGATCCGGTGAGACGCTCAGCCGGACGCGGCGGCGCGGGCGGCCCGCGCCGCCGCGATCCGGTACGCCGGATCCCGGTCCAGGTTGTACCGGTCCCGGTCGTACCGGCGGGTGGTCCGCGGATCAGCGTGCCCCATCGCGTCCTGCACGTCCTCCAGCGGCACCCCTTCGGCGCGGGCGGTGGTGGCGAACGCGTGCCGCAGCGAGTGCGGCGACAGCCGGTCCCACGCCGGCAGACCTGCGGCCCGGGCCAGCCGCCGGACCAGCCGGAACACGGCGTGCCGGTCCAGCCGTGCGCCGCTGGCGGTGGCCAGCAGCGGGCCGTCGAGGGCGTCGGCCGCGACACCGGCGGACCGGGCCCGGGCGGCCAGTTACGCGTCGAGC
>NZ_JBHMIN010000087.1:0-15298 GCF_048060215.1 Micromonospora sp. LOL_021 | reverse complement strand
GGAAGCGGTGATGCCCGATCCGGCCGTCGCCGAGCCGCAGCCGGCCCCGGCCGCGCCGGGCGCGCTCGACGCGGCGGCCGTCCGGCGATCCTGGGACCAGATCCTCGCCATGGTCGGCAACCGCAGCAAGCGGGCCGCCGCGGTGGTCCGCGAGGCGACGGTACGTGAGGTCGACGGCGACGTGCTGGTGCTGACCTTTCGGCACAGCGTGCACGCCACCATGCTGTCCGCCTCGCCGGACCTGCTGCTCGAAGCCGTCTACGAGACGCTCGGGGTCCGGTGGCAGATCCGCTGCGAAACCGCCGGTGGGGCGTCCGGTCCGGCCCGGGCCAGCGCAGCCCGGCCGGGTCCGGTGCCACCCGCCACCGGCCCACCCGCCAACGGCCCGGCCACCGCGGGCCCGCCGGCCGCCACCCGGTCGGCTGCGGCCAGCGCTGCCCGCGCGGCGGCTTCGGGCGGCGGGGCCGGTGGTCGACCGGGTGCGAGTCGTCCGGGCAGCCGCCAGCCGGCCGGCGGTGGTGACGACTCCGACTGGCCCGAACCGGCCCGACCGGGCGGGGGCGACGCCTCGGCGGCGAACGACGGCCCGTCCGGCGGTGGCCCGTCCACCGGCCCTGGGCCCGGACAACGGTCGGCACCGGCGCAGCAGAACGGCCCGGTGTCTCGGTCGGTCGGTCGGTCGGCGACCGCGACGGCTGGCCGACCGGTGACGGCTGGCCGTCCTTCGGCGTCGGCGGGCGGCGGTGTCTGGGCCGACGGACCGTCCGCCGAGGAGCCGCCGTACGACCCGGACTACGACGGGCCGGTGCGGTCCGGCGCCGCGTCCGGTCCGCCGCGTGGCCCCGTCTATGAGGGCTTCGACCCGGGTGACGAGCCGCTGGACGAGGTGGTGGACGAGCAGACCGCCCGGCAGAGCAGCGAGGAGCAGGCGATGCAGTTGCTGCGCCAGGCGCTCGGCGCGGAGAAGATCGGCGATATCGATTCGCGGTGACCGAGACGGATTCGCGGTGACCAGGTGCGCGGCTTCCGTGCCGGGCGCTGCGGATCCGGCGGGACGGACTAGGCTGGCCACGGTCCGGCCACATCGATCGAAGGAGCGGTGCCGTGCGCCCCGGTGGACAGCCCAACATGCAGCAGATGCTGAAGCAGGCGCAGAAGATGCAGCAGCAGATGGCGACCGCCCAGGCTGAGCTGGCCGAGGCAGAGGTCACCGGTGTGGCCGGCGGGGGCCTTGTCACGGTGACCCTTTCCGGCGTCGGCGAGATCCGGTCGATCAAGATTGACCCCAGTGCGGTGGACCCGGCGGACGTGGAGACGCTGGAGGATCTGGTGCTGGCTGCGGTCCGCAACGGCAACGACGAGGTCCGCAAGCTGACCGAGGAGAAGATGGGCCCGGTCACGGGCGGCCTCGGCGGTCTCGGCCTGCCCGGGTTCTGAGCCGCCGCAGATGTACGAAGGCGCCATCCAGGACCTGATCGACGAGCTGGGCCGGCTGCCCGGTGTGGGGCCGAAGAGCGCCCAGCGGATCGCGTTCTACATTCTCTCCGCCGATCCGGCGGACGTCACCCGGCTGGCCACCGCGCTGCGCCGGGTCAAGGACCTGGTCAAGTTCTGCACGGTGTGTTTCAACGTGGCCGAGACCGAGCACTGCCGGATCTGCCGCGACCAGCGGCGCAGTGACGACGTGCTGTGTGTGGTCGAGGAGCCGAAGGACGTCGTGGCGATCGAGCGCACCGGTGAGTTCCGGGGGCGCTACCACGTGCTTGGTGGGGCGATCAATCCGCTGGAGGGGGTCGGCCCGGACAACCTGCGGATCCGGGAGCTGATGCTGCGGTTGGGTTCGGGGACGGTCAAGGAGCTGATTCTGGCCACCGACCCGAACACCGAGGGCGAGGCGACCGCGACCTATCTGGCGCTGATGGTGAAGCCGATGGGGATCGCGGTGTCCCGGTTGGCAAGTGGTCTGCCGGTCGGCGGCGACCTGGAGTACGCCGACGAGATCACCCTTGGCCGGGCGTTCGAAGGCCGGCGTTCGGTCTGACACCGGGCCGGCGAAACACACGAAACATGTAACAACTTGGTATAGCCCAATCTTGGACATATCTGGCCTATCATCGGCGCTGTAGGGTTCGATCGCCGTTGACGGGACAGTTAAGACACGATCCGGTACCAACCGCGTTCCGGCTGGTTTCCGGTCGCGCCGAACGCCGGCTAAGGTCTCGCCATCGGTGACCCCCGTCACTACGTTGTCCGTACCCAAAGGACGAGGTGAAGCACCCATGCGTGCACCCAGGCCGAAGGCCGCCATCGCGGCCGTCGCGGTCGCGGCGCTGGCCCTAGCCGGCTGCGCCGAGAGCGAGCGTGACGACTCCGGCGACTCCAGTGATGCCACCCTGGTCTTCGGCGTAGCCGGTGACCCGAAGGTCCTCGACCCCAGCTTCGCCAGCGACGGCGAGTCGCTGCGGGTGGCCCGGCAGATGTTCGAGACCCTGGTCCGTCCCGAGGAGGGCGGTACGGCGATCACACCCGGTCTGGCCGAGAGCTGGACGCCGGATGAAACCGGTACGGTGTGGACGTTCAAGCTGAAGTCCGGCGTCAAGTTCCACGACGGCACCGACTTCAACGCCGAGGCGGTCTGCGTCAACTTCGACCGCTGGTACAACGCGACCGGCCTGATGCAGAGCCCCGACGTCACCGCCTACTGGCAGGACGTGATGGGCGGCTTCGCCAACAACGAGAGCGAAGACCTGCCGGAGAGCCTGTTCGAGTCGTGCACCGTGGTCGACGACACCACCGTGAATCTCGCATTCACCCGCGTGTCCAGCAAGATTCCGGCGGCCCTGATGCTGCCGTCGTTCTCCATCCACTCGCCGGCGGCGCTGGAGGAACACAACGCCAGCGACGTGACCGGCAGCGCCGACGACATCTCCTACCCGGCGTACGCGTTGGAGCACCCCACCGGCACCGGGCCGTTCAAGTTCGACAGCTGGGACATCGCCAACAAGACCCTCACCCTGGTCCGCAACGACGACTACGCCGGTGAGAAGGCGAAGGTCAAGACGTTGATCTTCCGGACCATCTCCGACGAGAACGCCCGCAAGCAGGAGCTGCGCAACGGCGGCATCCAGGGCTACGACCTGGTCGGTCCGGCCGACGTGCAGCCACTCAAGGACGACGGCTTCAACGTGCTCACCCGCCCGGCGTTCAACGTCCTCTACCTGGCGATGAACCAGCAGGGCAACCCAGCGCTGGCCGACATCCGGGTCCGGCAGGCGATCGCCCACGCGCTGAACCGGCAGGCGCTGGTCGACTCGAAGATGCCGCCCGGAGCCGAGGTGGCCACCCAGTTCGTCCCGCCGACCATCGAGGGCTGGAACTCCGGCGTCACCACCTACGACTACGACGTGGCCAAGGCCAAGGAGCTGCTGGCCGAGGCCGGCCACTCGGACCTGACGCTGCGGTTCCACTACCCGACCGAGGTCACCCGGCCGTACATGCCGAACCCGAAGGACATCTTCGAGCTGCTCGCCGCCGACCTGCGGGAGGCCGGGATCACCGTCGAACCGATCCCGCTGAAGTGGTCGCCGGACTACCTCAACGCCACCACCTCCGGCAACGCGCACGACCTGCACCTGCTCGGCTGGACCGGTGACTACGGCGACGCGTACAACTTCATCGGGACGTTCTTCGACCGGCCCAAGGACGAATGGGGTTACGACAACCCGGACCTGTTCGCCAAGTTCGTCGAGGCCGACGGCACCGCCGACATCGAGGCCCGCTACGAGCTGTACCGGGACCTGAACGCCGACATCATGGAGTTCCTGCCGGGCGTGCCGGTGTCGCACTCCCCGCCGGCGATCGTCTTCGCTGAGGACGTGATCGGGGTGCAGGCCAGCCCGCTCACCGACGAGCGGTTCGCCACCGCCGAGTTCAAGTCCTGAATCCACGAGTGAACTAGCAAAGATCCACGAGTGAACTAGCGAACGGAACGAGGGCGGGCGTCAGCCGCCACCCGGGCCACCAGTCCGGGTCGCGGCGGCGCCCGCCCACGCGACCCTCCACACCCCCTGCCGAGGCACCGTGTTCCGCTTCATCGTCCGACGACTGCTCCAACTCGTACCCACGCTGTTCGGTCTCTCCCTGCTGCTGTTCATCTGGCTGCACCGACTGCCCGGCGGCCCGGAGTCCGCGATCCTCGGTGAGCGTGGCACCCCGGAGATGCGCGCCGCGATCCGCCGCAACCTCGGGCTCGACGAGCCGATCCTGATCCAGTACGGCCGGTTCATGAAGCGGCTGCTGCAGTTCGACCTCGGCACCTCGATCTCCACCAAACGTGAGGTCACCACCGAGTTCCTGCAACGCTTCCCGGGCACCGTGGAGCTGACCGCCGCGGCCATGCTGATCGCGATCGGGGTCGGCATCCCGCTCGGCTACCTGGCCGCCCGCCGCCGCGGCACCCTGCTCGACCACGGCTCGGTCGTCGGCTCGCTGATCGGCATCTGCGTCCCGGTCTTCTTCCTGGCGTACGTGCTGAAGGCGATCTTCGCGGTGAACCTCGGCTGGTTCCCGTCCAGCGGCCGGCAGGACCCCCGCATCGACGCCACCCGGGTGACCAACTTCTTCGTCCTGGACGGACTACTGACCCGGGAGTGGGACGCCTCGCTCAACGCGCTGTGGCACCTGGTGCTGCCAGGGTTGGCGCTGGCCAGCATTCCGTTGGCGATCATCGTCCGGATCACCCGGGCCAGCGTGCTGGAGGTGCTCGGCGAGGACTTCGTCCGTACCGCCCAGGCCAAGGGCCTGACCGGCCGGGTGATCCGCCGCCGGCACGTGCTGCGCAACGCGATGCTGCCGGTGGCCACCAGCATCGGCCTGCTCACCGGCGGGCTGCTGTCCGGTGCGGTGCTCACCGAGACCGTGTTCGCCTTCGGCGGCATCGGTGCCTTCGTCGCCGACGCGATCAGCCAACGGGACTACCCCGTACTGCAGGGCTTCATCCTGATCATCGCGTTGGTCTACGTGCTGGTGAACCTGTTGGTGGACATCTCCTACACCTTCATCGACCCGAGGGTGCGGGTCCGGTGAGCGGGCGGTTGGTCGGTGCGGGTGGACAGGACTGCGGCGAGCGCGGCGCGCAGCCGCGGACGGAGGCGGCCCGATGAGTGACGTACTGAGCCCGGGGCGGAAGAAGGCAAAGCTGGACCGGCTCGCCGAGCTGTCCGCGGCGCACGACGACGAGCGCGGTGTCAGCCTCTGGCAGGAGGCGTTCCGCCGGCTGCGCCGCAACCCGGCGGCGATCGTCGGCACCGTCATCCTCGGCGTCTTCCTGCTGGTCGCCCTGGTCGGCCCGTTCCTGGTGCCGTACGACCCGGCGGCGCAGCTGTGGAAGGACGAGATCCGCGAGGCGCAGGCCTTCTACCCGGGGCCGCGCGCGGAGAACTGGTTCGGCGTGGACCATCTCGGCCGCGACGAGTTCAGCCGGATGATCGTCGGTGCCCGGCAGACCCTGCTGGTCGGCGTCGTCGCCACCCTGATCGGGCTGACGGTCGGCACGCTGATCGGTGGCCTGGCCGGTGCCGCCGCCGGCCTCGGCGGGCGGTGGGGCCGCTGGGTGGACACCGTGCTGATGCGGATCGTCGACATGCTGCTGGCGCTGCCCAGCCTGCTGCTGGCGATCAGCATCGCGGCGCTGCTCGGGGCCAGCCTGACCACCGTCATGATCGCGGTCGGCATGGTGTCGGTGCCGATCTTCGCCCGGCTGCTGCGCGGCTCGATGCTCGCCCAGTCGAACAGCGACTACGTGCTCGCGGCCACCTCCCTGGGGGTACGGCGGAGCAAGGTGGCGCTGACCCACATCCTGCCGAACTCACTCGCACCGGTGATCGTGCAGTCCACCCTCACCCTGGCCACCGCGATCATCGAGGTGGCCGCGCTGTCGTTCCTGGGGCTCGGCAACCCGGACGCGTCAATCCCGGAATGGGGGGTGATGCTGGCCGACGCGCAGCGCTACCTGGACGCCGCGCCCCGGCTGGCGATCCTGCCCGCGCTGGGCATCATCATCACCGCGTTGGGCTTCACCCTGCTGGGCGAGGCGATGCGCGAAGCCCTCGACCCGAAACTGCGGAAGTGAGCCATGGCGCTGCTCGACGTGGATGAACTGGCGGTCACCTTCGCCCGGCGGGGGCAGCGGAACGTGCACGCGGTCGACGGGGTGTCCTTCTCGGTCGACGCCGGTGAGGTGACCGGGCTGGTCGGCGAGTCCGGCTGCGGCAAGAGCGTCACCTCATTGGCGATCATGGGGTTGCTGCCGGCCGGTAAGGGCGTGCGGGTCCAGGGCAAGGCCGCGTTCGACGGCACCGACCTGCTGCAGCTCGATCCCCGGGCGATGCGGGACGTACGCGGCCGCGACGTGGCGATGATCTTCCAGGATCCGCTCTCCTCGCTGAACCCGGTGGTGCCGATCGGAGTGCAGGTCACCGAGGTGCTGGTCCGGCACCGGGGGATGCGCGGCGAGGTCGCCCGGCTCGAAGCCGAGCACCTGCTGGACCGGGTCGGTATCCCGGACCCCACCCGCCGGTTGAAGGAGTACCCGCATCAGCTCTCCGGCGGGATGCGGCAGCGTGCGCTGATCGCGATGGCGGTCGCCTGCCAGCCCCGGCTGCTGATCGCCGACGAGCCGACGACCGCGCTGGACGTGACGATCCAGGCGCAGATCCTGGAACTGCTCAAGGACCTGGTCCGCGAGTCCGGCACCGCGCTGGTGATGATCACCCACGATCTGGGGGTGGTGGCCGGCATGTGCGACACGATCAACGTGCTGTACGGCGGTCGGGTGGTTGAGACGGCCCGCCGCCGTCCACTGTTCGCGGCACCACGTCACCCGTACACGGTCGGTCTGCTCGGCTCGATTCCCCGGCTCGACGCGGGCCACGGTCGGCGACTGCGACCCATCCCCGGCTCGGTCCGGGACCTGCTGCCCTGGCCGGACGGCTGCGCCTTCGCGCCGCGCTGCGCCCGCCAGGTTGACGCCTGCCTCGGCACCCCGCCGCAGCTGCGCCGGGAGCCGGACGGGCACGCGTTCCGCTGCGTCAACCCGCCCGAGACCGACGACACGGGGGAGGCCGCCGGTGAATGAGCCACTGGTCGAGGTCCGCGACCTCAAGGTGCACTTTCCGATCACCCGGGGCGTCCTGCTGGACCGGGTCGTCGGGCACGTCCGGGCGGTCGACGGGGTGGACCTGCGGATCGCCCGGGGCGAGACGTACGGCCTGGTGGGCGAGTCGGGCTGCGGCAAGTCGACGCTCGGCCGGGCCATCCTGCAGTTGACCCCGCCGACCGGCGGCGAGGTGGTCTTCGACGGAGTGACGTTGAACCGCCTGCCGGCGGCCAAGCTGCGGACCATGCGCCGCCGCTTCCAGATGATCTTCCAGGACCCGATGTCCAGCCTGGACCCGCGGCAGAACGTCGAGTCGATCCTGGTCGAAGGGCTGCAGGCGCACGACATCGGTGCCGACCGCACCGAGCGCCGGCAGATCGTCGGCGAAGCGCTCGACGCGGTCGGCCTGCCCCGCTGGGCGCTGTCCCGCTATCCGCACGAGTTCTCCGGCGGCCAACGGCAACGGATCGGCATCGCCCGCGCGCTGGTCCTCGGCCCGGAGCTGATCGTCGCCGACGAACCGGTCTCCGCCCTGGACGTGTCGATCCAGGCCCAGGTGATCAACCTGCTGGACGAGCTGCAGATCGAACGCGGCCTCACCTACCTGGTGATCGCCCACGACCTGGCGGTGGTTCGCCACATCTCGGACACCATCGGGGTGATGTACCTCGGCGCGCTGGTCGAGGAGGCGCCCGGGGACCAGCTCTACCGCGAGCCGCTGCACCCGTACACCCGGGCGTTGCTGTCTGCCGTGCCGGTGCCGGACCCGGAGGTGGAGGACCGGCGGGAACGGATCCTGCTGGCCGGGGACCTCCCGTCGCCAGCGAACCCGCCGGCCGGCTGCCGATTTCACACCCGGTGCCCGTGGGCGCAGCCGACCCGCTGCGCCGACGAGCGGCCGGTGCTACGCGAGATCGGCCCGTCCCGGGTGGCCTGCCACTGGGCCGAGCAGATCGCCGCCGGGTCGCTGCGCCCACACCGGACGAGCCCGGAAGCGGTCGCCCCCGCCGGCGCCGGCACCGGGCCGGCCACCGTCTCCGCCCCGCGCGAGCCGCTGCCGTAGCCGTTCGCACCCCCGCGCGAGCCGCTGCCGTACGGGCTGGACGCAGTTTCAGCCGTCCGGGCGGTGCAGCAGGCCGACCGCGATGGCGTGTACGGCGTCCAGGCCGGCCGGGTCGGCCAGGTCGGCCCGGCCGCCGGTCACCGCGTACCACTCCGCGGCGTCCTTGTACTGCACGCGGAGGGTGACCTGGCCGGCGGCGAACTCGGTGCGCAGCGTCAACTCGCCGGTGATCACGCCGACCTCGTCGGTCATCACCCCGCCCGGCCCGGCGACGATGTCCCGGGTGCGGCTCGACTCCACCGGCTCGCCCATGGTCAGCTCCTGTCCTCTCGTCGGCACCCGTACCGTCGTCACCGACCGGCCGGTGTCAGCGACCGGTCGCGGTCACGGACAGGTGGTCAGCATGTCGGCCAGCGCCGCCTTCTCCGGCTCGGTGACCGACAGCTCCCAGTAGTGCTTGACCGTGATCCAGTCCTGGGCGTACTGGCACCAGTAGTCCCGGTTCGGCGGCTTCCACTGCGACGGGTCCTGGTCACCCTTTGCCCGGTTGGTCGACGCGGAAACCGCGATCAGCTGCGGACGGTCCAGGTCGTTGGCGAACTCGCGGCGCTGGTCGTCGTCCCACTCGTCGGCACCGGAGCGCCAGGCGTTGGCCAGCGGGACGATGTGGTCGATGTCGAGGTCGCCGGGGTCGGTGAAGGACTCGCCGTCGAACGCGCTGAGCCACTGCCCACCGACCACGTTGCAGCCATCCAGTTCGATCGCCGTGCCGTCGCGTTCCAGCACGGTGTCCCGCACGTCGCAGTTGCTGCCGGCGGAGCTCCAGTGCGGAAAGTGGTCCCGGCTGTAGCCGCGCATCGCGCCGGCGGACGCCACGGTCAGCTGGTCGAGCAGCGCGGATGCCTGATCAGCGGAGCCGTCGCCGGAGCCGTCCGCCGACCCGTCGGGCGGCGCGGCGGTGGGGGAGCCGAGGGTGATGTCGACGGACTCGCAGCCGGCGGTCGCGACGAGCGCCAGGGCGGCGGCTACCGCGACCGCCGCCCGGCGCGGGTCGAATCGGATGGTCCAGGGACGCTGTCGAAAAGGGGTTCGCACCCGTCCAGCTTGCGGGTGCCCGGCGGTCAGCGCCAGGCACCCGCCGTCCCGGCGTTTCGCCGGAACCTAAGTGGATCTTGACCCGGTGCCGCCGGCTCAGCCGGCGCGCCGACTGCGGTTCACCGCGCTGGTCACCGCCCGCACCGAGGCGATCACGATGTTCGAGTCCAGCCCGACACCCCAGACCGTACGGTCGCCGACCTCGCACTCCACGTACGCCGCCGCCTGCGCGTCGCCCCCGGCGGAGAGCGCGTGCTCGTGGTAGTCCAGCACCCGCACGCCGACGTCCACCGCCTGCAGCGCGTTGACGTACGCGTCGATCGGGCCGTTACCCGCCGAGTCCAGGGTGTGCCGGACGCCGTCGACCACGACCACCGAGGTCGCCTCCACCTTGCCGTCGACCGTGCTCGTCGCGTACGACTCCAGAATCACCGCCGGTCCGGTCCGCTGACCGCCGAGGTACTCGTCGGCGAAGATCTCCCACATCCGCTGCGGCTCGATCTCGCCGCCGGAGTCGTCGGTGACGGCCTGCACCACACCGGAGAACTCGATCTGCAGCCGCCGGGGCAGGTCCAGGTTGTGTTCCTGGCGCATCACGTACGCCACCCCGCCCTTGCCGGACTGCGAGTTGACCCGGATCACCGCCTCGTAGGTGCGCCCCACGTCACGCGGGTCGATCGGCAGGTACGGCACTCCCCAGGAGTGGTCGTCGACCTGGACCCCGGCCGCGTCGGCGTCGCCGGCCAGCGCGTCGAAACCCTTCTTGATGGCATCCTGATGGGAGCCGGAGAACGCGGTGTAAACCAGGTCCCCGGCGTACGGATGCCGCTCGTGCACCGGCAGCTGGTTGCAGTACTCGACGGCCCGCTTGATCTCGTCGATCTGGCTGAAGTCGATCTGCGGGTCGACACCCTGGCTGAACAGGTTCAGCCCCAGAGTCACCAGGTCGACGTTGCCGGTGCGTTCACCGTTGCCGAACAGGCAGCCCTCGATCCGGTCCGCGCCGGCCAGCAGACCCAGCTCGGCGGCGGCCACCGCGGTGCCCCGGTCGTTGTGCGGGTGCAGCGACAGCACCACACTCTCCCGCCGCGGCAGCCGCCGGTGCATCCACTCGATCGAGTCGGCGTACACGTTGGGGGTGGCCATCTCGACGGTCGCCGGCAGGTTGATGATCAGCGGTCGGTCGGGGGTGGGCTGGATCACGTCGATGACCGCGCTGCACACCTCCAGCGCGTAGTCCAGCTCGGTGCCGGTGTACGACTCGGGCGAGTACTCGTAGAAGATGTCGGTGTCCGGGGTGTGGATCTCGGCGTACTTCTGGCACAGCCGCGCCCCGGTGGTGGCGATGTCGGTGATCCCGGCCTTGTCCAGGCCGAAGACCACCCGCCGCTGCAGCACCGACGTCGAGTTGTAGAAGTGCACGATCGCCCGCCGGGCGCCGCGCAGCGACTCGAAGGTCCGGTCGATCAGATGCTCCCGGCACTGGGTCAGCACCTGGATCGTGACGTCGTCGGGGATCAGGTCCTGCTCGATCAGCTGCCGGACGAACTCGAAGTCGGTCTGGCTGGCCGCCGGGAACCCGACCTCGATCTCCTTGTAGCCCATCTGCACCAGCAGCTGGAACATCCGGCGTTTGCGGTCCGGCGACATCGGATCGATCAGCGCCTGGTTGCCGTCGCGCAGGTCGACGGCACACCATCGGGGTGGCTGCTCGATGCGCCGGGTGGGCCACTGCCGGTCGGGTACGTCGACGGCGAACTGCTGGTGGTAGGGCTGATAACGCTGGTACGCCATCCGGCTCGGCCGCTGTCGGGCGATCGGGTCGGTGGCGGGCTGGTCGGTGGCGCCCGGATCGGCGGTGGGCTGGACGTTGACGGACTGCCGTGCTGGGCCGGCGGTTGGCTGTGCCATGGTGCGATCTCCTGGTCTGGGACGGTCCCGCGCTGTCGCGTCCGCCGGCCGGCGGCGGCACCTCGGTCCGGTCGGCCGGCAGGGCCCGGCGGCGATCCGGTCGCGGTGGCCGCGTCGGTCATGGTGGCCGTTTCGGTCGCGGTGGCCGCGTCGGTACGGCGAAGGGCGGCGGCCCGGTTCGGTCAGCTGGGCGGCGCGCTCGCCCAGGTGCGGCGAACGGTGCCGGAGCGGCTGGACAGCGTGGGCGCGGATGGGGTCAAGGCGGCGCGGGTCAACTCCGCGACGAGGTGCCGGCCTCGGGGGCCTCGTCGCGGCAGCGAAGGAGGAGCGCCTGCCACATGACGGTTCTCACCCTACGTGGTGATCGCGGGTTGGCAAAGCCCGGCCGAAATCTCAGCCGGTGCCGGTCGTGGATCCGCTGCTCGTCGGCGGGGTGCCGGCCGAGCCCGGCGGCACCCCGGTGGTCACCGGGCCCGGCAGCGTGATCGACGGCGGGGCCGTGCCCGGCTGGCCCGCCAACAGCAGCGTCCCGAGCTCCAACCGTGCGCCGGTGAGGGTGCCGTCCGGGCGGTAGCAGTAGATTCCCACGTCCAGTGGCGGCTGCAACGAGGTGGTGGTCGACTCCACGGAGAAGCAGGTGCCGTCGGCGCCGTCGAGCGGTTCGGTCACCGACACCGCCAGCGGGGCACGCCGGTCGGCCAGCACCGCCCGCCAGTCGGCGAACAGGTGGTGCAGCCGAGGGTCGAGTGCCGGTTCGACCGCGGCGTCCGGGTCGCCCAGCCGGACACAGTACGACGTCACCGGGTTGCCGGCCGACGGCAGCGCACACCGGAACAGGCCATCGTCGTTCTGCGCCATCGCGACGTCGCCCGTGCCGCTCGTGCTGCTCGTACCGCCCGCGCCGCCTGGGGCGCCGCCCGGAATGTCCACCCGCCACCCGCCGTCCTCGGCCAGGGTCACCGCCACCGTCCGGTCCGGCCGACCTGGGGTCTGCAACGTGTAGAACGCCGTCATCCGCAGGTCGCTGGCGGCGGCGGCCGCCGCCGCCAACTGCGCCCGTGGTTCGGCCGGCGGGGTGCTCCCTGGCGCCGACGGCGACTGCTCGCCGGTCGGCGTGCCCTGCGGCGACGTCACCGGATCGGTGGAATCGCAGCCCAGCAGGGACAACGTGACGAACGCCACGCAAGCCAGCGCGGCAGGCGAGTTTCGTGACGCTACGGGACCCCGGGAACGCATCCGCCCATTCTGCGTACCCGGTCGGGTTTTGCGGCCGGGCGGCCCACGGACACGCCGATTTCCGTCGCCGGCCCGCTGACGACCTGCGGCCTTTCGGCCCGACGGCGAGTCGTCGGCGTGTCGCGGACCGGGCCGGCCGGACGACCGGCGTCCCCGACGGACACGGGCGGTGACCGCACCCGGCCGGATCGTGGGAACGGCTGTCTGCGCGGGCTCCGGACGCCGGTACCCTGATGCCGGCAGGTTGGCAGCAGCTGGAGGGGAGTGGACCGCCGTGGCACTGGTGGTGCAGAAGTACGGCGGGTCCTCGGTCGCCGACGCCGAACGCATCAAGCGGGTCGCCGAGCGAATCGTCGCGGCCCGCAAGTCCGGCGACGACGTCGTGGTGGTCGTCTCCGCGATGGGCGACACCACCGACGAGCTGCTCGACCTCGCGGGGCAGATCAGCCCGCTGCCGCCCGGCCGGGAGCTGGACATGCTGCTCACCTCCGGCGAGCGGATCTCGATGGCGCTGCTCGCCATGGCCATCCACAACCTGGGCTACGAGGCGCGGTCCTACACCGGCTCGCAGGCCGGTGTGCTGACCACCTCGGTGCACGGGCGAGCCCGGATCATCGACGTCACCCCCGGCCGGCTGCAGGGTGCCCTGGACGAGGGCGCGGTGGCGATCGTGGCCGGTTTCCAGGGCGTGTCCCAGGACACCAAGGACATCACCACACTGGGCCGCGGTGGTTCGGACACCACGGCGGTGGCGCTCGCCGCCGCGCTGCAGGCCGACGTCTGCGAGATCTACACCGACGTCGACGGGGTGTTCACCGCCGACCCCCGAATCGTGCCGAACGCCCGGCACATCAAGCAGATCACCTACGAGGAGATGCTGGAGCTGGCCGCCTGCGGGGCGAAGGTGCTGCACCTGCGCAGCGTCGAGTATGCCCGCCGGGCCGGTCTGCCGATCCACGTCCGCTCGTCGTACTCGACCAACACCGGCACCATGGTGACCGGATCGATGGAGGATCTTTCCGTGGAGCAAGCACTCATCACCGGAGTCGCCCACGACCGGAGCGAGGCGAAGATCACCATCGTCGGCGTTCCCGACGAGCCGGGTGCCGCCGCCCGCATCTTCGAGACGGTGGCCAACGCGGAGACCAACATCGACATGATCGTGCAGAACGTGTCGACCGAGGGGACCGGCCGTACCGACGTCTCCTTCACCCTGCCGAAGGCCGATGGCCCGACCGCGATGGCGGCGCTGGGCAAGGAGCAGGAGCGGATCGCCTTCAAGGGCCTGCTCTACGACGACCACGTCGGCAAGGTGTCGCTGATCGGTGCCGGGATGCGTTCGCACCCGGGCGTGGCCGCCAATTTCTTCGCCGCCCTCGCCGAGGCCGGCGTCAACATCGAGATGATCTCCACCTCGGAGATCCGGGTCTCGGTCGTCTGCCGGGACACCGACCTGGACGCGGCGGTACGCGCGGTGCACGCCGCCTTTGACCTCGGCGGTACGGAGGAGGCGGTGGTCTACGCAGGCACTGGCCGGTGAACCCGGTGCCTGACACCAGGGCACGCCCGCTGCCCACCCTCGCGGTGTTCGGTGCGACCGGCGCTGTCGGTGCTGTCATGTGCGAGCTACTCACTTCACGGGCCAACGTCTGGGGCGAGATCCGGTTGCTGGCCTCACCCCGCTCCGCCGGGCGGCTGGTGCGCTGCCGGGGCGAGGAGCTGCCGGTGCACCAGGTCAGCCCGGAAGCCTTCGACGGCGTCGACGTCGTCATGGTGGACGTGCCGGACGACGTGTCCCGGCAGTGGACACCGGTCGCCACCGAGCGCGGCGCGACCGTGGTCGACAACTCGGGTGCGTTCCGGATGGACCCCGGCGTACCGCTGGTCGTGCCGGAGATCAACGCCGAGCAGGTACGTCGCCGGCCGCGCCGGATCGTCTCCAACGCCAACTGCACCGTCCTGGCCATGATCGTCGCGATCGCCCCGCTGCACCGCGAGTACGGCCTGCGCGAACTGGTGCTGGCCAGCTACCAGTCGGTCTCCGGCGCCGGGCGGTTCGGCGTGGACCTGCTGCACAGCCAGCTGACCAGGGCGGCCAGCGACCGCACGCTCGGCTCGCGGCCGGGCGACGTACGCCAGGCGGTGGGTGACGACCTCGGCCCGTTCCCGGCGCCGCTGGCGCTCAACGTGGTGCCGTTCACCGGCGAGCTCGCCGACGCCGGATGGTCCACCGAGGAGCTGAAACTCCGCGACGAGTCCCGCAAGATCCTCGGCCTGCCGGATCTGAAGGTCTCGTCCACCTGCGTGCGGGTGCCGGTGGTGACCGGGCACTCGGTCGCCGTACACGCGGTCTTCGGCAGTGAGGTGACCGCGGACGGCGCCCGCGAGGTCCTGCGCAACGCGCCCGGGGTGATCGTGGTCGACGACCCGGCGAACGCCGAGTTCCCGATGCCGATCGACGCGGTCGGCACCGAGCCGTCCTGGGTCGGCCGGATCCGTCGGTCGATGGACGACCCCCGGGCCATCGACTTCTTCGTCACCGGCGACAACCTGCGCAAGGGTTCGGCGCTGAACACCATCCAGATCGCCGAACTGATCGCCCGGGATCTGTCCGCCAGTCGGTGACCGACGCGCTGACGTGCGGCAGTCGCTGCCGCGCTTGGCCTCAGCTGTGACTGAACGCAGTGTTGAGGTTGCAGCAGCCAGCCGAAGTGTGCTCTATTTGATACATAACTCTTCTAACGGTGCCTAGGGGAAACCCGAACACCACATCCTAAGCCTCGATCCACCGACGCGGTTCGTCTTGAGCTCGGTTGAGTAGTTTCGGTATTGGGTGG
>NZ_JBHMIN010000086.1:0-15822 GCF_048060215.1 Micromonospora sp. LOL_021 | reverse complement strand
ACTACGCGCAGTGGGAGACCCAGGCCGCCGAACTCGTCGCCCAGCACTGGAACAGCTGACCGCAGACACAGCGTCGAAGGGCCGGACCCCGCACCCGGGGTCCGGCCCTTCGACGTATGTCCCGGCCAGGTCAGCCGGACGCAGCCGCCGTCCGGTATCGGGCGGCTAGGTCGGCGGCGCCGACGGTGGTGAGCCGGCCGAACAGGCGCAGCCGGGCCATCCCGCCGTCGGGATGGATGTCCAGCCGGACGTGGCTGACCGGGCGGGGCCGGTCCAGCCGGAAACGGTGCCGGGTGTCCGGTTGCAACGGGGTCAACGGCAGCAGCTCCGGCCAGTCGGTGGAGTCAACGCCGGAGCCGCCGTCGAGGGCCGGATCGGTGCCGGTGAGGTCGGTGCCGAGCAGCCGGGCCGCCGCCGGGGCGTTGCCCTTGAAGTGGCTGGTGTCCAGCTCGACGAACTCGACGACGCCGACGGCACAGAGCCGGACCTGGACCCAGTCGTTGCCGTCGTCGCGGCGGCGGGCGGTCTCCCAGCCCTCGCCCATCGTACGGGCCGGCCCGGGTAGCAGCAGCTGCTGCGGGGATCCGTAAAACCGGTCGCTGCACGCCTCGACCCGGCTACCGTGCTCGACCGCGGCAAGGTCGAGCACCTCGGTCAGCAGATCCGGGTCGGGCACCGGCTCGCCGTACACCCGCAGCCGGGCGACCCCGCCGTCGGGAAAGATCGTCAACCGTACGTGGGTCTGCCGTGCCGGCACGTCGACCGGGACGACCAGCTGGCTGTCCCCGGCCAGCGCGGTGCGGGGCACCAGCGGGGTCCACCGCGCCGCGGCGAGTTCCTGCGGCCCGGGATAGCCGTCGAGTGAGCAACCGTCCACCGCCGCGTACGGCGGGTAGTTGCCGGTGAAATGCGCGGTGTCGATCAGCACGGCCCGGACCACGCCCGGGGCACCGAGCCGGACGACGGCGTGGTCCGCGCCGGGTTGGCGACGGCGGCGGGTTTCCCAACCGTCGTACACCTGGCCCTTCGCCCCGAAGGTGCCGGCGGCGAAGACCGGCGGGCGCGGGTCGACCAGGTTGTCGGCGGCGGCGAAGAACTCGTCGTTGGCGGCGACCACTCCCCCGCCGAGGGCGCGGGACGCCAGGTCGGGCAGTCGGGTCGGGTCGGATCCGTCCGGCGGACCGGGCGGTGGCGTGGATGCGTGACTACCTGTCAACGGTCCCCTCTCGCGACAGAAGGCGGCCGCGCGGCGCATCCGGGGTGACCGGTGCGCCGCGCAGCCAGGTGGCCCGGACGATGCCGGTCAGGCGTCGTCCGGCGTACGGGGTGATGGGATGGCGTTGCCGCAGCCGGGCGGGGTCGACGTGGTAGCTCGGCGCCGGGTCGAAGGCGACCAGATCGGCGTCGGCGCCGACGACGAGCCGGCCCTTGGTGGGCAGCCCCACCAGGTCGGCCGGCCCCTGGCACATCCACCGGACCACGTCACCGAGACCGAACCCGCGCCGACGGGCTTCGGTCCAGATTGCCGGCAGCCCCATCTGCACCGAGGCGATACCGCCCCAGGCGGCGGCGAAATCCCCGGTGTCGGGTGCCTTCAGCGCGGGCGGGCAGGGTGAATGGTCGGAGACCACGCAGGAGATGGTGCCGTCGGCCAGGGCTGCCCACAGCGCGTCCTGGTTGTCGCGTTGCCGGATCGGCGGACAGCACTTGAACTCGGTGGCCCCGTCCGGGATCTCCTCGGCGGCCAGGGTCAGGTAGTGCGGGCAGGTCTCGGCGCTGACCGGCACCCCGGCCCGCCGGGCAGCGGCCAGCACCGGCACCGCGCCGGCAGCGGACAGGTGCAGGATGTGCAGCCGGGCACCGACCCGGCGGGCGACGTCGATGGCGGCGGTGACCGCCTCGATCTCGGCCGCCGGCGGCCGGCTGGCGAGGAAGTCCCGGTAGCGGGTCGAGGAGGCGGCGGCCATGAGCTGGTCGGGTTGCTCGGCGTGCACCACGAACAGGGCGGGTACGGCCGCCAACGCGGCGGCGAGCTGACCGGTGTCCAGTGGGGGGAACTCCGGCACCCCGGAGTCGGCGAGGAACGCCTTGAACCCGAAGACCCCGGCGGCGTACAGGTCGGGCATCACCTGCTGGTTGCCGGGGACCGCGCCGCCCCAGAAGCCGACGTCGACATGGCACTGCCCGGCGGCGGCCCGCCGTTTGACGGCCAGCGCGGCCGGGTCGACGGTCGGCGGAAGGCTGTTCAACGGCATGTCGACGATGGTGGTGACGCCACCGGAGGCGGCGGCCAGGGTGGCGGTGGAGAATCCTTCCCACTCGGTACGGCCGGGTTCGTTGACGTGCACGTGGGTGTCGACGAGTCCGGGCAGCAGCGCGACGTTGCCGAGGTCGCTGTCGACCGTCGCCGGCACGTGTTCCCGGTAGTCGGCGACGGCGACGATCCGACCGTCGCCGACGGCGATTGCGGCCGGACGCTCACCGTCGGGCAGCACCGTGCGGCGAGACCGCAGTACCAGATCAACGGGCATGGTCGGTGGGCTCCTCACCGGACGCGGTCGGCAGGTGGGCGGTCGGCCCGGCATCGCGGTCGGCGGTCGGGGCGACCTCGGTGGCGCCCGGACCGGCCAGGGTGGTCAGTACCGTGCGGTCGAAGCCGGCGTCGGCCGGGTCGACAGCGCCGCAGTCCAGCCCGCGCAGCAGGAACCGGGCCAGCGCCCGGGCGGTCGCCGGCTCGTCGAGAACTCCGCCGGACCGGCGGGCGAGGTAGGCGTCGAGCCGCCGGACGGTTTGCTCCCGGCCGGCACGGTAGAAGGCGTAGGTCGCCGCGAACCGGGTCGGCAACTGGTGCGGGTGCAGGTCCCAGCCCTGGTAGAAGCCGCGTTCCAGGGATCTGCGGACCAGATCGGCGTGGCGCTGCCAGGCGGAGCGCACGGTCGCGGTGTCGCCGACCGGCAGGATGTTGGTGGAGCCGTCGCTGAGCGGTACACCGGTGCCGGCAGCGGCCACCTGCATGACGGCCTTCGCGTGGTCGGAACTTGGATGGTCCATACTCAGGTAATCGGCGGCGATGCCGCAGGCGGTTCCGTAGTCGTAGGTGCCGAAGTGGAGTCCGGCACACCGTCCGGCTGACTCACCGATCAGCCGGGCGACGGTCGCGGTGCCGTCGGGAGCGAGAATCGCCGCCGGAGTCTCGATCTGGATCTCGAACCGCAGCGCCCCGTCCACCAGCCCGTACGCCTGCTCGAGCCGGCCGCAGACGTCGACCATCGCGGCGACCTGGGCCGGGTGGCTCACCTTCGGCAGGGTGACCACGAAGCCGTCGGGCGGCCCAGCGCAGGCGTCCAGGAAAAGGTCGAGGCTGCGGACCGCCCGCCGCCTGGTGGCCGCCTCCAGACACTTGATCCGCACCCCGACGCGCGGTGGGCCCACACCGGCGGCCCGTGCCTCGGTCAACGCACGTGCCGCGGCCCGCAGGTCGGCGTCCTCGGTGGCGTCGTCGCGTACGCCGTACCCGTCCTCGACGTCGATGCGCAGGTCCTCGACCGGCTCGCGGGCCAGTTTGGCGCGTACCCGTCGGTCCAGCTCGACCGGGTACGGTGCCGGCGGGTGGGCGTCCAGCGCGGCCAACGCCGCCGCGCCCCAGGTCGGCACCAGGTCGGCGGTGACCCGGTCGGCGGGCACGTACACGGTGTGCACCGGCTGGCGCCCCGACGCCTCGCCCGGATAGCGGGCCCGCAGCGCGGCGTCGACGTCGGCGAGCCGGTCGTCCAACGCGGCGTACACCGCCGGGTCGAGCCGGGCCATCAGTCGATCAACCGGTACGCCGGCAGGGTCAGGAAGTCGACGTAGTCGGGACCAAGGGCGACCTCCTCGAACAACGCCCGGGCCTGCGGGAACCGACTCGCCGCCCAGTCCGGTTCGGTCAGCGCGGCGCGGATCGCGGCGAGTTCGGCGTCGCCGATGGCCCGGACCAGGTCGGCGGTCACCAGGGTGCCGTCGGGCAGCCGTACCCCGTTGCGGATCCACTGCCAGATCTGCGACCGGGAGATTTCGGCGGTGGCCGCGTCCTCCATCAGGTTGTCGATCGCCACCGCGCCGTTGCCGCGCAGCCAGGCCTCCAGGTAGCGCACCGCGACGGCGACGTTCGCGCGCAGCCCGGCCTCGGTCACGGCACCGCCGGTGGCGGCGACGTCCAGCAGTTGCGCGGCGGTGACCGACACGTCCGGGCGTTGCCGGTCGAGCTGGTTGGGCCGGTCGCCGAGGACCTCGTCGAACACCTCGCGGCAGGCCGGCACCAGGTCGGGGTGGGCGACCCAGGACCCGTCGAAGCCGTCGGCGGCCTCCCGACGTTTGTCGGCCCGGACCTGGTCGACGGCGCGGGCGGTGACGTCGGCGTCCCGCCGGTTGGGGATGAAGGCCGACATGCCGCCGATCGCCATCGCGCCGCGCCGGTGGCAGGTGGCGACCAGCAGTTCGGTGTAGGCGCGCATGAACGGCGCGGTCATCGTGACCGCCGCCCGGTCCGGCAGCACGAACCGCCCACCGGCGTCACGGAAGTTCTTGATGATGCTGAACAGGTAGTCCCACCGACCGGCGTTGAGTCCGGCGGCGTACGGGCCGAGTGCCCACAGGATCTCGTCCATCTCGAACGCGGCGGTGATCGTCTCGATCAGCACGGTGGCCCGGATGCTGCCGGCCGGCAGGCCGAGCGTCTGCTCGACATGGACGAACACGTCGTGCCACAGCGCGGCCTCCTCGTGGCTCTCCGTCTTGGCCAGGTAGAGGTAGGGGCCGCTGCCCCGGCGCAGCAGCTCGGCGGCGTTGTGGAACAGGTACAGGCCGGCGTCGACCAGCGCGCCGACGGCCGGCGCGTCGTCGATGACGAGGTGCCGCTCGTCGAGGTGCCAGCCACGGGGCCGGACCACGATCGTCGGGTACGGTCCGGGGCCGAGCCGGTAGGTCTTCGTCTCGGTCCGCAGCTCGATGGTGCGCCGCACGGCGTCGGCGAGGTTGCGTTGCCCGTCGATCACGTTCGCCCAGTGCGGGGTGTTCGCGTCCTCCAGGTCGGCCAGCCACACCCGGGCACCAGAGTTCAACGCGTTGACGGTCATCTTCCGGTCGGTGGGCCCGGTGATCTCCACCCGCCGGTCGGCCAGGTCGGGCGGGGGCGGCGGCACCGTCCAGCTGTCGGCCCGGACCGGCGCGGTGTCGGCGCGGAAGTCCAACCGGCCGGTGCGGGCGATGTCGGCCCGGCGGCGGCCGCGGGCGGCGAGCAGCTCGGTCCGCCGGCCGGCGAACCGGCGGTGCAGTCCGGTGAGGAAGGCCAGCGCGTCGCCGGTCAGCACGTCCCCGGTGGCGACCGACTGGCCGGCCGGGGCCGGAACGGTCGCGGCCGGTGGCAGCGGTTCGACCTGGCTGCGGGGTATCAAAGGTCACTCCTGTTCGACGGGGCCGGGGACATCAGGGTCCGGTGCGCACGGGCGGCCTGGCGAGCCAGGTCGGCGGCGTCGGCGGTACGCAGCTCGGCGCGTTCGACGACCGGCCGGCCGCCGACCAGCAGCAGCTCCACCGGGGCGGGCGGGCCGAGCACCAGCGCGGCGACCGGGTCGTCGATGCCGGCGTGGCCCAGCCCGTCGACCCGCCACAGCGCGACGTCGGCGAGCTTGCCCACCTCCAGCGAGCCGATCTCGGCTGCCCGGCCCAGGCAGCGCGCGCCGCCGATGGTGCCCAGCGCGAGGGCGTCGCGGGCGGTCAGCGCGGCAGGTCCGCCGCGCAGCCGGGCGGCGTACAGCGACTGGCGCAGCTCCGCACCGAGGTGGCCGACCTCCTGACTGGCGGCGCCGTCGACGCCCAGGCCGACCGGCACGCCGGCGGCGAGCAGATCGGTCACCCGGGCGGTGCCGGCCCCGAGCCGGGCGTTGGAGCTGGGACAGTGCGCGACGCCGGTGCCGGTGGCGCCGAGCCGGGCCACCGCCGCGTCGTCGAGGTGGACGCCGTGCGCCAGCCACACGTCGTCACCGAGCCAGCCGAGCTGTTCGGCGTACTGCACCGGGGTGCAGCCGTGCGTGGTCCGGCAGTACTCCTCCTCCTCGACGGTCTCGGCGAGGTGGGTGTGCAGTCGGACCCCCCGGCGGCGGGCCAGTTCGGCCGACTCGCGCATCAGCCGGGGGGTGACCGAGAACGGCGAGCAGGGGGCCACGGCGACCCGCAGCATCGAGTCCGGCGCCGGGTCGTGCCAACGGTCGATCGCCGCCTCGGTGGCGGCCAACGCGGCGTCCGTGTCCTCCACGGTGGAGTCCGGGGGCAGCCCACCGGCCGAGCGGCCGAGGTCCATCGAACCCCGGCAGGGATGAAACCGCAGCCCGATCCGGCGCGCGGCGGCGATCTCGGCGGCGAACAGGTCACCGCCGTCGCGGGGAAAGACGTAGTGGTGGTCGGTGCTGGTGGTGCAGCCGGACAGCGCCAGCCAGCCGAGGTTGGCCGCGGCGGCGGCGTGCACCGTGCCAGCGTCCATCCGCGACCAGACCGGGTAGAGGGTGGTCAGCCAGCCGAACAGGTTCTGCTGCTGGGCCAGGCCACGGGTGGCCCACTGGTAGAGGTGGTGGTGGGTGTTGACCAGGCCGGGGGTGGCCAGGCAGCCGGTGCCGTCGATCCGGCGTACCCGGTGCCGGTCCCCGCCGGTGAGCGTGTCGAGCAGACCGGCGGGCACGTCACCGGGGCCGACGGCGGCGATCCGGCCGTCGTCGCCGACGACGAGATGCCCGTCTCGGTGCTCGGTGCCGGCGGCGTCGACCGTGGCGACGGCGGCGCCGGTGACGACGATCACCACTGCCCCAGCTCCGGCGGCGCGTCGTCGCGGGTGACGGTGCCCTCGATCAGTCCGTACGGCCGGTCGGCGGCGACGAAGACGCTGTTCGGGTTGTCCAGGTCGAACGGGCTCAGGTCGACCAGCAGGTGGTGCTTGTTCGGCAGGGCCAGCCGCACCTCCACCACGTCGGGCCGGTCGGTCAGCACCCGCTCACCCATCGCGTACAGGGTCTGCTGCAGGGACCGGCTGTAGGTGCCGACGAACGCGTCGACCAGCGCCTGGCGTACCGCCGCGTGGGCGGCGTCGAAGCCGCCGGGCGGCGCGGTGCCGGCGTAGCGCCACCGGGCGTCCACGGCGGTGGCGAGGATCCGGTCGTCGGTCTCCGGCAGGGTGGTGTACGGGTCGACGACGTAGCCCCGGAATTCCGAGTCGGTGGAGTTGAGCAGGACCAGGTCGGACAGGCCGGCGATCACCTCCGCCCGGTCGCCGTCGTAGCGGACCGTGGCGGTACGGGTGGAGCCGCCGTCGCGTTCGAACGAGTGCGGACCGAGCCGTCGCCAGTCGTACTGTTCGATGTCGACCCGGGCCCGGCTGATGCCTGGCTGGCTGTCCACGAAGTGCCGGGCCAGCAGCAGGCCGAACTCCTCGGCGCTGGCGATGCCGTGGCGACGGGCGAACGCGTACACCGTGTTCTTCTGCGTGTCGGTCGGCAGCACCTGACTGTTGTCGCCGGTCAGGTGGGTGGCGGCGAGGTCACCGGCGAGCGCGACGGAGACGTTGAGGTCGCGCAGGGTGTGCCGGTCGCCGTCGCGGTCCACCCGGACCACCCGGGTCTGCGCCTTGCCGTACCGGTTCGGCCCCAGAACGATTCCCATCCGGTCAGCTCCCTCGATAGGTGGTGTAGCCGTACGGGCTCAGCAGCAGCGGTACGTGGTGGTGGCGGGCGGCGTCGCGGACGGTGAACACCACCGGGATCTCGGTGTAGAAGGCGTCCACCCCGAGCCGGTCGGCCACGTCGAACGCCAGCCGGTAGGTGCCGGCGGCCCAGCCGGCGCCCGGCGCCCAGTCCCGCAGCCGGCCGTCGGCGTCGGTGTGTCCGGTGGCGACGGTGCGCCAGCCGCCCCCCGGGTCGGCGGCGTCGAGCCGTACGGCGATGCCGGCCGCCGGGGTGCCGGTGGTGGTGTCCAGCACGTGACTGGACAGCGGCGCCGGCGCGGCCATGTCGTCGACCAGCCGGCCCAGGCGCAGCGCGGCGATGTCGCCGAGCTCGGTGCGGACCACGCCCTGCTCGGTGTCCGGGTCGTGGTGCAGCCGCTGCCGGGCGGCGGCCACCAGTTCCGCGGCGCCACGACCGTTGGCGAAGATCAGGAAGCGGTACCCGAACCGCTGCTCGTAGGCGTCGTTGACCTCAGCCAGTTCGGTCGCGACGCCGGGGCCGGAAGCGACGGTGCCGGCGGCGGAAGCGGCCGTGCCGGAAGCGGCCGTCGCCGCCGCCTGCTCGCGACGGGACCACTCGGCGTCCCGGCCGGTGCCGGTGGGCGGCCGCCCGATCCGCGGGTGGGCGGCGACCGCGCCGACCACCTCCGGCCAGGGCAACGCCCCGATCCGTGCCCGCGCGGCGGCGGTCAACTCCGCCCGGTCGGCGTACGGCCGGCCGGCCGCCACCGCGGCGGCCCAGCCGGGCGCGGCGCAGCAACTGAGCAGCAGTTCCCGCACATGATCGGCGGGCAACGTGTTGAACACGTCGAGTCCGCGGTCCAATCCGGTCCCCCTTTCGCTGGGCAGCAGCAGTCAAGCAGTTGCGGCGAGCCGGCCGGTAGCGGCGCAGGGACCAAAGACGAAACATCGTCACCGTACGGTTTTGGAGGTTCATCCAATCACCGTGACCGGAGGCGACCCCTGTGCTGCTGGCCGACGTGCTCGACAAGGCCCATCTGAAGCTGGTGCCGCTGACCGGCGACGACGGTCGGGACCGCACCGTCGGCCGGGTCAACGTCATCGACCTGCCCGACCCGGGCCGCTACGTGGCCACCGCAGACCTGGTGCTCACCGGCCTCATGTGGCACCGGGGGCCGGCCGATTCCGAGGTCTTCGTCGCGGCGCTGGCCGCCGCCGGGGTGACCGCGCTGGGCGCGGGTGAGGCGCTGCACGGCAGCGTGCCCCGCGATCTGGTCGCCGCCTGCCGCCGGCACCGGCTACCGCTGTTCGAGGTGCCCGCCGACGTGTCGTTCCGCGACATCATCGACGACGTTCACCCGACCCTGTGGGCGCAGCGGGCCAGCTCGCTGGCGGCGGTGCTGGGCCGGCAGCGCGGACTGGTCGCCGCGATGGCCGCCGGCGCCCGGCTGACCGATCTGCTGCCGACCGTCGCCGCGGCGATCGACACCGACTGCTGGACGTTGACCACCAGCGGCCGGGTGGTGGCCGGCACGGCCGAGCTGGCCGATCCGGTCGCCGAGGCGCTGAGCCGCGCCTTCCTGACCGCGCAGCGGCTGCCCGCGACCGTGACGGTCGACGGCGAGCAGTTCTCCGTGTTCGGGGTGCCCGGCCGGGCCGAGCACCGGCTGGCGGCCTGGTTGGTGGCCTGCCGGGGCGCGCTCGACGCGCTGCCCGGCACCGTCGACGAGCTGACCAGCGTGGTGGCGCTGGAACGGGCTCACCTGGACGAGGCCGCCCGGGTGGAGGCGCGGTTGGCCGGCCAGCTGCGGACGGCGCTGCGGACGCCGGGGGACCTCGCCGGGCTGCGGGCCGCGCTGCTGGCCGCCCGGCTCGACCCGGACGCCACGTTCGTCGCGGTCGCCGCCACGCTGGACGGGATGCGCGCGCCGGCGACGCTGACCGTCGCCGTGGTCGACGAGTTCCTCGACCGGCTGGCGCCCGACCGGGCGGTAACCGTACTCGAACCCGACCTGCCCTCGGGGGCGCTCGCCGTGCTGGCGCTGCCTCCGCAGGACGCCGGCACCATAGGTTCGGCGCTGGTCGCCGCCGCCGACCGGATGGCGCCGGGGCTGCGCGGCGGCCGGCTCATCCTGGGCGTCTCCGACGCCGGCGTGGGCGCCGTCGGGCTGGGCGGGGCGGTCGAGGAGGCGCTGCACGCGCACCGGTCCGCCACCGGCACCGCGACCGGCCCGGTCAGTGTGGTGGCCGCCGGTGACCTGGCGTCGCATTCGCTGCTGCTGGCCGGGGTGCCGGCCGGCACCCGGCAGGGGTTCCGCAGCCGGCTGCTCGGGCCGGTCGAGGAGTACGACCGGGCGCACCATGCCGACCTGCTGCGTACGCTGTCGGCTTTTCTCGACTGTGACGGATCGTGGAGCCGCTGCGCGCAACGGCTACATGTGCACGTCAACACGTTGCGGTACCGGATCGGCCGGATAGAGCAGTTGACCGGCCGGGACCTCGGCCGGTTCGAGGACCGGGTGGACTTCTTCCTGGCGTTGCGGCTCACCGCCGGCTGACCCGTGCGCCGCAGGCCCGTGCTGCGCCGGGTGGATCGAGCCCTGGCCGGCGGTCAACCGTCCGCCGTCGCGGCCGGTGCGGGCCGCGACGATCTCGGCGGCGATACTGACCGCGGTCTCCTCCGGGGTCACCGCCCCCAGGTCCAGCCCGATCGGTGCGGACAGCCGGGTCAACGCGGCCGGCGGCACCCCGACGGCACGCAGCCGGGCCGCCCGGTCGGCGGCGCTGCGCCGGGATCCCATCGCCCCGATGTAGGCCAGCGGCAGGTTGAGCGCGGTCCGCAGCAGCGGTACGTCGAACTTCGGGTCGTGGGTGAGTACGCAGAGCACCGTACGCGGGTCGACCCGACCGGCGGCGGCCTCGGCGCCCAGGTAGCGGTGCGGCCAGTCGACGACCACGTCGTCGGCGTCCGGGAACCGCTGCCGGGTGGTGAAGACCGCGCGGGCGTCGCAGACCGTCACCCGGTAGCCGAGGAACCGGCCCTGCCGGGCGAGCGCGGCGGTGAAGTCGGTCGCCCCGCAGATGATCATCCGGGGCGGTGGCAGAATGCCGAGGACCAGCAGGGTGGTGCCGGCGGCGGGCTGGACGAGCGTGGTCCGCCCGGTGTCCAGGGCCGGGCGGGCGACCCGGACGGCCGTCGCGTCCAGGGTCGGCCCGCCGAGCGAACCCCATTGACCATCGGCGTCGACGAGCAGCCAGCGGCCCTGGCTGGCCGGCGGCCCGGTCAGGCAGGTGACCACCGCGACCGGGCGGGCGGTCCGGGTCGCCGCGTGCAGCCGGTCCAGCTGCGGCACGCTGTCGCGGTCCACCCGCTGCACGTACACCTCGATGGTGCCGCCGCAGGTCAGACCGGGCTCGAAGAGCTCGTCGCCGGTGTCGCCGAAGCGCGCCAGCCGCCCCTCGCCGGTCTCCAGCACGGTACGGCACAGCTGGTAGATGGCGGCCTCGACGCAGCCGGCCGAGACGCTTCCGGTGACCGTACCGTCCGGGGCCACGAGCATGCTGGTGCCCGGTGGCCGGGGTGCGCTACCGGCGGTGGCGGTCACCGTCGCGACGGCCACCTGCTCACCGGCGTACCACCAGCGCATCGCCTCGTCGAGGACCGGCCCGATCATCCGGTCGCCACCGTCCGGGCCGATGCACCGCCGGACCCGCCGCCCTCGATGAGCCGGTCGAGGTCGGCGAACCGATCGAGGTCGCCGGGCCGGTCCAGGTCGGTCGGGTCGGCCACGTCGCCGCACGGCACCAGACGCAGCTGGTCGGGGTGGGCCCGCAGATAGTCGCGGGCGCCGGTGTCACCGGTCGCCGACGCCGCCACCGCCGTCCAGTGTGCCCGACCAAGCACCACGGGATGCCCCGGCCGCCCGTCGACGTAGCTGGCCGCGGCCAGCGTCCGCCGATCGGCGCCGGCCGCCACCCGGCGGACCGCCGCTGGACCGATCCCCGGCACGTCGACCAGCAGGACGGCCGCGGCGTCCGCCGGGCTGGTGCCCACCGCCGCCAGGCCGACCCGCAACGACGAGCCCATCCCGCTGGCCCAGTCCGGGTTGACCGCCGGCACGGCACCGGCCAGGTCGGCACTCGCCCGCACCGCGTCGGCCGCCGCGCCGAGCACCACGATCACCGGCCGGCAGCCGGCCGAGCGCAGCGTCTCGACGGCCCGGGACACCAACACGGTCCCGTTGAGACGGACCAGCGCCTTGGGCCGACCGTAGCGGTGGCCGGCGCCGGCGGCGAGGACGATTCCGGCAAGCACCCGTCAACGATGGGCAGCGGCTGATCACCCGGTCAAGGCGCCCGGGTACGCCTTGTAGCTTCGTCCAACCACCCGGCTGATCGGCGGGTCGGGATTGTGTTTCGCCGTCATTGTCCGGGCCGACGGCGGCGACGGACGATGCGGACCGTGGATCTGCATACCGTCTCCGACGTGATCGACGCCGACGCCGACGCCTGGCGCCCCGGTGACCGCTGGCTCGCCGGCGGCAGCTACCTGTTCTCGCAACCTCAGCCCGGGGTGCGCCGGCTGCGTGACCTGACCCGGCTGCGCTGGCCGTCGATCCGGATCGATTACGACGGGCTGGAGATCGCCGCTACCTGCACCGTCGCCGAGCTCGCCCGGTTCGCCCCGCCGCCCGGCTGGAATCGGGTGACGGCGCTGGTCGCCGGCTGCTGCGACGCGTTCCTCGCCTCCCGCAAGATCTGGAACGTGGCAACCGTCGGCGGCAACATCTGTGCGGCGCTGCCGGCCGGTCCGATGACGTCGCTGGCGGTGGCGACCCGGGCCGAGTACCTGCTCACCGACCTGACCGGCGGGCAGCGCCGGGTGCCCGCCGACGGATTCATCCGCGACGTCGGTGCAACAGTGCTCGACACCGGCGAGTACCTGCGCGGCGTCCGGCTGCCGGCAGCCGCCGCTCGAGCCCGGTACGCGATGCGCCGGGCGTCGCTGTTCCGGCACGGCCGGTCGGCGGCGCTGGTCATCGGCTCGGTCGACCAGGACACCGGCGGGTGGACGATGTCGGTGACCGCAGCCACCCGCCGCCCGGTGGTGCTGTCGCTGCCGGCCGCACCGACCGGGCCCGAACTGCTGGACCGGGTCGACGCCGGATGCGCCGCCGCCGGCTGGGTCGACGACGTGCACGGTCTGCCGCGCTGGCGGCGGCACCGCACGCTGCGGATGGCCGACCAGGTCCGGGCCGAACTGGCCGCGGCCGGCACCGACGGCGAGGACGGCCGGTGAGCGTCGTGGTGAACGGCACCGCCGCCGCCGGGGAACCCGCCGCCGGCCAGTGCCTGCGCACGTTCCTGCGCGACCAGGGCTGGTACGGCGTGAAGAAGGGCTGCGACGCCGGGGACTGCGGGGCGTGCACCGTACACGTCGACGGAGTCCCGGTACACAGCTGTGTCTACCCGGCGGTACGGGCCGAGGGCCGGTCGGTGACCACCGTCGAAGGACTGGCCGACGGCGACACGCTGCACCCGGTGCAGCAGCGGTTCCTCGACGCGCAGGGATTCCAGTGCGGGTTCTGCACGGCCGGACTGGTGATGACGGTCGCCGCCCTCGACGACGACCAGCACGCTGACCTGCCGCGCGCGTTGAAGGGCAACCTGTGCCGGTGCACCGGCTATCGGGCGATCCGCGACGCGCTCGACGGGGTGCGGCACGTGACCGGCACCGCAGACGGCGGCCCTGGCTGCCCGGCGGTCGGCGGCAACGTGGCCGCCCCGGCCGCCCGGCAGATCGTCACCGGCACCGCCCGGTTCACCTTCGACGTCGATGTTCCCGGGCTGGCCCACCTGAAGTTGGTCCGCTCGACGGTGCCGCACGCCCGGATCGTCGATGTCGACACCGACGACGCGGTGCGGGTACCCGGGGTCCTGGCGGTACTCACCCACCACGACTGCCCCGACCTGCGGTACTCCACCGCCCAGCACGAGAACCCGCGCGAGGACCCGGCCGACACCCGGCTCCTTGACGACGTGGTCCGCTTCGTCGGGCAGCGGGTGGCGGCGGTGGTCGCCGAGACCGAGGCGGCCGCCGAGACGGCCGCCAACCTGGTCCGGGTCAGCTACCAGCCGCTGCCGGCGGTGTTCGACCCGGCGGCGGCGATGCTCCCGGGCGCGCCTGTCCTGCACGACGTGGATCCGGCGGTCAGCGGCATCGCCCGGCCGGCGGACAACGTGGCCGGTGAGGTGCACGGTGAGATCGGCGACGTCGACCGGGCGCTGGCCGACGCCGACGAGGTCTACACAGCGACGTTTCGCACCCAGCGGGTGCAGCACGCTCACCTGGAGACGCACGGGGCGATCGCCTGGCCGGAGCCGGACGGCGGGCTGACCGTGCGGTCCAGCACCCAGACGCCGTACCTGACCCGACGGGCGCTGGCCCGGCTGTTCGGCCTGCCAACCGAGAAGGTCCGGGTGGTCGCCGGCCGGGTCGGCGGCGGGTTCGGCGGCAAGCAGGAGATGCTCGTCGAGGACGTGGCGGCGCTGGCCGCGCTGCGCACCGGACGACCGGTGAAACTGGAGTTCACCAGGGCCGAACAGTTCACTGCGGCGACCACCCGGCATCCGTTCGACACCCGGGTGACGGTGGCGGGGCGCCGCGACGGGACGCTGACCGCGATCCGGCTGCACGTGGTCGCGGACACCGGCGCGTACGGCAACCACGGCCCGGCGGTGCTGGCGCACGGCTGCAGCGAGTCGGTGGCCCTCTACCGGTGCCCGAACAAGCAGGTCGACGGTTGGTCGGTCTACACCAACACGGTGCCGGCCGGCGCGTTCCGCGGCTACGGACTGGGTCAGGTGTCGTTCGCGGTGGAGTCCGCCGTGGACGAGCTGGCCCGCCGGCTCGGGTTCGACCCGGTCGCGTTCCGGGCCCGTAACGTGATCGGCCCGCAGGATCCGCTGGTCACCCCGGTCGGGCACGACGACACCGTACGGGTGCACAGCTACGGTCTGGACCAGTGCCTGGAGCTGATTCAGCGGGCCCGGGACGAGACCCGGCGGGAGGACGCCGCAGCCGGCTGGCTGGTCGGCGACGGCCTGGCGGTGGCGATGATCGCCACCGGACCACCGGGCGGTCACCACGGCCGGGCCCGAGTCACCCTCGACGCCGACGGCGGCTACCAGCTGGACATCGGGATGGCCGAGTTCGGCAACGGTTCGACCACCGTGCACCGGCAGTTGGTCGCCGACGCGCTGGCCACCACCGTGGACCGGATCCGGATCCGGCAGTCGGACACCGCCCTGGTCGATCACGACACGGGTGCGTTCGCCTCGACCGGCACCGTGGTGGCCGGCACCGCCGCCCAGCGCGCCGCGCTCGCGCTGCGAGACGTGCTGGTCGACGCCGCCGCGCAGGCGACCGGCGTCGACCGGCGGGAATGCCGGGTGGACGCGACGACGGTGCGGTGCGCCGGCCGGCGGATCGATCTGGTCGACCTGGCCCGGGCCGCGTCGACGGCCGGCCGGCCGCTCACCGCCGAGGGGCACGCCGACGGGGCTCACCGCTCGGTGGCCTTCGACGCCCACTGGTTCCGGGTAGCGGTCGACCCGGACAGCGGGGAGATCCGGATCCTGCGCAGCGTGCACAGCGCGGACGCCGGCACGGTGCTCAACCCGATGCAGTGCCGGGGGCAGGTGGAGGGTGGGGTGGCGCAGGCTCTCGGTGCCGCCCTCACCGAACACGTGGACATCGACGACCGCGGTCGGGTGGTGACCGACGACTTCCGCAGCTACCACCTGCCGACCTATGCCGACGTGCCGCTCACCGAGGTGCTGTTCGCCCGGACCAGCGACCCGCTCGGGCCGGCGGGCGCGAAGTCGATGAGCGAGAGCCCGTTCAATCCGGTGGCCGCCGCACTGGCGAACGCGCTGCGGGACGCGACCGGAGTCCGCTTCACCGATCTGCCGTTCACCTCCGACCGGGTGTGGGACCGGCTGCGGCACAGCCCGGCCGGCGGCCAGTAACGACTAAAGGAAGAAAGTTTCTCATGGTGGCTGTTTCGTTGGCGGAGATCGTTCGGGCGCCGAAGGTGCTGCTGCATGACCAT
>NZ_JBHMIN010000085.1:0-17257 GCF_048060215.1 Micromonospora sp. LOL_021 | reverse complement strand
AACCACAGTCTGGCCCGCGCCATCTCGGACGCGGCCTGGCGGCAGTTCCGCACCATGCTGGAGTACAAGGCGCACTGGGTGCGCCACGAGGCGCTGAGTAACCGTGCGGAGGTGAGAGACCGCCGTCGTGTGGCTGTCGCAGCAGCCGCGTAGAAGCTGGGGGCAGTCTGATCCGGGGGATGCCGGGGAAGGCGGGAAGCAGCCCTGACAACGTCGGGACGTGTCGGCACTGCCAGACGATGCGGGTCCGGCAAGCGAGACCAGAAGGTACAACGCGAGTGAACCGGTGGCTGAAGCCCTGTAATCCTTGTACCAGCTCGAACCTGGTGGATATGGGCTGGTGTGCAGCGCGCGGAACCCTCTCCAGTCAAGGGTCCGACTCCCTAGCAGTGTCCGGTTAGTTGCTGCGGAGACCATGCTGAATGTCTGCGGCGTAGGCGTGGTGATGCTGTCGGGGTAAAGCCGGGTGCCGTGCTGGTCGAACGGTTGCGCAGTGAACGTGGGAACCGCCTGATGATCGTCCCTTGACCGGGCAGCCGGCCCGTGCGGGGGACAGGCCCATCGCCGGCTGATGGTCACCAGGCGGGACGGAGGCTCCGTAGTAGTCCGAGCGCGGGAGAGCCGTGTACATGGCGAAGGGAGCCAGCAAGTCAGCAGGGAGGATGCTGGAATGCCAGGAGGTCGCCGGTGAATATCGACGAGCTGAAATCGGCGCTGTACCGGGCCGAATTGCGGGTACTGGGTATTCAGACCAAGCTGCACCGTTGGGCGACCAACGGTTTTCATCAACGGTTTGACGACCTGTTCAACCTCGTCACCGATCCCGCGTTGTTGTTGGTTGCGTGGAATCGGGTGCGGAGTAACAAGGGAGCCCGTACGGCTGGGATCGATGGCCGAACCGTCGTGATGGTCGAAGCGGGCTTGGGTGTTGAGGGTTTCCTTGCCCAGCTGCGGTCGCAACTCAAGGACCGCAGTTTCCGACCGGTTCCGGTGCGGGAACGGATGATCCCGAAGGCGAATGGCAAGTGGCGCCGTCTGGGTATCCCGACCGTCGCGGACCGGGTGGTGCAGGCGTCCCTGAAGCTGGTGCTGTAGCCGATTTTCGAGGCGGATTTCCTCCCGTGTTCCTACGGGTTCCGTCCCGGGCGTCGGGCTCATGACGCGATCGCTGAGAGCCGTCATTTCGCCTCCCATCACTACGAGTGGGTAGTCGAGGGCGACATCGAGGCATGCTTCGACATGATCGATCACGTGGCTCTGATGGACCGAGTCCGTGGCCGGATCGGAGACAAGCGGGTCCTGAGCCTGGTGAAGGCGTTTCTCAAGGCGGGCATCCTGGAGCAGGACGGCGCGCTGCGAGGCAGCGACACCGGCACTCCGCAGGGCGGGATCTTGTCGCCGCTGCTGGCGAACGTCGCTCTGGGGATCCTGGACGAGCATATCGCCCAGGCCCCAGGAGGGCCGAACTCCGCCCAGGGCGAGCGGGCCAAACGCAAACGTCAGGGGAAGGCGAACTTCCGGCTGGTCCGGTACGCCGACGATCTCCTGGTATTGGTCGCGGGTGACCGTGACCACGCGAAAGACCTGCGCGACCAGGTGGCAGAAGCCCTCACTCCGATTGGTTTGCGCCTGTCGGTGGAGAAGACGAAGATCACGCACATCGACGAAGGGCTGGACTTCCTCGGCTGGCGCATCCAGCGTCACCAGAAGAAGGGCACTGCCCAGCGGTACGTCTAGACCTATCCGGCCAAGAAGTCGGTGCAGGCCGTGGTGGCCAAGGTGCGGACGATCTGCCGCAGGAACGCCAATATGCCACTTGAAGCCCTGCTCCGGGAGCTGAATCCCGTGTTGCGAGGCTGGTGTGCATACTTCCGGCCCGGAGTGTCCAGCGCCACGTTCCAATACCTGTCCCACTATGCGTGGGAGACGGTGATCCGCTGGGCGCGGCGCAAACATTTCAAGGCCAACTGGAAGACCATCCGCCGCATCTACTGCCGCGGTGGTTGGTGGCCGGTCACGGAACGTGGATCGCTGTTCAACCCCGCGAAGGTGTCCACCACGCGTTACCGATATCGCGGGGCGCAGATCCCCAGCCCATGGCCATCCGCCTGGTGAGAACAACGAGGTGGCGCCCCGGACCGACCTCACTACGGCCGGGACCTGGTGGTCGTGGACCGCTGGTTCCCGTCGACCCGGCTGTGCTCGGGCTGTGGCGAACTGGCTGACCGGATGCCGTTGGCCGTCCGGTCGTGGACCTGCCGGTGCGGGCAGGCCCACGACCGGGACGTCAACGCGGCCCGCAACATCCTCGCGGAGGGGCTCTCCGTGACTGCCTGTGGAGGCGGTGCAAGACCTCACCGGGAGTCCTCCTCTCGGACGGGGCGGTCGTCGGTGAAACAGGAAACCCGAGGGTGACCAAGGGAATCCCCGTTCCTTCAGGGCGGGGAGGAAGTCGAGGCCGCCTCTCCCGCCCAGCACGTCAACCGACGGTAACTTGATAAATCGTCGGTTGAGGCGGTAAATCCGGATCAGTCGGGTCAAAGCTTGGCTGACCTCTCGACCGGGACGCGGTCCGACTGCCGGGACGCGGTCCGACTGCCGTGGCGCTGGCCGGCTGCCGTGGCGCGCCACGGCAGCCGGACCGACAGCTCTTTCCCCGTAGATCCGGCTGCGACAGGATGGATCTGTCCACCGACCGTCCGACGGAGCAGCGTGCCATCGACAACGATCGACCAGTCTGGTGACCCGCCGGTCACGGTCGTCGACTCCCACCTGCACCTGTGGGATCCGCGACTGCTCGACTACCCGTGGCTGGCGCAGGTCCCTGGCTACGGCGCAGCTACCTGCCAGCGGACCTCCCGACCGCCACCACCGGGCTCAAATCGGGCGGATTCCACCTCGAAGCGGTGGTGTTCGTCGAGGCCGGCCGGGCCGACGCGGCCGCCGACGCCGAGGTCGACTGGGTCGAACAGCTCGCCGCCGAATGGCCGATGCTCCGGGCGGTGGTGGCCCACGTGCCGCTGGAGCGGGGCGCCGACGCCGGCGCAAGGACCGCCGCCTTGCGCCGCCACCGGGGTACGCCGCAACCTCCAGGACGAAGCCGACGGCTTCACCACCACCGACGACTTCATCGCCGGAGTCCGGCTGCTGGGCGACGCCGGGCTCAGCTTCGACCTCTGCGTGCGGCACCACCAACTGCCCGAGGTGACAGCACTGGCGGCCCGGGTGCCGGAGGTCACCTTCGTCCTGGACCATCGCGGTAAACCACCGGTGGCCGTCGGCGACACCGCCCAGTGGCGCGACGACCTGGCCCGTGGCGCAGTTGCCGAACGTGGTCTGCAAGCTCTCCGGGCTGGCCACCGAGTCGTCCCGTGGCTGGCTCGGTCACAATCTGCTGCCCTACCTCGACCACGCGCTACGCCAGTTCGGGCCGGACCGGTGGCTGTTCGGTGGGGACTGGCCGGTGGCCACGCTGACCATCGGCTACCGTCGTTGGCTCGGGGTGGTCCGTGCCGCCTGCGCCGAGCTGTCCGAACCGCACCGGCAGGCGGTCTTCGCCGACACCGCCCGCCGAGTCTACCGGATCGGCTGACCACGCGGGCCGCCGGGTAGCCGCCCGCCCGCCGACGCGTGGCGTGACGTCACCGCACGGCGCGTCGGGCGAAGGCACGCAACGCCGCGGCGGTGGCCGCTGCCGCGACCCCCGACAGGACCAGCAGGCACAGGCCGATCGGCAGGTGGGTGACGTGTGGCGCCATCGCCGCGCGGAGCGCCTCCGCCGCGTACGTCATCGGGTTCGCCGCGGTAGCCACCTGGAACCACGGCATCTCGGCCAGCCGCTGCCACGGATAGTGCACGCACCCTGTCCAGATGATCGGGGTGACGAACAGCGAGAAGGTGGCCTGGATGCGCTGCAACGGCAGCACCGTCGCCAGGGTCATGCCCAGGGCCGCACCGACCCAGCCGGCCAGCAGCACCACCACCAACGACAGTGGGAGCGCCGACCAGCCGCCCGGCGCCGACCCGACGACCAGCGCGCCGAGCGGATAGACCACCACCGCCGCGAACAGGCCACGGAGCGTGGCGACCATCAGCTTGCCGACCGCCACCAGCGCCGTCGGTAGCGGCGACAGCAGCCGGTCCTCGATCTCCCGGGTGAAGCCGAACTCCTTGACCAGTGGCACCGCCACGCTCTGCAGCGCGGTGGTGAAGGTGGCGAGGGCGACCGTACCGGGCAGCAGGATGTCGGCGAACCCCGCGCCGACGATGCCCTGCATGGTCAGCACCTGGGTGAAGATGAACAACATGAACAGTGGGGTCATCAGCACCTGCGCGAGGACGAACCAGATGTCCTTGCCAGCGACGAACAGGTCCCGCCACAGGATCGCGCCGAAGGCCCGCGCCACCGGTGGTCGCGGTGGCGCGGCCGGTGCCGACGGCGCGGTGGCGTCCGACGACGGTACGGGGGTGACCTCGGTCAGGCTCATCGGATCTCCTTACCGGTCAGGCTCAGGAAGATGTCCTCCAGGCCGGGCTTGCCGATGTGCACGTCGGTCAGCTGGGCCGCGCGGCCGGTCAGCACCGTCAACGCCGGACCGAGCACGGCGGCGGGGTCGGCGTCGAGCTGCAGCCGCAGCCGGATCTCGCCCGCCGGTCCGTCGGCCGCGGCGGCCGGTGCGGCGGCGAACAACGCGGCGAACCGTGGGTCGTTGCGGGCGGCGGCGAGCTTCGCCGCCTTCCGGGGATCGGACCTGGCGGCGGCGATCCGGGCCGCGATCCGCGGATCGGCGGCCAACCCGGCCAGCCCCGGACCGCTGCGGCCCGCCGCACCGGGGGCCGCGGCACCGCCGGCGGTGACCTCCCCGGTACGGACGCCGTCGAGCGCGGTGAGCGCAGCGAGCAGATCCGTCGCCCCGTCGCCCGGGCCGGGGCGCAGGGCCAGGTCCAGCACCGCCCGACCGGCCACCCCGCGTACCAGGTTGGCCGGGGTGTCCAGGGTGAGCAGCCGGCCGTGGTCGACGATCGCCACCCGGTCGGCCAGCTCCGCCACCTCGGTCATCTCGTGGCTGGTCAGCACGACGGTCACCCCGCGCTCGCGCAGCTGCCGGATCCGGGTCCGGATCAGCAGCCGGGCCTGCGGCTCCAGCCCGTTGGTTGGTTCGTCGAGGAAGACGACCCTGGGGTCGTGCATCAGCGCCCGGGCGATCATCAGGCGCTGGGACATGCCGCCGGAGAAGAAGTCGACCCGCGAATCGGCCTGCTTGTCCAGGCCGAACTCGGTCAGCAGCCGGTCGGCCCGGCGGTGCCGCTCGGCCCGGGGCACCCCGTGGTACGCGGCGTGGCTGAGCAGATTCTGCCGGGGCGTCAACGCCCGGTCGAGGTTGTTGTACTGCGGCACCACGGCGAACCGGGTCCGGGCCGCCACCGGGTGCCGGACGACGTCGACGCCGTCCACCCGCGCGGTGCCGGAGCTGGCCCGGATCGTCGTGGTGAGCACGCCCACCGTGGTCGACTTGCCGGCACCGTTGGGCCCGAGCAGGCCGAAAACCTCGCCGGGTCGGACCGCGAACGACAGCGAGTCGATGGCGTTGCGGTCCTGGCCCGGATACCGCTTGACCAGGTCGACGACCTCGACCGCCGGGCCGGAGCCGGGCGGGCCGGCCGGTCCCGGGGCGGCCGGGGCCGCATCGGCGGCCGGACCGTCGACCAACGGGTGGGTGCCGGTACTGGACATCTCTCTCCTGCTCAGGCGGGTCTGGGGTGCGAGGCGAAGAACTGCCAACTGGTCGCGGTGGCATCCAGTTCGGTGGAAGGCGGGTCCAGGCCGAGCAGCCGGCCCGCGGCGGTCTTTTTGGAGCCGGGCCACTGGTGCCCGGCGCCATCGATGGTGATCAGGGTGACGCCGCGACCCGCGGCGCAGTCCGCCACCGAGGTGGTGACACCGCCCTCGGTGGTGGTCCGCGCGGCACCGCACTCGTCGATCTGCCGCCACCGGCCCACCAGGTCCGGCACGGCGGGGCCGTCGGCCTTGTCCGGCACCCGGCCGTTGCCGGCGCCGTCGCGGCTGCCCGGCCCACCGGTGTACGGGATCGTCTCGTCGCCGGTGCCGTGGATGTGCAGCACGGAGATCGGCTCCGGGGCCGGGCAGTCACCGAGCATGGTCGTCGCCACCCCGGTCACCGCGACGAACGTCGAGCTGTCGCAGGCGATCCGGTAGGCCAGCATGCCGCCGTTGGACATGCCGGCGAGATAGTGCCGGTCGGGGTCGAAGGAAAGCCGCTGCCCGAGCGACTCCACCAGGGTGAGGACGAACCCCACGTCGTCGACACCGTCGCGCGCCGAAGCGCCGCAGCACTCCTCGGTCACCGCCCAGGCCCGGTTGCGGGAGTCCGGGTAGACCACCACGAAGCCGTGCTGATCGGCGACGGCGTTCCAGCCGTACCAGGATTCGGCCTGCCGGCCGCTGCCGAGCAGACCGTGCAGCATGACGACGACCGGGACCGGCGTCGTCTCGGCGACCCCGGCCGGGCGGTACACCCGGTAGGTCCGGTCGTAGCCGTCAACGGTGATCGACCCGGCCGACGAGCCGACCGGCGGGGTGTCGACCGGGGCGACCACCCCGCCGTCCGTGGCCGGCGGGGTGGTGCTGCCCGATGTCGGCGGTGCCGGGTCCGGCGCCGACGTGCAGCCTGCGACGAGTGCCCCGAGGACTCCCGTGACAACCAGAACCGCCGACCGGCGCCGGAACCGCGACATCGCTCACCTGCTTCTCTTAGTGGTGGTGGTGGTGTTTCGGAGTCAATTTGATCAACTCCCAGCCGCCCTCAGGGACGTCATCTGTCGGATCTGTCCGCAGATTCATCGGGTTGGCCATACCGAGATATACCGTGGGCCCGTCCACCACCATGCTACGGACGCCGTAATTGAGGTAGTTCCCGAGCCCGGCGTTGTCCACCTTCTTGGCCGACCGGTGCGGCGACTCGAAGACCCAGAGGTCGGCGCCGAAGGCCAGGTCCTCTTCCTCATCGTCGTCGTCACCACCGCGGGCGACATCGGCCGGCGGCACCGGCTCCTCCTGCTGCAGCTCCTTCGCGAGGTAGCTCCAGTCCATCGTGCCGACATAGAGCCGGCCACCGGCGACGATCATCTTCCAGGTGTAGTTGAGCGTCGGGTTGTCGAACCCGGACGCCCCGTAGAGCGGGGTGTACCCGGTCGACGTGCTGGCCCACACGCCGGCCGCCGGGTCGTAGGCCGGTAGCTCACTGGCACCGTAGAGCAGGTCGACGCGGTCGCCGTGGCCGCCACCACGCTGGCCGTGGCCGTGATGATGGCCGTGGCTGAAGCTGCCCCGGAAGATGCCAATGGCGCGCTGGGTGTTGCGTACCGAGTCCCGTACCCCCTGCTCGTCGGTCGGCGGGTACGCCGCCAGGTGCACCGTCGTCGCCTTGAAGGGCACGTGCATGGTGCCCCAGTAGAGGTAGCCACCGTAGGACGCTAGCCCGCCCAACCCGTACGTACGGGCGATGACCGGATCCGGCTCGTACTCCAGCACGCTCCACACCCGGGTCCACCTGTCGGCGTCGCGGCCGTCCAGGCCCGGCCCGTTTTCGGACAGTTTCGGGCTCATCCAGACCCCGGCGACGTTCGGCGGGCTCGGGTCGTCAGCCGTCGGCATGTCGGCGATGTCCGCGGTGGGTGACACCGGACCGGCCGTGGTGGCCACGTCGGCCTCCACACCTACCCAGGTGGTAACGAAGATTCGACCTCGATGGACGGTCAGGTCCACCGCCTGTGCCGGCAGGTTCGCCACCTCGGTGAAGCTGAACGGGTCCGCCTTGCTGCCTGTCCAGCGCAGCACGAGGCCACGTTCACCGCCATTTGGGCCCACCCCGACGCCGGTGTAGAGCTCGCCGTCGGCGACAAGGAAATGCCGGATGTTGCCGTACTCGGTGAAGTTGCGCGAGCCGAGGAAGGCACCCGTGTCAGCGTCGAACGCGAACATGTTGAGCGTGGCACCGAGCGCGGGGCCGCCGAGCAGCACTACGCCGCGGTGGTTACCGGCCGCCCGGATACCGGCGGTGGTGGTCAACCGGTTCGCGTCGTCCGCCGAGGCGGCGCGGACCGCATCGGTGCGTTCGATCATCTGTCGGCTTCTCGTGTCATACGTGTAGAGCCGGGGAGTGCGGTGGTCGCCGAGGGTCGGTGGCAACTGCGGGTTGCGGCGGGCAATTTCGCTCTGACCGTACTCGCAGACCCAGTCGTCGTTGCGCGTCGGCTGCGTGTTGCGCAGATTGTTGCCGCTGGTCATACAGTTGATGTTGGCTCCGGTGCCGAACCACAGCCGGTGCTTGTAGCGGGTGAGCCCCCAAACGTACGACTGGTTGACCTTGGGCTGGCCGGCCTCGCACGGCGGCCCGGCCGGGTAGTCGACACCGATGTCGACGAAACACTCGTCGGCCGGCGCCTTGGCCAACAAGGTGCTCTGGTAGCGGGTCCCGCCGTGGTGTCCACCGTGCCTGCCGTCGGTGGTGGCTGCCGACTCGGTACCGGCCACCGGTGCGGCGGCGGCCGGGCCGGCGGCCAGAAGCAGCCCGGCGAGCACGGCGGCGGCGACCGGCCGGCTCGCTGATGGGCGCAACCTACGCATCAAACACTCTCTCCCTCTACTGTGGTTGGCTGGTGCGGGATGGCTCCGGGTCACACGGCGGCGGTCTGCCGTACCGCGCCACCCTTGCTCACCCGGCCGGCGACCTGTCGGGCCCAACCGGACGGGTCGTCGAACTCCAGGAACTCACCGAGCCGGGCCAGCTGCGGCTCCGGGTCGGCGACCAGATCCTCGTAGGTCATGGTGAGCAGGTGCGCCGGTGGATTGTCGGCGAGCGCCTGCTCGGCCTGCGCCGCCATGAACGCGCAGAGCCCGAGGTATCGGGTGCTGTCCTCGCCCCGCTCGCGCAGCAGGTCGGCGGTGATCCGGCCGGGCAGCAGATGCTCGAGCTCCGCCGGCACCTGCTGGTCCGGGCCCATCCGAAACGGGTCCACGCCGCACCGGGAGACGAACTCCAGCCGCAGCTGAATGAGCTGGAACGACGAGTGCCGGCTCATCGACCGCGCGGTGTCCGCCCAGTTGCGGGTCAGATAGACGATCCGGGTGTCCGGGAACGACCGCAGCAGATGCGGGGCGATCTGGCTGGACCCGCCGGACCGCTCCACCCAGCGTTGCTTGCCGGTCGACCGGGTGAGCAGGTCCAGGAACATCCGGTGGTGGTCGACGAAGGGCTGCTCGGGGAAGTCCGGCACCTGCCCGGCGAGCCGGTCGAACAGGCCGTCCGGGTCGTCGGTGAGCTTCGGTAGGGTGATCGCCAGCAGCTGCGGCAGCTCGGTCAGGTTGCCGGCCCACCTGCCGTCCGCCGGGTAGCGCACCTCCTTCGGCGGCAGGCCGATGGCGAACAGCGTGGCAAGTTCCGGTTTCGGGCTGCTCAGCACCTGCCAGTACGCCGCCCCGGTGATCGGCTCCCCGGCCTTCGCCCACGATGGGGTGGCCATGAAGAACTCCTGGACGGACAGGGTCGCCGGCTCCTCCACGATCAGGTCGGACAGCAGGGTGGAACCACACCGCCCGCTGCTGATGATGATCGCCCGTCCGGGCGCCTCGAACTGCATCGAAACCTCCTGGTGAAAACGACTCGTCAGCCGCGCAGGGCGGGCTGACCGGTGTCGGCGAGTTGCCGGGCGAGCCAGGGCAGCACCTGCCGGCGGACCTGGTCGCGGGCGGTGACCAGCACCGCGTGCCGGTGCCCGGGGACCACCACCAGCTCGGTCTGCGGCAGCAGTTCCACCAGTGCCGGTGCCAGATCGACGGCGGACGAGTCACTGCCGAAGACGCCGAGCACCGGGCAGGTGATCGCCCGTACCGCGGTCGGGTCGGCGGGCGTGCTGGCCGGCAGGTCCCGGCCGGCGGTAGTGGTGGCGACGAGCCTGCGGACCGCCGCGGCGTACCGGGCACCCCGCTCACCCCCGCGGGTTGTCAGCGCCGGTGGCTCGCCGTCCCCGTCCGGCTGCGCGGCCCGGTCCAGCTGACGGCCCACCCGGGCGAGCCACTGGGCGGTGGCCGGGGCCGACTCCACCGCGACCAGCGAGGCGACCCGGTCCGGATGGCGGGCCGCGTACCCGAAGGCGATGGACCCCCCCAGCGAGTTGCCCAGCAGATGCACCGGTGCGTCGACGCCGAGCCGGTCCAGCAGCGCGGCCAGGTCGTCGACCAGGTCCTCCATCCGGTAGCCGGCCGGCGGCCGCTCGGTCCGTCCGTGGCCCCGCAGGTCGTACATGATCACCCGGAATCCGGCGTCGGCCAGTGGATGTGCCAGGCTGAGATACCAGCTGGCCAGGCTGTCCGGCCCGATACCGTGGATCAGGACCGCGACCGGTCGGCCGGCCGACGACTCGGCCGCCGGTTCGACATCCGGTTCACCGCCTGGGCCGGCATCCGCAGCGGCGGCCACTCCCCCGGCGGCCGCGTCGGCAGCCACCGGTGGGAGTTCCTGGACATGCGTCACCAGGCCGTTGACCTGGATCATCGTCACTGGCCGGCCACCTGCGCCACGCTGGCCGGCGGGCTGTCCAGCGCGGCGGAGATGTGCTCGACCAGTTCGCCGACCCGCAGCGCGCGCAGCGAGTCCACGTCGAGCGCCGCGACGAACTGGGCGAAGTTGACCGAGTCGCCGTACCGGGCCTGCAGCCGCCCAGCGAGCGAGATGACGTCGATGCTTTCCATCTCCAGGTCGTCACGGAAGCTGGTGTCCATCGTGATCTCCTCGTCCGGATCGATGCCGGGCAGCACCGCGCGCAGCATCTGCGAGATCTCCGTCAGGATGGTGTCGTGGTCGGCGGGCATGATGCGGGTCTCCTTGTCAGGACGTCGATCGGCTTTCTCGGCAGGTCAATCGGGCCAGGTCAGGCTTGCCCGGCAGGTTCCGGGCCCCAGGTCCAACCAACGACGTAGCGTCGCTGCGGCAGGTCGGGCGGGTTCTCCAGGCTCCGGCAGGTGACCCGGTATGACCTGCCGGAGGGAACCTCGACCAGCAGGGTGCCGGCGTCGACGGCGACCACCCGTAGCCGGCGGGGCGCTCCGTCCAGCCCGGTCCCTTCTGCCTTGCCGGCGGCCTCCTTGGCCGCCCAGAAACAGGCGAACCAGAACCCCCGGTCGCCGCCGGCGCTGACCTGGTCGAGCAGCGCGACCTCGGCACCGGACAGGGCGTAGTCGACCGTGCTGTCCGGCCGGTCGGTGACCTCGACGATGTCGATACCGACGCCGGGGCCGTCCGGCGTCGACCGGGCCGGGCCGGCGATCGCCACGGCGGCTTCGGCGCAGTGTGCCAGGGACAGGTCGCACTCCCGCAGGTCCCGGCCGGGACGCAGGTCGGCACGCGGCCGGCCGTTCGGGTCGTTGGCGATGGTCAACTCGATCGGGTACACGTCGGTGTGCCCGGCGTCCCACTGCCGGAACCGCACCGCGTCCTTCGCCGCGATCCGGCCGAGCAGCCACTGTTTGCGGGTCTTCCCTGGCTGCCGCTCGTAGTCGGCGGACGCGGCGGTGCCGAGGATGCCCCGCGCGGCCATCGACTGGGTGACCAGATCGGTCCAGCAGTCGAACACCGCGGTCCACCCCTCCGGCTGACGGACCGACATCGGGTGACGTTCCGGGAACCGTTCGGCCGGCCGTGCCTGCGGATGGCTGTCGAATCGACGGTCGACCGCGCCGTCGATCTGCGCCCAGACCCGGCCGTCGACGGACAGCTGGGTGTCCGCGACCAGTTGAGCGTCGTCGATCGACCGGACCCTGGCGACGCACTCGAACGCCGTGCCGGGCGCGGGCGGCGGGCCGAAGAACCGGACGTGGCCGAGCCCCACTGGTAGCGCCACGGTGCGCATCGGCTGGGTGGTGATGAGCCAGTTCCCGATCAGCTGCAGGGCATTGTCCAGCAGGGCACCCGGCGGAACGGGCGCGGTGACCACCCCGCGTACGTGCATCTCGCCGAGGGCGTGCACCGTGGTCACCCCGTGGAACTGGGGACCGTGGAACATCAGCCGCTCCGCGTACATCTCCTCGGCGCTGATCCGGGGAGCGGTCTCGGTGGCCGGGTCGTGGGTCCACGGTGCGCTCACCGGGGCCGGATAGTCCGGGGCTACGTCAACCGTCGCCCGGGCGAAGCTGCCGAAGTTCACCGCGTACGAGTCCGGGCCGGCTGACCGGACGACGATCTCGACGTCCTGCGCCGGTGCCGCGATGGTCCACCGGTTGAAGCGGGCGTCGCGCACGCCGACCACCCGCAGACCGGGGACGGCCTGCGCGACGGCGTCCATCATGTGCTGGACGACGGTCGTCGCCGGCACCACCGGCCACCGGTCCTCCGGGTTCGGCCAGTCGTCCGGCTGCACGAAGAAGCAGTGGTCGAGCAGGTACGGCATGGTCTGCACGGAGACCCGCAACGTGGTCCGGGCGATCTCGGTGCGCGGCGGCAGGGGGGCCTTCGACGTCGGCGCCGACCTGGTCGGCCCGGCTGCGGCCGGTACGGTGACCGGCCGGGCGTCAGCCGGCGGTACGGCGACCGGCCGGGGCGGCGCGGCCGGGGACACCGGAGCCGGGCTGGCGGGTCGAGTGGCGGCGTCCAGCACGGTCACCGCGCCGTCGGCTGTGTCCCGTAGCAGCGCGGCGAGTTCGGCGGCGGCCTTGGACCGTCCGGCGAGCCGGTGCAACACGGTGAGCGAACCGTCCGACGGCTCGGCGGCGGCCGGCGGCTCGGCGGCGGCCGGCGGCTCGGCGGCGGCCGGCGGCCTGGATTCTGCCGACGGTGCGACCTCGACGACCGGCGGACCGGAGGGCCGGTGCGACGACAGGTCGGCCAGGCCGAGCAGGGTGTCGGCACCCGGCCCGAGACGCACCAACGGGCCGCCCAGGTCCAGCTTAACCTTCGGACCCCGGCGCGGCGGCGCCGCCGGGGCAGCCGGCGCCGGGGCAGCCGGCGCGGGTGGCCGCAGCGCCCGCAGGTCCGGTGCCGCGCCCTCCACCCACAGCGCGGTGGCCACCCGGCGCAACTGATCGAGACCGGTACGGTGACCCACGTTGACCGGCATCGCGAGATGATCCCGCCCGCGCAGGTTGTCGCTGACCAACGACGCCAACTGTCCCGCGCCGACCTGTAGGAAGACCCGGAACCCGGCGTCGTACATCGCGGCGGTCAACTGCCGGAACCAGACCGGCTCCATCATGTGCCGGACGAATATCTGGTTGACCTGCTGCTCGTCGGCGGGGAACGGTGCCGCCAGGGTCGCCGACCAGACCGGAACCGTGGTCGGATGCACCCGCCAGGACTGCAGGGCGACGCCGATCGACCGCAGCCCGTCGGCGAACGCCGGAGTGTGGAAGGCCGACCGGAACGGCAGCTTCTGGCACAACACGTTACGCCGGCGCAGCTCGTCGATCAGCCGGTCGACCTGCTCCTCCGGGCCGTTGACCACCGACTGCGCGGGCGCGTTGTCGTGGGACAGGACCACTCCGGGATAGTTGTCGAGCACCGGCGTCACCTGGTCGGCGCCGGCACCGACGGCGGCGAAGACGTAGCCGGAGACCGCGACCGAGTCGGCGTCGAACAGCTTCAGGAATCCGTCCATGTCGGTGGTGCTGACCTGCCCGGTCACCGCCGCGGCGGACCACTCGCCGATGCTGTGCCCGGCGACCGCGTCCGGCCGGATCCCGATCCGGCCGAGCACCTCGTCGAGGAACTTGCCGACCTCGATCAGGCCGGCACCGTGCCGGCCCAGGTCGGCGGCGGACCACTCGCGGTCCGCCAGCCCGAAGTGCGCGGCCAGATCCTTGGTACGCGGCGTGAACTCGGCCTCCAGTCCGGGGAAGACAAACGCGAGTTTGCCGCCGGCGGTCAGCAGCGGAGCCGTGGTGAACCAGATGTCCCGGGCACCTCGCCAGGGCTCTCCCCGACCCACCGCGCGGCGGGCGGTGGCCAGCCGCTTGTCGGTCGGGTCCACGACACCGATCCGGCACGGCGGCGCGGCGTGGGCCTGCGGGCCGTCGGCGAACGCGGCACCCTCACGCCGTACCAGCGAATCGTCGCGGTCCAGCAGCGCGGCGAGGCCGGCCGAATCGTCGGCGGCCAACCACAGCACCTGGTCCGGTTCCTCGACCTCGACGGCGGCCGGGCGGGCCGGTTGCCCGGCCGTACCGTTCGGCACGGCCGCCCAGGCCGACGGGGCGGACGGTGGCTGCTCGATGATCAGGTGGGCGTTGATCCCACCGAAGCCGAACGCGTTGACCCCGGCCCGGCGTGGTCCGTCGCTTTCCCACGGCTGGGCGGCGGCGATCGGCGCGAACCGGGTCGCGGCCATCTCCTCGCGGGGCTGCCCGCAATGCAGGGTGGGTGGCAGAACGCCCCGGTGCACGGCGAGGGTCGCCTTGATCAGGCCGGCGATCCCGGCCGCCGGCATGGTGTGCCCGATCATCGACTTGACCGAGCCGATCACCGGCCGTGGGCCGCCCTGGTAACCGCCGAACACCTCGGCGACAGTGACCAGTTCGGCGGCGTCCCCGGTCGGCGTGCCGGTGCCGTGCGCCTCCAGCAGGCCGAGCGCATCCGGCGCGGTCGGATCCAGGCCGGTGGACTGCCAGGCCCGCCGGATGGCCAGCGACTGTCCGCTGCTCGCCGGGTTGAACATGCTCGCCGAGCGGCCGTCGCTGGACACGCCGCTGCCGCGGATCACCGCGTACACCCGGTCACCGGCGTCCAGCGCGTCGGCCAGGCGCTTCAACACCACGATCCCGGTGCCCTCGCCGATCAGCAGACCGTCCGCCGACGAGTCGAACGGACGGATCTCACCCTGCCGGGACAGCGCCCGGAGCTGGCTGAACACCGACCAGAAGCTGATGTCGTGCACGTGGTGCACACCGCCGGCGAGCACCGCGTCCAACCGGCCGGCCCGCAGTTCGGTCATGCCCTGGTCGACCGCGATCAGCGACGAGGCACACGCGGCGTCGATGGTGTACGACGGACCCCGCAGGTTCAACCGGTTCGCCACCCGGGAGGCGGCGAGGTTGGGCACCAGTCCGATCGTGCCCTCGGGCTGCTGCGGGCCGAGCCGTTCGTCGAACTTGCGCCGGACCCGGTCGAGGCTCTCCGGCGGCAGATCCGGGATCAGCTCCTTGAGGATGCCGATGACCTGGCTGGACATCCGGACCCGCTGGGCGTAGCGGGCCTGTGCCGGGCTCAGGATCCCGCCCCGGCCGAGCAGGACGCCGATCCGGTCCCGGTCCGGCAGCCGGTCCTGGCCACCGGCATCGTCGATGGCGGCGGCCGCGACCTGCAGGGTGATCAGCTGGTCCGGCTCGATGTCGCCGATCGAAGTCGGCATGATGCCGAAGCGCAGCGGCTCGAAGCTCGCGTGGTCGTCGACGAACCCACCACGCCGGCAGTACATCCGGTCAGGGCGGTGCGCCTGGTCGGGATCGTAGAACTCCTCGTCCCAGCGGTGCGCCGGCACGTCGGTGATGGCGTCGACGCCGTCGACCAGGTTGCGCCAGTAGGCGTCCAGGTCGGGGGCGCCGGGCATCAGCGCCGCCATGCCGACGATGGCGATCGTCTGGTGGGGGTCAGTCAGGTCCGACATCTGGTTCACCATCCCGAGGCGGTGTAGACCACGGAGGTGACCGCCGGGTCGCCCCAGGCCAGCTCGCGCAGCAGGCTCAGCGCGCCCTCCTCGGGATCGATCAGGTCGATGCCCCGGCGGGCGTACTCCCGGCTCAGTTCGGCGCTGACCATCCCGCCGTGCACCGAGCCAGGCGCCCACGGCCCCCAGTGCACGGTCAGACAGCGCACCCCGGTGCCGGCCGCCCACCGGCCGCCGATCCGGTCGAGCGCGTCGTTGGCGGCGGCGTAGTCGCTCTGGCCCCGGTTGCCGTACGCGGCCGCGATGCTGCCGAACAGCACCACGAAGCGCGGATCGGCGCCGTCGCGCAGCGCGTCGAGCACCGTCACCGCACCCTGCACTTTCGTCTGGAACACCCGGTCGAACGACGCCGGGTCCTTCTCGGCGATCAGCTTGTCCTCGATCCGGCCGGCCGCGTAGACCAGCCCGTCGATCCGGCCGTACTCGCCCTGGATCTCCTTGAGCAGTTGCCGGGTGGCGTCGGCGTCGGTGACGTCGAGGCTGTGGTAGCGCACCTGGCTGCCGAGTTCCCGCAGCTCCTCCAGGGTCGCGCGGACCTCGCGGGCGGCCAGGATCGCGGTGGCCGTACGGTCGATCTCCGCCGGTGCGCGCATCCCCTGGGCGACCAGGGCGGCCCGCAACGCCGGCTTGTCCACCGCGGCGGCCAGCGCCGGGGACTCCGCCTCCTGCGGCAGTGGGGTACGGCCGACCAGCTCGATGCGGCACCGGCTGGCGGCGGCCAGGGTACGGGCGAACCACGGGGTGATGCCCCGGGCGCCACCGACGAGCACCACCACCGAGTCCTGGTCCAGGCCGATCGCCTGGGTCTCGGCGACACCGTCACCGGCCGGGCCGGCACCGCCTGCGGCGAGCGGACCGAGGTCGACCGCGGCCAGGTCGACGGTCTGCCGGCCGGTTGCCGACCAGGTGACGATCGGGGTCTGTCCGCCACTGAGCAGTTCGGTGACCAGGCCGGTGGCAAGCTGGTTGTGGTCGGCGCCCGCCGGTACCTCCAGATAGGTCACCGAGATCTGCGGGTACTCCCGGCTGATGGTCCGGAACAGGCCGGCGAATCCGTCGGTACGCGGGCCGGCGGTGCCGGCAGCGACCAGCCACCGCACACCCGCCGCGAGGGCCTGCTGGATGAACGGGAAGATGCCGGGCAGCAGCGGTCCACCGCTGTCACTCAGCCCGTCCAGGATGATCACGCCGTCGTAGCCGGCCACCTGGTCCGACCCACCGGCGTGGGTCGAGCCAGTGGCGCCTGCCGCGCCGTGCTGGGCGAGCTGCTCGGCCAGCGGTGCCAGGGCCGGCGACCCGCCGGTGATCAGGAACCGGGTACCGGCCAGCGCCTCTGGCGCGACGACCGCGCCGGTGGCGGGAACCGGCCGGGCGACGAGTCGACGTGGGGCCGTACCGTTGTCCGGGCCGGACCCGGCCGGCGATGCCGGAGACGCCGCCGGTGCCGCCTCGGGTGCCTGATCAGCCGCCATCTTCTCGGCCAACCACGCCACCATCGTGCGCACCGTCCGCGCCCGAACCAACT
>NZ_JBHMIN010000084.1:0-17390 GCF_048060215.1 Micromonospora sp. LOL_021 | reverse complement strand
CCCAGCGCGGGCCTTCACCCCCGGGCCTGAAGGCCGGAGCACTGGCCCGCATTCCGGTAGCCGCCGGCTGACCGTCGGCAGGCCCGTGGCAGGATCGGGGACGTGTCCCGACCTTCCTCCCCGTCGGGCCGGCGGCCCTCCGGTGCCGCCCGTCCTGCCAAGGGCACCCGTCCCGCCCAGGCCGAGCAGCTCGGTTTCGACGGCATGCCCGAGCGGCTCTTCGTCTGTACGCCGAGCAAGCTGGCCGCGTTCGCGGACTGTCCCCGTCGCTACCGCTACAGCTACGTCGACCGGCCGGCGCCGCCCAAAGGCCCGCCGTGGGCGCACAACTCACTCGGCGCCAGCGTGCATACGGCGCTGCGGGCCTGGTTCGCCCGCCCGGTGGAGCAGCGCCGCCCGGAGGCGGCGGCAGCCCTGCTCAACGGGACCTGGGTGCGTGACGGGTACCGCGACGAGGAGCAGGAACGCGCCGCGTACCGGCAGGCCCTGCAGTGGCTGGAGGCGTACCTGGACCAGCTCGACCCGACCGTCGAGCCGCTCGGCGTCGAACGGGTGGTGGCGGCGAAGACGTCGGTGCTGGCCTTCAACGGTCGGGCCGACCGGATCGACGCCCGGACCGGCCCGGACGGCCCGGAGGCGGTGATCGTCGACTACAAGACCGGGCGGGCCGGGCTGACGTCCGACGACGCGCGTGGCTCGCAGGCGCTCGCGCTCTACGCGTACGCCGCGCAGCGGGTCTTCCGCCGGCCCTGCCGGCGGGTGGAGCTGCACCATCTGCCGACCGGTACGGTGAGCGCCTTCGAACACAGCAGCGATTCGCTGGATCGGCAGGTCACCCGGGCGGAGGCGACGGCGCGGGACATCACCGGTGCGGAGCGGGCCGTCGCCGACGGCGCGGACCCGGACGACGCGTTTCCGGCGTCGCCGGGCACGCTCTGCGGCTGGTGCGACTACCGGCGGGTGTGCCCGGCCGGCGACGGCTACCCGGAGCAGCAGCAGTGGGCCGCCGTCGACCGGCTGCTCACGGCACCACCGCAGCCGCGTACGCCGCAGGAGTGACCGGGGCGGCGGCCCGTTCTGCCCGGTCACGTGCGGCGGCGCGGATCGGTCCCTCCACCAGGTTGCGCGGCACCGCCCGCAACGCGAACCGCAGGCCACGGGCGGCGACGGCCGCGCAGAGGTCGGTGGTCGGCAGGCCGAGGCCGCCGTACATGCGCCGGGCCCAGGCCGGCAGCAGGCCGATCGCGGTGGCCGCTACACCGAGGTACGCCAGCCGGGGCGGGCCGAAACCCAACCCGAGCCGCCACGGCAGACTGAGCTGACCGGGTACCGGCGGGGCGGTGAGGAACAGCGCGGTGTCGGCCGCCTCGCGGGTCATCCGCAGGTCCGGTCGGACCGCTCGGTAGTACGCGTCGACGTCGGCCGCGCTGCCGGGGACGCTGTCCGGGTCGAGACCGACCAGTGCCGCGCTGCGCCGTTGCTCGACGTAGTAGCGGTCCACCTCGGCAGGGGTCAGCCTCAGGCCGGCGCGGGTCGCGGTGTCCAGGAACGACTCGACCTCGGCGACGTGTACCCAGCGCAGCAGGTCGGGCTCGTCGACGCGGAACTCGGCGCCGGTGGACGGGTCGGTGGCCCGCAGCCGGGCGTGCAGCCGGCGGATCCGGGCGGCGGCGGCGTCCGCCTCGGCGGTGGTGCCCCAGACCGTGGTCGCCACGTAGGTGGAGGTGCGCATCAGCCGGCCGAACGGGTCGCTTCGGTAGCTCGAGTTCTGCGCCACCCCGGCGATCGCCCTCGGGTGCAACGCCTGCAGGTACAGGCTGCGTAGCCCGGCGACGACGAGAATCGGCTCGTCGTGCACCCGCCAGGTGACCGATCCGGGCCCGAACAGCCCGAGGTCGTTGTCGGCGGTCACCGGGCCACCCTCGCCTGACAGTCGGGACACAACCCCCAGAAGGTAACTTCCGCCTCGTCGATCACGAAGCCGTGGTCGGCGGTCGGTTCCAGGCATGGTGCGGCGCCGACCGCGCAGTCGACATCCCCGACCACGCCGCACTCGCGGCAGACCACGTGATGGTGGTTGTCCCCGGTGCGTCGCTCGTAGCGGGCCGCGCCACCGGCCGGCTCGATTCGCCGGGCCAGACCGGCTTCGGCGAAGACGTTCAGCACGTCGTAGACCGCCTGGGTGGAGACCGAGTCGATGCGGTTGCGCACCTGGCGGGCGATCTCGTCCACGCCCAGATGCCCGCCTTGCGCGAGCACGTCGAGAACGGCGAGCCGTGGCCGGGTGACCCGCAGACCTCGGCTGCGCAATTCCTCCTCGGCCGGCATCTGTCCATCGAAACACGCAGGTGGGCGCGGTACAAGATAGAACCACGGGCATCGTGGCGGTGGCCACAGCGGGTTCGGGTGGTTGCCGCGCGGTGCGCCCGTGCCAGGTCCGCCGGTCAGAACACCAGCCGGGAGCAGAGCAGACAGGTCAGGATGATCATGACAGCGGCAGCGATCATGCCGACGCCGTAGGTGACGGTACGGGCGTTGCGCTCCTCGCTGTCGAGCGCCGCCAGGTCCTGCGGTGGCAGCGTGCCGGGCGGGGCCGGATTGACCACCACTGGCGGACGCCAGCCGGGCGGCGGCGGAGCGCCGACCGGTGGCCCGCTGTAGCCGACCGGCCCGGCACCGCCTGACCCGTCCGGTCCACCGCCGAGGACGTCCGGGTCCGGGCGCCGCCAGTACGCGTCGTCGCCCGCGCCGTCATCTGTGGTCACGACAGACGACGCTATCAATTCACCGGCCCGCTCCGACGGCTCGGCCAGTGCGGTGTCGGGCTTCGGCGGATCACCGGCCGGGGCGGTAGCCTGGTGGGGTGCGAACGACGGATGAGCGATGACCGGCCTGACCGTGCCGGACGGTCGTGGTGACGACGATCGTCTCGTCGACCTGAGCGACGATGACGCGCCGCTGCTGCCCGAGCAGACCAGCGACGACACCGACCTGGGCTGGGGCGAGCGCACCACCAGCTCGGACGACGCCTGGTTGTTGGCCGAGCGGCCACCGCACTGGAGCTGACAGGCGGTCTGCCCGCCGCCGATCCGGGTCAGCTGTTCGCTGATCCCGCTGTGGCAGGTGCCTTGGTCGTCCCGCCGGACGTCGATGTACCGCCGGAACTGCCCGACGAGCTGCCACCGCTGTCGGTCTTACTGCCGCTGTCGGTCTTGCCGCCGCCCGAGGACGCCGCGGCGTCCTTCTTCTCTGCGGGCTTGTCCGACGACGGCGCCGAGGAACCGTCGGCCGAGCTGCCGCCTTGGCCGCTGCGCGAGTCGGTCCGGTAGAAGCCGGAGCCCTTGAAGACGATGCCCACCGAGTTGAACACCTTGCGAAGTCGCCCGGTGCACGACGGGCAGTCGCGCAGTGGCTCGTCGGTGAACGACTGCACCGCCTCGAGCTGGTGTCCGCACGCGGTGCAGGCGTACTGGTACGTAGGCACGGTCTCCTCCGACACTGGCTAGGCCATCTGGCACTCAACCCATTCGAGTGCCAATGATCCGCCATCAGACCCCACTACGTCCAGCGGGAAGCGGCAGAGCTCACCGCGCGGGAGTGAACCAGCGCACCTCCGACGGCGTGATCACCGCTGACACCGGTCGGTCGTGCGGCTCGGCCGGGACCTGCGGCAGCAACTCGCCGTCGTGCAGTAGCGCGACCACCGGTACGCCACCGGGCACCCGGGCGAGCGCCCGGTCGTAGGAGCCGCCACCACGGCCCAGCCGTACGCCGTGGTGGTCGACGGCGAGGGCCGGCACCACGACGAGCTCGACGTCGGCCACCGCCGCGCGGCCCAGCCGGGGACCGGCCGGTTGCCGCATACCGGATGTGCCTGCTCGGCCGGATGTGCCTGCTCGGCCCGACGTACCGGCCGGATTCGGCCCGTCGAACCGGGCCCAGTCGAGGTCCCGGTCGGGCAGCAGGACCGGTAACAGCACCCGGTCCGGTCCGCCGACCGCCTCGGCGAGCAGGTCGGCGAGCCCTGGACCACCAGGTTCGCTGCCGATCGGCAGGTACCCGGCGACCTGCGCCGGCCTGAACCGATCGATCAGCTGACGTACGGTGGCCCTGACCCGGCTACCGGCCAGGGTGAGCTGATCGGACGTCAGCTTGCGCCGCTGGGCGAGAATGTCAGTACGGAGTCTGTCCTTGATCGATGGACAGGCGTTCGCTCCATCGGGAAAATCCGACACTCAACACTCCTGGTGGCAACCGCTGCGGAATATCTGGCTTGTGTCAGCATCGCACCATCAGGTGCAGAATCCTCTGGGGGAAGCGTGACCCTGCGCGGACGGTTGACCACCGCTTTCCTCACGGTCGTGCTCGGACCGGTCCTGCTCGGGGCGTTCTTCGTCGGCGCGACCGTCGCGGCCGTCGGGCAGAGCCGTTCCACCGAACGCCTCGACCTGGCCACCGCCAGCGTCGGCACTTCGGTCAACGCGCTGTGCAGCCAACTGGAGGCTGCCGCGGGCGCGGTGGCTCTGCTGCTGCCCGATCCGGCCCGACTGGCCGTTGCCGCAGACCAGGTGGTGGCCCGCGGGCTCGCCTCCGCAGTCCAGGCGACCGGCCCGGACGGTGCGTCGATCGTGGCCACCGCCGACCCGCCGGCGGCGCCCTGGGTCGACTGTGCGAGCGGGCGGGACGACAACGGTGGAGCTGACAGCACCGGTAGTGGACAGTCGTGGCAGGCACCACCGGCGGACACCGCCACCGGGTCGCCGGACGGCACCGGGTCGGCGACGACACCCGGGCCGGACGGCGCCGGTGGCAGCGGGGCGATGCCGACCCTCGCGGCGTTCGTCGAGGTCCGGGATGAGAACGACGCCTTGGTCGGTCAGGTGTCAGCGGTCAAGCTGCTGGACGCCGACCTCGTCGCCCGGCTCGCCGCGTCGACCGGCGTGGGCATCACCCTGCTCGCCGGCACCGACCGGGCCACGGTGGTGCACAGCACCGAGCCGTCCGAGGTGCGGGGCAACGTGGTGGCCACCGCCGGCCGGCTCGCCGACGGCGGGACCAGCTGGACCGACGGCGGGCGGCAGGTGCGCCGGCTCGGCCCCGACGACGGCCAGCTGTTGCCGATGGTGCTGTCCACCCCACGGGACCAGCTGTCCGGCCTGTACGCGGTACTGGTGGCGACGGTCGTCCTGGCAGGACTGCTCGCGGTGGTCGCCGCCTGGTGGCTGGCCCGGTCCACCACGCAGCCACTGGCCGAGCTCGCCGACGCCGCGAGCCGGGTTGTCGACGGTGACCTGGCCGCCCGGGTCCCGGTTCGCGGCTCGGACGAGGTGAGCGAGCTCGCCACCATCTTCAACCGGATGACCCGTGAGGCACAGGCGTACGTGCAGGCCCTGACCGCGAGCCGGGACCAGCTGCGCGGCCAGCTGACGATTCTGGGCGACACCCTGTCGAGCACCCACGATCTCCAGCGCATCCTGCGGGTGATCCTGCAGACCGCGCTGGCCGCGACCGGGGCGAGGGACGGTGCCGTACTGGTGCTCGACCCGGCGGCCGGGGTACTGGTCGGCCAGTCGTCCAACCGGACGACCCCGGCCGGCACCGGCCCGGCGGCCGATCAGCCGACGGGACCGGACGCGGCAGCCAGCCAGGTGGGCCCGGATGGGACGCTGCACGTGCCGCTCGGCAGTGGACTGCTCGGCACGGTGGCCGTCAGCGGTCAGCCGAAACGGGGGCGGATCGAACGCGACGGTCCGGCCCTGTCGGCGTACGAGCCGGCCTGCCGGACCTATGTCGCGGTGCCCTTCTCGGTGCCGAACTGGACCGATGAGTTCGGCGTGGGGGTGCCCGGGGCGGGTGGGCAGCGTGCCCCCGGCCGGCACGGTCCGGGTGCGCCCGCCGCGTTCGGGGTGCTGGCCGTCTACGACCGGCTCGGCGGCGACGAGTTCGACGACGCCGATCTGATGACGCTGCGGACCTTCGCCGGGCACGCGGCGGTGGCGGTCAACAACGTACGGATGCACAAGGAGGCCGAGCGGCTGTCGGTGACCGACCCGCTGACCGGGCTGTGGAACTACCGGCACCTGCGGGAGTCGATCCATCGGGAGATCGAACGGGCCAACCGGTTCGGTCGGATGCTCGCCGTACTCGTGCTCGACCTGGACCGGTTCAAGGACATCAACGACACGTACGGGCACGCGGCCGGGGACAGCGTCCTGGTCGAGTTCGCCCGCCGGATCCGGGCCGAGATCCGTGAGGTGGACCTGGCCTTCCGGCAGGGCGGCGAGGAGTTCGTGGTGCTGTTGCCCGAGACCGACGTCCGTGGCGCGGCCACCGTCGCGGAGCGGCTCTGTGCCGCGATCCGCGACCGCCCGATTCGGGTCGAGCCGTACGCCGGGGCCGGGCGGCGGGCACACGCCACCGTGTCGGTAACGGTATCGATCGGCATTGCCGTATACCCGGACCACGCTGGCGACGGCGAGGAGGTCCTCGACGCCGCCGACGACGCGCTGTACGCGGCGAAAGCGGCTGGCCGGGACGCTTTCCACGTCGCCGACCGGGCGCCGGCCCGGTCGACCCGGGTACCGGCGGGCGGCGGCGCGGCCGCCCCGGAGGGCGGACCGTCGCGCGGCGGCGGCGCGTCTTTCGGGCCACACCCGCCGCGACAGACCCGTGGCCGATAGTCTCGCGGCATGTCGGAGCATGCAGCCACCCCAGCAACGACCCCCACCGCCAACGCGGATCAGCGGGCGGTGAAGGCGGTCATCCCCGCCGCCGGGCTCGCCACCCGGTTCCTGCCGGCCACCAAGGCCGTACCGAAGGAGCTTCTCCCGCTGGTCGACCGGCCGGTCCTGCAGTACATCGTCGAGGAGGCCACCGCCGCCGGGATCAACGACGTACTGCTGATCACCGGCCGCGGCAAGACCTCCATGGTTGACCACTTCGACCGGCAGCCCTACCTGGAAGGCCGGCTCGCCGACAAGGGCGACCAGGAGCGGCTGGCAGCGATCCGGCGGCCGAGCGAGCTGGCCGAGATCTACACCTGCCGCCAGCACGAGCCGCTCGGACTCGGCCACGCGGTGGGTTGCGCGCAGAGCCATGTCGGCGACGAACCGTTCGCGGTGCTGCTCGGCGACGAGTTCGTCGATGAGAACGACCCGCTGCTGCCGGCAATGATCGACCTGCAGGCCCGGGCCGGCGGGATCGTGCTGGCCTTCATGGAGGTGCCGCCGGCCGAAACCAAGCGGTACGGCATCGCGTCGGTCGAACCGGCCGCCGAGTCGGTGCAGAACGGCGCCGAGATCGTCCGGGTGACCGGGCTGGTGGAGAAGCCGTCGGCCGAGGAGGCGCCGAGCAACCTCGCGGTGCTGGGCCGCTACGTGCTGCCGCCGAGCATCTTCGAGGCGATCAAGCGGACCAAGCCGGGCAGCGGCGGCGAGATCCAGCTGACCGACGCGATGGCGATGCTGCTGGCTGAGGGGACACCGGTGCACGGCATCGTCTACCGGGGCACCCGCTACGACACCGGGGCGCCGCTGGGCTACCTGCAGGCCGTGGTGCAGATCGCCTGTCAGCGGGAAGGGCTCGGAGACGAGTTCCGGGCGTGGCTGAAGGAGTTCGTGGCCGACGCGCCAGGGGTGCCCTCTACATGACCGCGACGGCCGGTGCCGAGGCGGCCTTCAACGAGCTGACGCCGCTCGCCGAATACCTGGGCAGTGTGCTGCGCAGGATTCGGCCGCTGCCGCCGCTCGACCTCGACCTGACCCAGGCGCACGGCAATCTCCTGGCCGAGGATGTCGTGGCGCCGCACGCATTTCCCGCGTTCGACCAGGCCGTGATCGATGGGTACGCGGCACGCTGGGAGGACATCGCCTCGGCTGGCCGGGGGAGCAGGGTGATTCCGGCCAGCCGGTCGGCGACCCCGGCCGTGCCCCGCTCGGTGCGCCTCAACGTGGTGGGCGACCTGGGCGCGGCGAGCTGGCGGCCGGTCCGGCTGACCCCGGGCACCTGCTTCTCGGTGGCGGCCGGGGCACCGTTGCCGATCGCCGCCGACGTGGTGGTGCCGATCGACTGGACCGATCAGGGCATGGCCGCGGTGGAGATCTTCCAGGTGCCCCGGCGCGGGTCCGGGCTGCGGCGGGCCGGCGACGAACTGCCGGCCGGGGCAGTCCTGGCCCGCGCCGGCTCGTACGTGACGCCGGCGATGGTGGCGGTCTTCGCCGCTACCGGGATCGGGCACGTGGTGGTCCGGCCCAGCCCACGGGTGGTGATCGTGGCGACCGGTGACGAGTTGGTCGACGTGGGCCGCAGCAGCCAGCCGGGGCAGGTGGTGGACGCGAACTCGCACGCGCTCACCGCCGCTGTCGCCGAGGTGGGCGCGTTGGCGTACCGGGTGGGTATTTGCGACGACGATCCGGAGGGGCTGCGGGGGCTGCTCGAGGATCAGGCGATGCGGGCCGATCTGATCATTACCACCGGCGGCACCGGTACCGGGCCCGGCGACATGGTCCGGCGGATCTTTTCCCGGCGGGAGGGGGGCCGCGCGGGGCCGGTCACCTTCACCGAGGTCGCGCTCTATCCCGGAACCGCCCTCGGATTCGGTACGGTCGGAGCCGAGGAGGTGCCCGTGGTCTGCCTGCCCGGGGAGCCCGGCTCCGCGCTGGTCGGGTTCGAGGTGCTGGCCCGGCCGGTGATCCAGTTGCTGGCCGGTGCCGAGCCGGTGTTCCGGCCGAGTGTGCGTGCCCATCTGCTGGAGACCGTGTCGTCGCCGGTCGGCCTGCGGGAGTTCCGTCCGGCCAACGTCGCGGAGCGGCGCGGCGGCGGCTACACCGTGCAGCCGCTGCCCGGCGGGCCGTTCACCCTGTCCGGGCTGGCCGAGGCGAACGGCCTGCTGGTGCTCGGTGAGCGGGTGACCACCGCCGCCGCCGGGTCCACCGTCGACGTGTTGCTGCTGGACCGGCAGCGGTGATCGGGGACGAGGCTCCGGGCTGGCCGGTGGTGCTCACCGACGGTCCGGTGCTGCTGCGCCCGTACCGTCGCAGTGACGCCGCTGACTGGTCGGCGGTCCGGCGGCGCAACCAGCCCTGGCTGGCCCCGTGGGAGCCGGCGCCGCCGGGGCCGTGGCACGAGCTGAACTCGCCGGATGCGTTCCGCTATCTCTACCGTGACCAGCGTCGACAGTCGCGGCGCGGTGAGAGCATGCCATTCGCGGTCTGTCTGGTCGAGGCGGGTGCCGAGCAGCTGGTGGGTCACCTGAACATCGGCAACATCGTGCGGCGGGCGTTCTGCTCCGGATACGCCGGCTACTGGGTGGACGCGGCGGTCGCCGGACGGGGCGTGATCCCGACCGCGTTGGCCCTGGCGGTGGACCATGCCTTCGCCGTTGGCGGACTGCACCGGATCGAGGTCAACGTCCGACCGGAGAACATCCCGTCACGTCGTGTAGTCGAGAAGCTGGGTTTCCGTGAGGAGTCCTACCACCATCGTTACATGCACATCGACGGTGCCTGGCGTGATCACATCGGATATGCCCTGACCAGCGAGGATGTGCTGGTCGAAGGGGGACTGCTGGCCCGCTGGCGGCGGCTGCAGGCCAGTGCCCACTGAACACAACCGCCGGCCATGGTCGGCGCGGCGTACAAAATTCCTGGTCGGACGCCCGTAACCTCAAGTAACGAGAAGGTACGGCAACCTATCAAGCCTTTCATGTCCGTGCATGGGTGGCGGGTTGCCTCGGGGTGACGGGAGGGGTGAGGGTGCCGACCTCGGTGCTCCTCGCCGTCCTCGCCGCCGCCGGGCTGCTCGCCCTCGCACCAGCGCTGGTCCGCCGGTACGACGCTACCGAGCGCCTGGTGGCGGAGCGGGCGCAGTCGACGGCGCGGGTGCTGCAACGCCGCCGCCGTCGTCGCACCGTGCCCGGGAAACGGCCGGTCAACCCGCCCCGACGGCTCACGGTGCGCCGCACGGCCGGTCCGGCAGGTGGTACGGCGTCCGACGCCGGGTCGTTCAATGCTCCGTCCGCTCCGATGCCGGCCGCCGGTCGACCAGGTGCCAGCCAGCGCGGTGCCGGCCGACGGGTGGGCAGGCTGCGGCTTGTCCCGACTGCCGGCGTCCGACCGCGCCGTGCCCCGGCTCGTCGGCACACCCCGGCGGTGGTCCGTCGCCGCCGGGTCTTCGCGGCGTTGCTGCTGCTCAACCTGGTCGAGTTGATCGGCGTGCTGGTGGTCGGCCCCGGCTTCTGGATCAGCTTCGCGGTCACCGCGCTGCTGCTCGCTGTGTACCTGGTGCACCTGCGCAACCGGGCGATCGCCGATCGTCGCCGCCGCCGGCAACGCGCCCGGGAAGCGGCCTGGCTGGCCGCCCGGCAGGCCGAGGTGCGCCGCGAGCAGGCCCGCCGGGCCGCCGCCCGCCGGGAGCAGCAGCGCCGGCTCGCAGCCCAGCGGGAGGTGATGCGCCGCGCCGCGATGGGCCTGGACCGGCCGCGCGACCTGCCGGCTGCGGCCAGCGGCGGCGGGGTCGGCGGGTCGGTCTCCTACCGCCGTACCGGTGGCCTGCGGGGCCGGGCCTACGAGGCCGGTCGCAGCTACGACACTGGCCGGTCCTGACCGGCGCCGGGTGGACTGTCCCAGCCGTGACCGGGGGAGTGATTCGCGCGCCGGGTGCCCGACCTGTTAGCCTTGTCGCCGGTCCACTGCTGGTCTGGCGGCGGGTCACCCGATCCTGGGGCTGTGGCGCAGTCCGGTAGCGCACCTCGTTCGCATCGAGGGGGTCAGGGGTTCGAATCCCCTCAGCTCCACCACAAGAAGCAGCAGACCAAGGGCTGGCTCTCGGGGGATCGAGAGCCCGCCCTTGGTCGATGACGCCGGCGGGTGGTCGATGACGTCGGCGGGTTGATCGTCCATTCAGGAGAAATTCGCCGCAGGCCTCAGGTCGAGGCGGTGGGCGACGACGCGGCGGGGAACGACACCTGGACACGAAGGCCGTCGTGGCCGGTGGACGAGGCCGCGATGATGCCATCGTGTGCCCGGGTGATCGAGCGGGCTATCGCCAGTCCGAGCCCGGCCCCGCCGCTGTGGTCGATACGGTTCCCGAACCGGCGCCGGAAAGGCTCGAACAGGGCCGACACCTCCTCGACGGGTACGTCATCGCCGGTGTTCGACACGACCAGGGCGGGGTCGTCACCGACCTGCACCTCGATGACCCCGTCGGTCCGGTTGTACTTCACGGCATTCTGCACAAGGTTGGCGACCAGCCGCTCCAGCAGCACCTGCTCGCCGAGCACCACCCGGGGCTGGAGCCGGCTGGTGATCGTCACCCCGGCTTCGGCGGCCCGCGCCTGTTGAGCGTCGAGCACCGCGGCCACGATCCGGTCGAGCCGCTGTGGTGTCCGGGCGACCAGACCGCGGTCGCTCTCGCTGAGCACCAGCAGCCCTTCGATGAGGCGCTCGTTGCGCTCATTGGTCGCAAGCAACTGGGTCGTGAGGAGCTCGAACTGCTCGGCGGTCAGGGTCCGGGCCATGCCGACCTCGATCAGTGTCCGTTGCACGGCGAGCGGGGTACGCAGCTCATGGGACGCGTCCGCGGCGAACCGGCGTTGCGCTTCGTAGCCGACGGCTATCCGATCCATCATCTCGTCGATCGCTCGGCCCAGCTCGGCCAGCTCGGAACGGCCCGGACCTGGGCGGAGCCGGTGACCCAGATTCATCGGTCCGATGTTCGCAATCCCGGCGGTCAGCTCCCGGATCGGCCGCAGGCACCACCGCACCATCGGGTACGCGGCGGCCAACATGGCCGCCAGCGCGGCGGCGAGAGCGATCGCGCGGGGGATGCTGGGCCGCCGGAACATCTGCACGCAGATGAACGGGGTATCGCTGTCCGGTGCCTGCCCCGGTGGAATACCGCACCAATCAGTACTGAACGCCTGCCACCAGGCGAGTGTCTGCCCGGCGAGCAGCGGTGCGACCTGGGCCGCGAGCAGGAGTGCGCCACACAGCAGCAGGATTCGTCGGGCCGGTGTCCGGGGACTCATGGACCGAGTCGGTATCCGACACGCGGCACCGTGTGGATCACCTCGGGTTCATCCAGCTTGCGGCGCAGCGTCATGACGGTCATGCGGACCGAGTTGGTGAACGGGTCGGCGTGCTCGTCCCAGGCCTGTTCCAGCAGGTCCTCGGCGCTGACGACACCACCACCCGCCCGCATCAGCACGTGCAGGACGGCAAACTCCTTCGGTGACAGCGACAGCACTCGACCGTCGCGGGTGGCCGTGTGCCGCGTGACGTCCAGGACGATCCCGCTGCGCTCCAACACCGGCGGCAACGCGGGGCCCGAGCGCCGGGACAGAGCCTGGACCCGGGCGACGAGCTCGGCGAACGCGAACGGCTTGGTCAGGTAGTCGTCGGCACCGAGGCCGAGACCTTCGACACGGTCGCGGATGCCGGCTGCTGCGGTCAGCAGCAGCACCCGGGTGCCGTCACCGGAGTCGACGACCGATCGGCACACCTCGTCGCCGGTGTGTCCCGGCATGTCCCGGTCGATGACGGCCACGTCGTACCGGTTGACCCCAAGCCGTTCCAGGGCCCCGTCTCCGTCGTAGACCACGTCGACGGCCATCGACAGCCGGCGTAGTCCTTCGCCGACCATGTCGGCCAGCAATCGCTCGTCGTCCGCCACCAGCACCCGCACGCCGTGTCCTTCCCTTGCCCCGTCCCGGCTACCCGACAGATTCGCACAGCTCGGATAAAGGATGTATAAGGGCGTCGCTGACGCTCTCCAGACCACCGGACCGCAAGCATGATCCCATCCCACGTTGCTTCTCATAGGTGCCGGTGATAGTTTTGCGACGATATGTGCTGAATTCTTTCGTGATCTTCCTGGTGGCTGCAGCTGTCGTTCCCATCGGGGCCCGTAGCGCGGCGGCGATCGCGTACGGCGCGGACGCAGCCGACGGGGCCTACCGGTTCTCGGTCCTGCTCACCATGACCGAGCTGCCCACCGCCGACGGTGGCACCCGGGACAGTTCGTGCTCCGGGGCACTGATCGCACCACGCTGGGTGATCACCGCCGGGCACTGCTTCCGAGGTGACGACGGCCGCTGGGTGAGCCGCACCGTTGCCAGTCGTACCACCGCGACGATCGGGCGCACCGATCTGAACAGTGGGGGCGGACAGGAAGTCGAAGTCATAGCGGTGCGCCAGGCCGAGACGAGCGACGTGGCCCTCGCCGAGCTCGGCACCGCCGTCACCGGCATCACGCCGCTGAAGATCGCCACCACGCCGCCGGCGGTGGGCGAGACGCTCCGGCTGACCGGATACGGACTGGTCACCGACGGCGATGCGATCGTCGCCCCGACGCGGCTGCAGACCGGTCAGTTCATCGTCGAGGCGGTCGGCGAGACCCTGATCGAGACTTCCGGTCGGGCACCCCGTCCGGACACCAGCCCGTGCGCGCACGACTCCGGCGGTCCATACTTCCGCGAACGAGCCGATGGAACGGCCGAACTGGTGGCCGTCGTCAGCTCGGGACCGGGCTGTCCGCACTCCGGAGCGGACTTCAGCGCCCGCACCGACAACCTCGACGCCTGGGTCACCGACACGATGGCCGAAACGTCGAATCGGGGCCGCATTGTCCTCGGCGCCGCAGCGCTCCTCGTGGCCTGTGTGCCCTTGGCGGCTATCACCGCGCTGAGATTGCGGCGTGCCAACCGGCCTGTTCGTCAGCCCCGCTGAGCGGCCCATTCGGCGACCCGGCGGGCGCTTTCGGACTCGGACAGGTCCTCGACCCGTGTCATGGTCGACCAGCGCACCCCGTACGGGTCGCGGATGCTGGCGAACCGGTCACCGGAGACGAAGGTCGTCGCCGGCTCCCGTACCGTCGCGCCGGCCGCGACCGCACGGGCGAGCGTCGCGTCGACGTCCGGGCAGTACAGCCCCATCGAATAGCAGTCCTCGTCGCCGGCCGGCGGGGCAACCAGGCCGTACGCCGGGGACGGCTCGCCGAGCTGCAGTTGGCCGTTGCCGAAGTCGAGCACCGCGTGCACGACGGCGCCGCCCATCTCGGTCACGTCAACCACCCGCGCCCCGAACACGTCCCGGTAGAAGGCGATAGCGCCGCGTGCGTCCGGAACGGCCAGGAACGGGGTGAGGCTGGTGACGCCGTGCGGCGTACCGTTGGTGGTGTATCGGCCGTCGGCGGCCGCGAAGGTGTCGGACATGTCCCGACCCTAGGCAGCGTGCCAGCGCGGCGGCTTGGAGATTCGCGACAGCCGGCAACCCGCCGGTGTGGCAGGCCGTAGCCTGGCTTCCGTGGACCCGGCGCAGCGCGGCATCCTGTACCCGGCCCGGCTGCCGACCTTCGCCCGGCTGCCGCCGCCGGAGCAGGTCGCGTCGCTGGTCCGCTGGTTCTGGATCCCCGAGTGGCAGATCGCGTCGGGCCGTACCTCCCGGCAGCAGATCCTGTCGTTTCCCGCCTGCAACCTGGTCGTCGGCCCGGACGGGGTGGAGCTGGCCGGCCCGACGACCCGGGTCTCGTACCGGGACCTGACCGGCACCGGCTGGGCGGTCGGAGCGCTGCTGCGCCCGGCGGCGGTGCCGCACTTCACCTCGGATCCCGCTGCGTTGCGGGACGCCTCCCGGCTGTTTGACCTGTCCGACCTGCGGCGGCCGGTGGTCGAGGCGATGACCAGCGTCGGCGACGCGTCGCAGCGGCACGCCGGTGCGGTGGAGGCGTTCGCTGACTGGCTGAACGCCACGGTCGGGCCGCCCGGTCCGGAGGCGCTGCTGGCCAACACCCTGGCGGAGCTCGTCGACACCGACCACGCGGTGCTGAGGGTCGAGGACGTCGCCGCCCGGCTGCACGTGTCGACCCGGACGGTGCAGCGGTTGGCCCGCCGCCACGTCGGCCTGCCGCCGCTGACGATGATCCGTCGGCGACGGTTGCAGGAGGCGGCGCAGTTGCTGCGGACCGATCCGGCCACCGACCTGGCCGGGCTGGCGGCCCGACTCGGGTACGCCGACCAGGCCCACCTGGCGACCGAGTTCCGTACGGTGCTCGGGTTCACGCCGAGCGCGTACCGTCGCGGGACGTCGGATGCCGTCACCTCCGCGACCGCCCGCCGGTTCAGTTGACGGGGGCGGTGGCGTTTCGGGCCGGCGAGGGAGCGACCGTTGACGACCGACGTGGTGATCGTGGGCGCGGGCGGGATGGGCCGCGAGATGTACGGCGTGATCAGGTTGCTGAACGACCTGGCCGCCCACGGGCCCCGGTGGCGGGTGCTCGGGTTCGTCGACGACTATCCCGGCGGGTCGACCGTGGAACTGGTGCACCGTCTCAGTGTTCCGTTCCTCGGCCCGACCCGGTGGCTGGCCGACCAGCCAGCCACCACCCAGGTCGCCCTCGGCGTCGGGCAGTCCGAGCTGCGCCGCGAGACCGCCGGGACGATCGCCCGGTACGGCCTGCCGGCTGCCACAGTGGTGCACCCGGCCGCCGAGATCGGCCCGGACTGCGTCGTTCAGGAGGGCCTGTTCGCTGCCGGTGGTGCCCAGGTCACCACGAACGTAGCATCCCCGCGATGGCCACGAAGAAAGATGAAGGCGATCAGCGCGGCGGTGAGGGCGGTCTGGACGGCGACCACCGTCTGGGTGGCGACGAGCGCCGCCAGCCAGTTCGCCGGAAATTCGGGCGACGATGGTGCCCCGACCGAGGTGGACCCCGAGCAGGTCGGTCGCGAGTTCCCGCTTGACCTCGGCGTTGATGGCTCGGCTGCAGTCGTAGTTGATGCCCAGCCACGGGGTGGCCATGTGTTCGGCGTGATTGAGCGCGGTGTCCTGATCGGCGAAGTCGGCCGACCACTGCAGGATCGCCCACTCACGTTCCTCGGCGGGGGTACGGGAGCGGGCGCCCAGAGCCTCCCACCGGTCCAGTCGGCGCCCGAGTCGCAGCCGCAGATTTCGCTCGTAGTGCGGATGCCAGCCCCGCCCGGAGTCGATGCCGGTCCCGGAGATGTAGACCAGCTGGCTGACCCGATCGGGGTGTTCGACGGCGTACCGCAACGCCAGGTGGGCACCCCACGAGTGGCCGAGCAGGGCCACTCGTGGCCCGGCCAGTTGGTCACGGACCGCGTCGAGGTCGGCGACGAAGCGGGTGACCGTGTACGGTCCGCGCCGCTCCGATCGTCCGCAGCCGCGTTGGTCCCACCGGACGACGCGGACCTGATCTTCGAGGAGCCGGGCGAGCGGGTCGAAGTAGTCCCACAGACCCGGACCGCCGTGACAGAGGACCAGCGGCGAACCGGTACCGGACCGCTCACCCCACAGTCGGCAGCCGTCGTCGCTGTGTACGTCGAGGCCCACGGTGCTCATTATCCGGGCGGAGATGATCGCCGAACATGATCGATGGCTGGTACCTACTCGCCGACTGAGTACGACAACGGATGACTGCTCCTGACGCTCCTGGCAGATTGCCGTACATGGATGTCGTCGATGCGCCACGCCGAGCGTCGTTCGGGCTGAGCCTTGTTGTCGCGCTCGGCTGGTATGCCACCGTGATCACTGCGGTTCTCGTCGGATCGTCAGGGATACCTGCGGCACCACGCACGGACTGCTCGGCCATTTTCAGCTGCCTGACACCACAAGAAGAGATCACCCTGCTGGTCCTCCTCGGCAGTCCGGTCCTCACGGGTCTGCTGGTCTGCACCCTGGCGGTCACCGGTCTGCTTGCTCGTCTGATCTCCTCCCCGATCGTCGCCGGCACCCTGTCGGCACTGGGCAGTGTCGTTGCCGTAGCAGTGATCGGCGTGGTCTGGCAGGGCGCCCGATGAAGCGCGTCGGACTCGGCGTTCTGTTCTTCAGCTGGCTCTACGGCGTGCCGTTCCTGCTCATCGTCGGGATGATTCGACGTATGTCGTCGCCCTACCTCGCGACCCGTGCGGAGGCACAGGCGTTCGGTGCGACCACCGACACCGTCCTGACCACAGCGCTGGTGCTCAACCTGGCGCTCCCTGCGGTCGGGTTGTTGCTTGCCTGGCTGATCCGCGATCGATACTGGATTCGCCACTTCCTCGGGTCTCTTGCGGGGGCGGTGCTGATCTACTTTGCTGTCGCGGTCGCAGGACAGGCGGCCAGGACTCCGTTGATTGGTTGGACACCGGTCGACAATGAGCCGGAGCCGCGAGTCACGCGGTGCATCCCGACCAGCGGCGGTCGTAGCTGCCCTGGCGGCTGATCCCTGAGGAAGGCTGTCGCTGGGGTTGATCCACTACGCCCTATCAACTCGACACGCCGACACCAGGTCAGCTGAGCCGTTTCCGATCACGCCTCACCGTACGGTACCTCGCCGTGGCGGGCCCGGCGTGGATGCCGGGCCCGCCGTCTTGTCATGTGTGGTGTGGTTGTGGG